>JBMOJP010000112.1:0-6062 GCA_049315725.1 Chthoniobacterales bacterium | reverse complement strand
TCCGTGATGGGGAGATTGGCATTCCGGACGGCCTCGCGAATGGCTGCGGTGGGAAAATAGGCAGAGCGGCCCTTCAGCGGAGCCAGAACGTCGGTGAAAAGTTGTCGCTTTGCGTCTGCGCTCATGATCGTAGGTGCGTGGAAGGGCTTTCGCCAGCGGGAATCCACTACGTAGCCGTAACGGAACGAGCGGTAGGTGCGGTTGACCCTCGTGAGAGCTTGCAGGAGTCTTCGTTAAATTTCATGCTGCTGCCACTCGAGCGTATGCATTGCAAGCGACCCGCTCCGAGGTTTGGTTCAGAACAGTTCCTCCGCAATGTAAGATCGTGGGATCGCGGTGGCGATGCGAAAGGGCTTGGGCATGGTCGGGAGGAATGGCCGTCTCCATCTTGTGGGTGGTTTGCTGCGGGCGAGTCGGAGCGCCGCTCCTCTTCCGCCCAACGAACTGCAGACAAGCAAGAAGCCCAAGGCGGACGAACCGTCTTGGGCTTTTCGAGTGAGATCTGGAGCGCGGGCTACAGCGCCGCGAGGTAGTTCTTCTCCGCCTGGTCCCAGTTGACCACGTTCCAGAAGGCCTTGAGGTAGTCGGGGCGGCGGTTCTGGTAGTTGAGGTAATAGGCGTGCTCCCACACATCGACACCGAGGACCGGTGTGCCTTCCACGCCGGCCACGGCCTTGCCCATGAGCGGACTGTCTTGGTTGGCGGTGGAGACGACTTCGAGTTCGCCGGCCTTGTTGACCACAAGCCAGGCCCAGCCGCTGCCGAAGCGGGTCGCGCCGGCTTTTTCGAGGGCTTCTTTGAAGGCGTCGAAGCTGCCGAACTTTGCTGTGATGGCCTCGGCCAGCTTGCCTTTCGGCGCACCGCCGGCATTCGGAGCCATGATGGTCCAGAAGAAGGTGTGGTTGGCGTGGCCGCCGGCGTTGTTGCGCACGGCTCCGCGGATGGCTTCGGGCACGACGGAGAGGTCGGCGATGAGTTCCGTGACCGGCTGGGCCAGCAGGTCGGGAAGGTCTTTCAGTGCGTTGTTCGCGTTGGTGATGTAGGCCTGATGGTGTTTGTCGTGATGGATTTCCATCGTCTTGGCGTCGATGTGCGGCTCGAGCGCGTTGTTTGGGTAGGTGAGGGGCGGAAGTTCGTAGGGCATGATATGTTGGTTGGTTGAGGTGATGATGAAGAACGTAAACTTTAGACTGATGAGTTACGCCGGGCAAGTGTTGCCGGAGGCGGTCAGGCGTCGTTTTCCTCCAGCAGCCCGTCGCGGATGTGCAGGACGCGGTCGCCGCGGGCCGCCAGGGCGGCATCGTGGGTCACCGCCAGCAGGGTCGTGCCATGGCCGCGGGCCAGGCCCAGCAGGAGGTCGATGATTTCCCCGCCGGTGCGGGAGTCGAGGTTGCCCGTCGGCTCGTCGGCAAAAATCATGCTGGGGCGGTTGGCCAGGGCACGGGCGATGGCCACCCGTTGCTGTTCCCCGCCGCTCAACTCGGAAGGCAGATGCGCCGCGCGGTCTCCGAGCCCGACCTGCCCGAGCAACTCACCGGCGCGCGCGTTGTCGAGTCGCCCGCCGATCAGGCCGGGCAGCGCGACATTTTCCAGCGCGGTCAGCTCGGGCAGCAGGGCATAGCTTTGAAAAACAAAACCCATCCGCGTGTTGCGCACGGCTGCCTGGCGCCGGGCCGGCACGCCGTAGAGTGGTTCACCCTCGAAATGGACCTCGCCCTGGCTTGGCTGCTCGAGGCCGGCCAGGGTGTAAAGCAATGTGCTCTTGCCCGCCCCGGAGGCGCCGCAGAGAAAGACCGTCTCGCCCCGCCGGACGGAAAGATCCACCCCGCGCAGAATATCGAGGACCGAGGAGCCGAGGCGGAAGGCCTTGCGCAATCCGCGCGCCTGCAGGTGAATGTCGTCCGGCATCGCAACGGCGTCAGGCGGACGCGGGCTGCGCTGTGTGCCGGATGTCTTCGGCCGAGGTGGCAAAGACCGCGTCCTCGGCGATGTTGGTCCCGTGGTCACCGATGCGCTCGATGATGCGGGCCACGAAGATCAGGTCGAGGTATTCGTGGATGTGCGCGTTGTCCTCGGTCATGCGCACGGTGAGGTCGTTGATCGTGCGGTGATGCAGGGCGTCGAGTTCCCGGTCCTTCGCCTTGAGCGTGCGGCCCAACTCGTCGTCGCGGTCGGCAAAACTGCGCACGCCGGCGCGGAAGATCTCCAGGGCCATCTGGAACATGGTTTCGAGGCCGGCCGTCTCGCTCACCGAGGGCGACTGGTTGAGGTGCCGGGCGCGGCGCGCGATGCCCACCGCCTGGTCGGCCACGCGTTCGAGGTTGTTGCTCACCTTCATGGCGGCCACGACCTCGCGCAGATCCTTGGCCATGGGCTGGTAGCGCACCATGACCTCCACGCCGTCCTCGTCGATGCTCTTTTCCAGCGTGTCGATCTCGGCATCGTCCGCGATCACGCTGTTGCAGGCATCGAGATCGCGGCGAAACAGGCCCTCTCCGGAAAGGACGAGAACGCGCTCGGTCAGGCTGGCCATCATGAGAACCTGGCCGCGCAGCGACTCCAAAGCCTCATCGAAACGGCCGAGGATGTGTTTGGTGCTGTCTGCCATGATGAGATCAAACTACGCGTGGAAGGGGCGGCGGCGCAAGCCGTGTCGCTCAGCGCACGGCCGCACGGAGACGGCCCGGGAGGTCGGCGATGGGGATGCGTTCCTGCTGCATCGAGTCGCGGTGGCGCAGGGTGACGGTGTCCTGTTTTTCCGGGCCGTTTTGGCTTCGCCCATCTCCGCTTCGCTCCGGTTCACCGATGGTGTCGAAATCGATCGTGACACAAAAGGGCGTGCCGATTTCGTCCTGTCGTCGGTAGCGCCGGCCGATGGCTCCGGCCTCGTCGTAGAAGACGTTCATGCGCGGGCGGAGCAGGGCTTCGACCTCCCGGGCTTTGGCCACCAACTCGGGTTTGTTTTTCAGCAGGGGAAACACGGCGCATTTGACGGGCGCGACGCGCGGGTGGAGCCGCAGCACCGTGCGGATTTCCGTCTTCCCTTTGCCGTCGGCGATTGTTTCCTCGTCGAAAGCCGCCGCCAGCACGGCCAGAGCCATGCGGTCGAGGCCGGCGGACGGCTCGATGACGTGCGGAAGGTAGACGCCCTTGAAAAGTTTTTCGGCGAAGGCGGTGATTTCCTCGCGGGTGGTTTCGGGTTTGCCGCGATCCTCATAAAGTTCGTCGATGAACGCGCGTTTTTGTCCGTCGTCCAGCCCGTCACACGCCGCCTTGAGTTCCTCGTCGAAGACCTCGAGGGGCTTGCCGGAGAACTTCTGGTGCTGCGCGAGGTCGAAATCGCCGCGCGCCGCGATGCCCTCAAGTTCCTCCGTGCCGAAGGGGAACTTGAAAAGAATGTCCACCGTCGCCCGGGCGTAGTGGGCCAGTTCCTCGGATTTCTGCCAGTGGTAGTCGAGCACGTCGGCCCCCAGGCCGATGGAGGCGTAGTATTTGGTCCGTTGATCCACCCAATACCGATGCCACATCTCCCATCCCCAGTCGGGGCAGGGTTGGCTGAGGTCGGCCCCCTCGCCCCAGCGGGTCACGTGGCCGTGGATGAGGCGGATGGCCTCGTCGGGCTTGATGAAGAACTCGAGTTCCATCTGCTCGAATTCGCGCGAGCGGAAGGTGTAGTTGCGTGGGTTGATTTCGTTGCGGAATGCTTTGCCGATTTGTCCGATGCCGAAGGGGACTTTGACGCGGGAAGAGTCGAGGACGTTCTTGAATTGGACAAAAATGGCCTGCGCGGTCTCGGGGCGGAGGTAGGCGATGTTCTCGTCGGTCTCGACCGGGCCGGTGTGCGTGCGGAGCATCAGGTTGAAGGGCCGGGGCGCGGTCAGCAGGGATCCGTTCTGGGGATTGAAGCGGGTGGAATTCGTTACCTCCTCCGTGCGCTCCCCGACGAGCTCGAGCAGGTCGCCTTCTCCGGAGGCCTTTTCGAGGGTGCCCTCGGCATAGAACTGCTGGGCGAGCTTGCGCGCCCGTTCGGCCTTCTCACCCCTGCGCAGCAGGACGGCAAAGGGCCGGTCGATGGTGAAGCCGGTCTGCCCGGAGCGCGCGCCTTCATACCAGTAAACCGTGCCCGACTGCGGCTCGATCTGGTCGGCCCGCAACCGGGCTTTCGTCAGCAAACAGTCACTCATCGGGTCGCTGAATGTGTCCAAGTGCCCGCTGGCCTTCCAGACCATCGGGTGCATGATGATGCTGGCGTCGAGGCCGACCACGTCGTCGCGCTCGCGCATCATCGCGCTCCACCAACTCTCGCGCAGGTTGCGCTTCAATTCGGCGCCCATCGGACCGTAGTCCCAGAACCCGTTGAGGCCGCCGTAGATTTCGGAGGATTGGAAAATGAAACCGCGCCGCTTGCACAAGCTGACGATTTTTTCCATCCGTTGGGCGTTGGGGTCTTTGGTCGACATGAGGCAAGGAATGTAGGCGCGCGGCGGAGCGGCGACACGCGCAAAATATTCCGGGCTCTATTGCTCGACCCAAGGCTGGGCCACGCCGTCACGGGACTTCTACCTACGGTCCAGGAGCAGGTCGATGGTCGAAACCCGGAGGTGGCGGGGCAGGCCCACCATGTAGATCGCACCGATGATCAAATCACCGACGCCGCTGACGAGCAGCAGCCCGTGACCGTTGAGAAACCCGTAGCCCGCGATCACGGCACCACCCACCACGCGAAGAACACCCTCCCAACCAACCAAAACGCCGCGGTGTCTCAGGTCGCGGGCGCAAAGAACCAGCATCAGTCCTAGGAAGACGGCCACCAGACCGAAGACCGGCATGACCAAGCCTGGCAGCGGATTGGAAAAAAGCCGGGCCTGGAGCGCCGGAAGCTGCAGCGCGATGCCCGCCGCACCGCTGAGGAGACCGGTCCAGAAGACAAACGCTTTCACAGGACAAGATCAGAGGATTGGTGTGAGTCCCTCCTCGATCTCGCGTCGCCGCGGCTCGAGAAAGGGCGGCAGGGAGAGCGATTGGCCGAGGGTGGCGGCGGGTTCGTCGGCGGTGAAGCCGGGTTCGTCGGTGGCGATTTCGAAGAGGATGCCGCCGGGTTCGCGGAAGTAGAGGCTGCGGAACCAAAAGCGGTCGACCGGGCCGCTGTTGGGTATCCCAAGTTCGGTCAGGCGCGCCCCCCACGCCTCGTAATCGGCCAGCGTCGTGCGCAAGGCCAGATGATGGACTCCGCCCGCGCCCGGCCGGGCGGAGGGGCTGCCTGCTTCCGCCACGAGGTGCAGCTCGCGTCCCGGGCCGGGCTGGGGGCCGATCTGGTAGACCTGCACCGGCCGCGCGGCGAGTTCGTAGGTCCTCACGGGCTGCAAGTTAAGCACTTCCCGGAGCACGCGGTCGGTGCGACCGGCTTGTGGCACGCTGAGCATGAGGGGGCCGAGCCCGCGGATCTGGTGCTCCGGCGGCACCGCACTTTGCTCCCACGGGTGCTGGTCGCCTCCGGTTTCGCCATCAACCACCAAGCTGAGCCGTTGTCCCTCGGGGTCCTCGAAATCCAGCACCGCACGTCCGTCCCGGATGGTCGGTTCTTCGGTTGTGACCGCGTGCTTGGCGAGGCGCTCGCGCCACCAATCGAGGGTCGCCGGGCTGTCCACCCGCAGCCCGGTGCGGATGACGCTGCGCGTGCCCCGTTGCTCGGGCGGGGCCGGCCAGTCGAAGAACGTCAGGTCGCTCCCCGGTGTCCCTGCGCCGTCTGCATAAAAAAGATGGTAGGCCGAGACGTCATCCTGATTGACCGTTTTTTTGACCAACCGCGTGCCCAGAACCTGCGTATAGAAACGGTGGTTCTCCGCCGCGCGGGCGGTGACCGCGGTGACATGGTGAATGCCGTGGAGTTGCATCAGAGTTTCTCCAATCCGAAAATCCTCACGTCCATGCCGGGTGCGTGGCAGATGTGCTGGGGCTTGGGGGAGAGGTTGGCAAAGCCCGCCTGCTCGGCCGGGCGAGCCGAAAGTTCAGCGACTTCCGCCGCCTGGAACTGGTAGGGCTCGTGCGCGACCTGCCCGCGG
>JBMOJP010000111.1:0-6076 GCA_049315725.1 Chthoniobacterales bacterium | reverse complement strand
TCAGCCAGAAGATTTCGAGTCATAAGCACAAGGCGCATTTTCTTCTGAAAAGACCAGTGGTAGGATCTGTCGAAGTGAAGAAGCGACCGCCCAATCAGCTCAAAATGCTCGAGAATCTACTCCATCAGTCAGAGCACTACTCCGAATTGCCCAACGTCTACTAAGCGCATCGGATAAATGGTTCAGCTCCATGACTTACCCTGCACTAGTTCTAGGATGAAGGGAGTATTCGAGTCGTGGGTGACATGGGCGGCGCTCTCGGCCTTGTTTGCCGCGGCGACGGCCGTTTTTGCCAAGGCCGGCGTGCAGGATATCAATTCCAACTACGCCACACTCATCCGGACCTTTGTTATCTTGTTCTTCCTGATCCTGCTCCTCTTCGCCACTGGAGAGTGGCAACCGCTTTCGTCCATCGATAGGCGCACCTGGGTTTTTCTCCTTCTCTCCGGTCTGGCCACCGGCGTCTCATGGCTCTGCTATTTCCGCGCACTCAAGCTCGGGCCGGTTTCCCAAGTCGCCCCGATCGACAAGCTGAGCCTGCTGCTCGTCGCGGTTCTCGGTGTCGTCTTCCTCGGCGAAAAGTTGTCCGTCCGCAACTGGACCGGCGTCCTGCTCATGGCGCTTGGCGCTCTCCTCCTTGCTTTCCGCAAATAATATGGCGCAGCCCGTGCTGCAGTTGCTGCCACACCTTCCTCCCATTTAGCCACGAGGCGGAGTCGGTCAGCGGGAGATAGACGCGGAGGAAGTTCGCCAGGCTGGGGAGAAAGCGACGACGAAGGTCCGCTGCCTGCACATTGTGCCCTGAAGAAGTCTTCGCAAACCTGCATCGCCCGTGTTCGGCGGGCGATTGGTTCGTGAGCAGCCTTGAGAAAATCGTTTCCCAAGCTACCTTTGACAGCATGGCTGCCAACACACTGATCCAAGCGGAACTTCCGCCCGAACTGACGGAGCGCGCACGGTCTTTCGTCGAAGAGGGTTGGGCGGGCGGCATGAATGAATTGCTGGCAGAGGCGCTGCGGCGCTTTCTCGAGTCGCATGGCGGGGAGTTGACGGCATCAATGGTGAAAGACGACGTGAACTGGGGCCTGCATGGCAAGACCTGAAGGTTCTGTCCGGGTCGTTGTTTCGGATGCAGGGCCGCTGATTCATCTGGACGAGTTGGGCTGTCTTGACCTCCTCGCGGATTTTTCCGAGGTGCTCGTCCCAGATGCCGTCTGGCGCGAAGTGGAGAAGCACCGGCCCCACGCATTGGAAGTTGGCGGGGCAGGTCTGCGCAGGGTGGCCCCGCCTCGGGGCATCTTGGCCCCTCGACTGCGCAGCCTCGTCGAGACCATGAGCTTGCACCGCGGCGAGCAGGAGGCACTGGCTGTGGCAGCGGAGCATGAGGCCGTTCTGCTCCTCACCGACGATGCGGCGGCCCGCTTGGCGGCCGGGACCATGAAACTCGAGGTCCACGGCACGATCGGCATCCTCATCCGTTCCATCCGGCGAGGACTGCGCACCAAGGCTTCCGTGCTGGAATTGCTCCGCGCGATTCCCGGAAAATCGACACTTCATCTCAAGCCTGCGTTGCTTGAGGAGATTCTGCAGCAAGTCGCACGAGACGCTCCTTGACCTGGAAAACGCCGGCGGGCCGAAGTCCTCATCGATTGGCGAATGGCAGATGGATGAGAACGGAATGGTTCCGGCCCGGCGGGCCGACATCATGCGAATGGTGGAGCCCCTGCGGCGGTAACAATGAACCACAACGAGCGCCCGGGCACGGGCACTGCTCCTCATCAGGATGAACCGGTCCTTCGTAGAACACGGTTTTCGCCTCTTCGAAAGTCACCCTGTGCTTGGCGGCGTTGGCGGAAGCCTTGCGCGGATCCCATTCGAAGTGGAGTTACGTCATTCCAAAAATAGCAATGCAACGTATTGCTAAGATACGCAAGAAACGATGCTCGGCTCGCGGAGGCCCAAGCAACCTATGACGGCCAAACCTCTCTGGGGCGCAGGATGCCGGCCGTAGTCAATTTGCGGGCAGAGCAGCTTTCAGCCGATGCCTGCGGCCTCCACGAGGCTGCGGTGGACGGTGAGACCGTTCGCGGTGTCGGTCGTCTCGAACTCGAAGACCTTGCGGCTCGCGCGGGTGCGGACGCTGGTGCGGGGTGGCAAGTCCTCGCGCCGCTCCTCGGCCTGTGCGGTGTTGCCAGCCAGCCATGCAACGATGTCCTTCTCGGCCAAAGTCACCGGGGCGGCAGCTGCGCCGGGATCGCTCAGGCCACCGAGGGCCTCGGTGGCGGCAGCCACGCGCAGCTTCTGCCAGACTTTGGCCAGGAGGGCTGGGTTGCCATAGAGGTCGGCATGGTCCAGGCGGCCATTGACCACCCACACAACGCCGGTGGCCTCCGAGGGCAGGGCCTTCTTGAACCCTGCCTCGTATTCAGCGAGCGCCTTGATCATCTCGTCCTTTTGGTAGGAGAGCATCAGGCTGCTGGGGGAGATGTCGTCGCACGCGTCGATGCCGGCTTTCGCACTCAGGCTCATTTGTTCTTCGGACACGTGATCCCACACGACCGATTGGCTCTTGGACCTGAAGAGCTTGGCGCGGAGTTTGGAGGACACCACGTTGTTGGGCTTGGAGAACATGGCTCCGGATTCGTCGCCGCGCCGGTGCCAGCGGTCCTGCTCCACGCAGAAGACCGGGATGGGCAGGCGCCCCGACTTGGAGGGGACGATGAAGTCGACCCCGATGGTGCGGTCCTGTCGGCCGCCCTTGACGAGGTCGCCGATGTGAATGAAGAGGTCGATCAGACCATGGTTCTCGATGAGCAACTCGGTGACGTTGCCCGTCTCGTGGACGTCGGCCTCACCGGCCTCCACGGCCTCTTCGAGCGTGGTGTAGGCGACGTTGTTGTGTTGATCGTCCGCGACAAACCAGGCGGTGAGATTGCGGGCGGTGATGGGTGGGTTCATTATTTTCATGAGTGTATTATGAGCGGGTGGGGTGGGACATCTGCGGGATGAGGGGGTAAGTTTTTTGGCCGACGGCGGTGGTCCGTGTGGTGTTCAAGTTGGCGGTTGATCTTGTGCGGTTGCCCATGGCTGTCGGTGTTTGCGAGAGGTCAGCGGTTGCTGTGCAGCCAATCCATGGCTTTGCGGATGATGTCGGCCTCCGAATCATCGGAGCGCTCGACGGGGATGGCCGGATCAGGAAACTCCGGGCAGGACCACCACGTGGGCAGACCCGGGGTGACGCCTGGCGCATTGCGGAACGATCGGTGGATCGTGCCGACGATCTCGCCATCGCGACCCGGTCGTCGGATGTAGGCCACCAAACTTGTGAGGGTGAAGACGCCGGGGTCCGGCGACACGGGATCGAGGAGGAACTTGGCTCGTGGTTTCATGGGTTATCGGATAGTGGTTCGGGTTCTAGACTCCGTTGGCCAGACGCATGGCATGGAAGCCCTTGAGGTCGGCCCCGAGAAATCGCTCGCGGGCGCGTTTGATGTCGTATTCAAGGCGGCGGATGACTAATCGGTGTTTTTCCAGGTCGTAGAGCGCGTAGGAGGCCCGAGGGTCGCGGTCCCGGGGTTGGCCCACGCTGCCGACGCAGACGGCGTAGCGGCAGTCGGGGTCGAGTTGGATCTCACCATCGCCGGGGACGTAGCCGGTGATCTCCTTGCCCTTTTCTTCCCAGACAACTGGGACGTGCGTATGGCCGTGAAAAGACAGGGGCGTCTCCTGCGCGGCGAAGGTCAGGCGGGCGTCTTCCTTGTTGCGGATGTAGTTGAACTCGTGCGGCTGGTGCAGCGAGCCGTGGACGAACGACAGGTCTTGGGCAATGACGGTGAAGGGAAGTTTGCGGATCCATCTCTTCTCGTCGCTCCTCAATCCCTTGCGGCAGAGGGCCAGAGCCTTCCACATGTCGCCGGTCTTTTCGCGGGAGATGGAGCCTTCCTTCAGGATCGCCAGCAACATGGCCTCGTGGTTGCCGATGACGACGGCGCTGGCGTATTCACGCACCAGCTGCACGCAGGCACCTGGCTCGGGGCCGTAGCCCACGATGTCGCCGAGACAAACCATGGTGATGCACTCGTGCGCGGCCACGTCTTTGAGAACAGCGGCCAGGGCGTCGAGGTTGCCGTGGATGTCGGAAATGATGGCGACGGGGTGCGTGGAGGTGCTTTTCATGGTGCGTTTCAATCCTTGCGTGGCGTATTGAAGTAGGTCTGGCAGGCGCGGCAGAAGAAGTCTCCCGGGCGCGGGCCGTTGGGGATGAGGCGGATCTTCCTGGTCTGGGCGACAATTTCTTCACGCCCGGGGCAGCCGCTCATGCCGCCTCCTTTCGCGCTGGGCTGAACTCCTCGAGGATCGCGTCACGTCGGGCCTGTGCGAGCTCGACGCTGCGGGTTCGCAGGGAGCGGCGCACGCGGTGCTTGGTGCTGTCGGGCAGATGCACCGTGTAGTGCATCCACCACGACCCGTTGTTGAACCACAGGTGGTGGTTCGGGTTGTGGCCGCGCACCCGGAAGGAGAGCACGCAGCGGGGTTTTGCCGTCCAGGCGGCGGGATGTGTGTTGGTCATTGGGCGTTTGTTTTCAAACGCACCAGGTGGAGACTTTTGTTCCGCCCGATCCGATCGCACGGCACATCTGTGCGGGGGAGAGTCGCTCTCCCGCACGAGCCACCGTGGGATCTCCTCCCCGGTTGGCAGCCCCGCTTTGGGCGGAGCATTCCTGATGCATCTTTGGTCAAGAGGTTAAGGTTGATTGGCGTGGGTTCAAAGGGCGTTGTGTGTCATAGCGACCGCTCGGCCGCGGGGAGAATTTCGGCTCTCTCCATAAAACAAACGCGATCCCAGAAAATGCGTAATGCTAGGGCAGTTGTCCCTACGGTCGGACCAGGCGGCGAGAGGCGACGACGCGTGCGTGATCGCGGAAGCAGAGCTGGAAGATGAGGTCCACGCGGTCCGCAGCCGCACGGTGCCGCAGACAGAGTTCCGCCAAGTGACGATAGCGGGCGCTTTTGGTCCGCAGCTTTTGCATCCCGCGCCAAGTTTGCATCATCTCCTGACCATTGGCGGACGCGCCAACCCCACTCCCGGACAATTCGCTGGCCAAATGTTCCACCAAGCGTGCCTCCATCTTTGCGTAAAGCCGTCCGGCGGTGTGGATGTCGATGCGAAGTTCCGCGGCACATTCGGCGCGGGACTTTCCGGCCGCCAGAGCCAGAGCCGCGTCCCAGCGTTGCAGAAGATGGCTGTAGCTCCATTTGCGCCGGCAGTGGGGGCACTGACGCTGCCGGGCCGAGGACGCATGCGTGGGCGTCCCGTCGATCCAGCAGAGGCGTCGTCGCAGGAAGCTGTCAAAGTCCTCCGCGGTCATGTGCACAGGTTGCCCTGCCGGGGCGGCTGATGGGAGGCGCTTTGTCGGATGGAGTGTTTGATTCACCCTCTCTATTGCACAGCACCTCGGAATTAACCAATCCGAGAGAGCGACAGGCTGAAATACGGCGGACGCGGGCCAACCCTGCGGACGATGATCTCGATCCTGCAAGCCACGGGACACCCGGTCCCCTGAACGGAAGGAGCTGAGCTCAGGTTGGGCCACGCCTCTCCGCGCATCTTCGGGTGTGCGGAGGGGCAAACGCCTGCGGCATTTTTATGACACACAACGGGAATGCAAAGCCCCTGCTGCAGGGCGAGAATAAAGACATGAAAGTTCCGACCTTAGTCACGCTCTTCGTTCTCGCCGGGTCGGCCTTGGCGCAACTTGGCGATGAGGCGAACTCGGAGGTGTTCCAGGCAGTGCGCCCCGAGATGTCCACGGTGCTGCGGGCTTTCGACGTCGAGGCGTTGCGCGTCATCAGCCCGCGTCTCGACGCAACGCTCTCGGTCGAATCAGACGAACCCGATGACAACACATCGATCGAGTCCATCCAGGCTCCAACACGACCGTCGCGACGCGTGGTTGTTGAGCGAAGCGAGGATGAAGAATCGCCGGAGTTCCTCGGGCGCTTGAGCGCAAATCCGTATGATGTGGATTCCACCGCCAACCCCTACAGCCAGGCCGGCAGCCCTTATTCCGCCAAG
>JBMOJP010000110.1:0-6083 GCA_049315725.1 Chthoniobacterales bacterium | reverse complement strand
GTCTTGCGCATGCTTGACCGCCTCACGTTTGCGGGCCGGGCCTACCATTTTCCCTCGGCTACCTCCTTGAGAATCGCCTTGTCCAGGATCAGATCAGCCACGGCGCGTTTGAGCCGCGCGTTCTCTTTCTCCAATTCGCGCAGCCGCTTGAGGGCGTCCTTTTTCACGCCCCCGTAGTGACTCTTCCAGCGCTGGTATGTTGCCGCGCTGACCCCGAGGCTGCGGCAGACTTCCTGCACGTCTTTGCCTGCCGCCAGCAGCCCGCTGGCCTCCCGCAGTTTCTTGATGATTTCTTCCGGTGTGTGTCGCTTTCTTTTCATGAGTGTTGGGCGGCGCTCTCGCGCCGCCAACTCTCATAACTCATGGCTCAATTTTCGGGGAGCACTCCACTCCAAGCGGGCCCGATCCCGCTGGGCCGGCGCAGACGAGGCTTGATGCTGATATTCTTCCCGATCCAGTGGACAAGGGCATTGCAAGAATGCTGGTGCAAGCGGTCGGTCCGGCCACAAGAAAATTTCAGCCCGCCAATGAGGGTGATCCAGAGAAGTATTTCCTCCTTCCAGCTTTGGGTTAAACTTCGCGTCATGCGTTCCATGTTTCGCTTCTCCCGATTCGCCTCCTGCACTGCTGCATTTCTCCTCCTCACCTCGGTGACCATGGTTGAGGCCAAGCCGCCGCGTTGGGAATACCTCGTGGTCAGCGCCGGACTGAAGAACCAGCCGCTCCAGCAGATGCTCAACAATCAAGGCGCCCAGGGCTGGGAACTGGTGGCCTTCACGCCGGGCAGCGTCGCGGTCTTCAAGCGGCCGAAGTCGAAGTAGGTCCTACAGAATCGGTGCCAGCAGCCGCGCCGCCTTGGCGCCGATTTTCATCCGCCAGGGGAGCTCGTCGTAGGCCCGGGCCGACACTTCCTCGGCCTCCGCGAAATCCCGCTCAAACATCGCGGCCACTTCCGCGGCAAAACGCACGTCGGCCACCGCGAGGGTGATCTCGAAGTTAAGCCGGAACGATCGGTTGTCGAAGTTGGCCGTGCCGACGGCGGCAAACTCGTCATCCACGACGAGCGCCTTCTCGTGGAGGAAGCCTCCGGTGAATCGGTGGATGTGGATGCGAGGTTCGTCGATTTCCTTGAGCAGGGCGAACGAAGCCAGCCAGACGAGCAGATGATCGGCCTTGGCCGGCAGAAGAATCCGCACCTCCACGCCGCGCAGGGCGGCGAGTTCCAGCGCCTGCAAAATGCCCTCGTCCGGAACAAAGTATGGGCTGGCAATCCACAAACGCCGCTGGGCCATGCCGATGACCTGCAGAAAAAACAGCGTGCACAGCTCGTTTCTGTCGGACGGGCCGGAAGGGAGGACGAGTGCGGGCTGATCCGCGTGGCCATCGGGCGCTTCGTTTGGCTGCCACGGAGCCTTGACCATTTCCCCGGTGGCGAAATACCAGTCGGCGGCGAAAGACATTTGCAACTGCAGGGCCACCGGTCCCTCGACCCGCACGTGCGTGTCGCGCCAGCGCCCGAACTTCGGATCGAGTCCGAGATACTCGTCGCCGACATTGTGCCCGCCGATGAAGCCGACCCGGCCATCCACGATGACATTCTTGCGGTGGTTGCGGAAGTTAAGCCGCCAGCGATCGCGCCATCCGCTGAAGGCGCAGAACGGCACCAGTCTGACCCCGCGGAGGCTCCAAGCCTGCACGATGTGCGGCTTGAGGCCCGCGCTGCCGAGCTGATCGTAAAGAAAGCAAACCTCCAAGCCCTCGGCCGCTTTGGCCGCCAAAGCCTCGAGCAAGCGCAGACCGAGGCCATCCGGGCGCACGATGTAGAATTGGACGAGGACCGACTGACGCGCCGTCGCGATTTCGGCCAGGATGGCGTCAAAGGTGGCTTCGCCGTCGATGAGCAGGGCCAGGTTGTTGCCCCGCAAAAAATCCCGTCCGGCCATGGCCGTGAGCGTGGCGGCCCCTGGTGGTGCCAGCCGCGAGGAATCGCTACGATAGTCATCCAGCGCCTGACGGATGGCCAGAATCTTCTCCCGACTCTCCTCAAACTTGCGGCCCATGATCAGCGCATGAGTCTCGAACCGGCGGCTGCCAAAAAACCAGTAAAGCGGCACGGACAGCAGGGGGAAAGCGATGAGCCCGACAATCCACGCGATGGTGCCCTGCGGGGTGCGCACGGTGAAGAGGGCATGAACCGCGCTGAGAATCGCGGCGACTTCCAAGGCGAGAAACAGGATGGAGAAAATCCAGAACATGCGACCCTTCCTTTTTGCGGTCTCTTCAAGGCCAGGGCAAGTGCGGTCGGAGCAGCGTGCCTTCTCAGATTGCTCTCAATTAGGAAAAAAATGATTGAACATCTGACGGTCTGTGAGAGTCGTATAACCTTTGTATGAAATCACTCATCACACTCAGCATCACCGTCCTCGCCCTCGCAACCTTCACCGCCTCCGTTTTCGCGGGTGATTGTGGAAGTTGCCCGGCCAGCGGTGCCAAGAAGGACAAGGACAAGACGGCCGAAGAGGGCAAAGCCAGCTAAGGCTGTCCCTCGATTGATCACAGAGAAGGGCGACCTCGGGGTCGCCCTTCTTCTTTGTGCGCCCACGGTAGGATCGGTCGCCGCGGCAACCGACTGCTGCCTTTGGGGGACGGACGTCCCCGGCGTCTGGCGGCGTCCTCTCGCTGACCAGGGAGAGGAAAAATGCAGCCGGTTGCATTTCGCCGCGTTCTGCTTTCAAGTGGCCGCCGTCAATGGAGCATCGCTTCTGGTTCAGCCTGCCTGATTTTACCTACTCCTTCCTCAGCGTCGTGCTGGAGGGGGTGCCGTTCATTCTGGCCGGGGTTCTGCTTAGCGGGCTGATTGACGCATTCCTCCCGCCGCGGGTGTTGGCGCGGGTCTTGCCGCGTAGTCCGGCGGCGGGGATTCTGCTCGGCGGCGCGCTCGGGGCCGTCCTGCCGATGTGCGAGTGCGGCATTGTCGTGGTGATTCGCCGCCTCCTGCGCAAGGGTCTGCCGCTCTCGACCGCGATATCCTACATGCTCGCCGCGCCCGTGGTGAACCCGATTGTGGCTGTCAGCACCTACGCCGCCTTTCGCGGGCAGGGGCCGCAGGAGATGCTGCTTTGGCGCATCGGACTGTCCTTCGCAGTAGCCACGATCGTGGCGACGATGGTGCATTTTCTGCCGAGAGTGTTGGTGCTAAAGAACTCGATGCTGGCTGCCGGGGGCGGCGAGGAGGGCGACGACACCGCGAGTCGCAATTTAAAGGAAAAAACCGCGGGAGCCGTGCGAGCCTCCGTCGGGGATTTTCTTGATGTGACCTACTACTTCCTCCTCGGAGCCGGGGTGGCCACGCTGTTCAACACCAGCATCAATCAGCAAATGATCGAGCCGCTGGCCGGGCAGCCCGGGGTGGCGGTGGCAGGCATGATGGGGTTGGCCGCGCTGCTTTCGCTCTGCAGCACGTCGGATGCCTTCGTCGCTGCGACCTTCACGGGATTTCCCGCCGCGGCCAAGCTGGCGTTTTTGGTTTTCGGACCGGTCGTTGATCTCAAGTTGATCTTCATCTACGGGCTGGTCTTCCGCCGGCGCTTCATCGTCTTCCTCGTCCTCGGCCTCGCTGCACTCGTCTGGCTGGCTTGCACCCTGCTGCCTATCGCGCACGTTTACTAAGGAATGAAACGCCTTCTCACCCTGCTGACGCTCCTGGTCTGGTCGGCGTTGCTGCTCTCCTTCTGGCTCAGCGGTCGGGTCGCCGCCTACCTGCATCCGCAGGCCCACCCCTACGTGGCCGCGGCGGGGGTGGGTTTGCTGGTCCTGACGGTTCTTTACTGGTGGGCCTCGGCGGATGGCGAGGACGGCTGCGACCACTGCGAGGAGCACCATGATCACGCGCACCACAACGAAGCGCCCCGGGGGCTGGGCGCCGGAGCCGTGCTCTCCTTCGCCGTGCTCCTTCTGCCCGTGACTGCGGCGGCGGTGATTTCTCCGAGCCAGTTCGGGGAGGCGGCGGTGAGGAACCGCGGACTGGTCACCAGTTTGTCGCAGTTGCCCTCGGCTGAGCCGTCGTTCACCTCAGCCCCAATGTGGGACGATGCCGACGTGGGCGGGGGCGAACTACCCGATCCATCGAGCCTCCCGCCGGAGGAAGAGGGGGTGGAGTATTTCACCCGCGGACCGGATGGTGCGATCCAGCTTGAAACCATGGACATGCTTTACGCCGCCGAAGAGGCGCCACTGCGCGAGGAGTTCGCGGACCAGAAGGTGTCCGTCATCGGACAGTATGCGCTGCCGACGGACGACGCGGCGGAGGGATTCAATCTGGTGCGGATGTTCATCGTATGTTGCGCGGCCGACGCCCAGCCCGTGGCCGTCCCGGTGGCGGGACCGCGGCCGAAGGATGTTCCGCCCATGAGCTGGATTCGCGTCACCGGCATAGCCCGGTTCAAGGCGGAGAACGGGGTTTTCATCCCGGGAGTCGAGGCGGAAAAAGTCGAGCAGGTGGAGGAGCCGCGTGAGACGATTTTTTACTAGCCTCGTTCTAGTCGTGGCGACGGTGCCGCTTCTCTCCGCGGCTGAGCCCGCGTGGTCCGTAGCCCGGCCCGGCTGGACTTATGAATTTCCGCGCGACCACCATGCCCATCCGGACTTCAAGACCGAGTGGTGGTATTTCACCGGAAACCTCGCGGCCGAAGACGGCCGGGAGTTTGGCTATCAACTGACCTTTTTCCGTCAGGGTGTGCGCCGGGGAGACCCCGCCGAGACGAAATTCGTCGTCGAGGACATCAAGCTGGCTCACTTCGCCGTGACCGATATTTCCTCCGGCAAGTTTCGTTTCGCCCAAAGACTCTCCCGCGGGGCCTTCGGGGAGGCGGGATTTTCCACGGGCGACCGGATTGCGTGGATCAAGGATTGGGAGCTGCGGCGGACCGGAGAGGGGGCCTTCGCTGTGCAGGCGAGGGACCAAGATATTGGATTAAACCTGCGCCTGACCGCACGCAAGGCCCCGGTGTTTCATGGCGCGGATGGCGTGAGCCAGAAGGCGGAAGGCGAGGGTAGGGCTTCTCACTACTATTCGTTCACGCGGTTGGAATCCGAAGGAACCATAACCCTCGGCGAGGAGAAAATCCCAGTGCATGGCTTTTCCTGGTTCGATCAAGAATGGGCCACGAACCAACTGGCGGCAAACCAGACCGGGTGGGACTGGCTGAGTTTGCAATTTTCGGACAACACCGAGCTAATGCTTTTTCAGATACGGCTGGCCGAGGGAGGACGCGACCGGCATTCCCATGGAACATGGATCGACGCGGAGGGCCGGACGACACCGATCGAAAACGACGACTTCGAATTGGTTCCGGGCCGCACCTGGCGCAGTGCGGAGACCGGCGGTGTTTATCCGCTGACTTGGAGGTTGCGGGTGGCCAAACTAGGCTTGGACTTCGAAGTCAGCGCGGCCCTCGCCGAGCAGGAGTTGGTCCTCAAGCCGATCGCCTATTGGGAAGGCAGTGTGCGGGCCCTGGGAACCCGCGGGGATCGGCCGATCACAGGCCGCGGTTACCTCGAGCTGACTGGTTACGCGGGCGGGTTGGTTGGGTTGCAGGCGCCGGAAACGCGCTAAGCAGGGTCATTCGTCAACTCAACCCAAAGGCTGAAGCACCAAAAATCGCCGCGGTGGCCTCCACGATGAACCGCGAGTCTTGAACTTAAAAACCCAAAGAGGATCGCCCTCAGCCGGAACGATGCAAAACCCACGCGCTCCAAGGTTGTTCTTGCGCGGGTGTTCCACAGAGCACGGGCGTCCCGCCTCTCTTCCTCTCCCACTTGCGCTCTCGGTTGAGATTTTTCGCCTCAGGCGACTTCTTCCACCGGAGCGCAGGTGCAGAACAGGTTGCGATCGCCGTAGACGTTGTCCACCCGGCGGACGCTCGGCCAAAATTTTCCTGTGCGCAGCCAAGGCAAGGGAAAGGCAGCTACTTCGCGGGAGTAGGGGTGGGGCCAGTCGTCGGCCATGACACACTCGGCCGTGTGCGGGGCATTCTTCAAAGGGTTATCCGCCTTGTCCAAACGTCCCTCCTCGACCGCGACCA
>JBMOJP010000109.1:0-6145 GCA_049315725.1 Chthoniobacterales bacterium | reverse complement strand
GCCCTCGGGCCACTGGGGTGTTGAGCCATCGCGATGGGGACATCGCGATCCACCCGGCCTATTGAGACGAGATGGCGTCTGGATACTTTCCGTATTCGGTCGCGACAAAAGGTGTCAAATAGATGGGCTGGATGAGGTTGGGGTAGCGCTGGAACTGCGTGCCCCAGCCCTCGGGAGCTTTCTTGCCCGGAGCCTCCCATTTGAAGCTCTGGACGACCTCATCATTGTAGCCGACCCGGATTTCAGCCGCGATCGGCACACCGAACCGCTCGGCGGCGCTGGGCGACATGTAGAGCACCGCAGCTTGGCGCCCGGCTTTGACATTGGCATAACGAGCCGTGCCTGAGAGCACACGGAATTGCCCGTCTTTCTCCACCAGCACGTCGTAGTAAAAAGCAATGCCATCGGCCCACTTCGGTGACGTGCGGAACGGGGCGAGAAGACGCAACCATGTGCCACCGCCGGGAGCGGGCGCAGACTCGACCTTGAACTCCTCGATGGCGACGGGCGGAGGCGGCGTCGGCGCAGGGGTTTGCGCCCGCGAAGAGACACCGGAAATGAGGAGAATCAGGACGAGGCAAGCGTGAGGTTTCATGGGATATGGTTAGCGGAAGTTTTTGGATAACACCCGCAGGCGCGGGGTGCCAGTCTGTTCGTTGACATCGACAAAAACATCGGCCTCAAGCAGCACGCTGCTCCGCGTCGTGCCCGAGGAATATTCGCCGCGCGAATAGACGGTGAAGACACGGCTCTGGGTCACCGCGGCGTTGCCAGCCGCGCGAATCACGGCCTCCCGGGCAAACTTTGTGGCGGTGGCAGCAGAGAGATTGGTCAGGGTGGCTAGCGCACCCCCGGCCGAAGCGAGGTTGGTGGACAGGGGCAAAGCAATGAAAGTCGCAGGTGCATTGGCCGCGAGTCCGGGCGCGTTGGTCAGGAACGCCGTGGCGGTGGCCAACTTGCGGGTCAGAATATTGAACCCGCCCTCCTGCACCAGGCTGTTCGACGCGGTAACATTGGTCCCGGTGGCGGTTGGCAACCGCAGGGGCATCGCGGTGATGTTGATCGTGGTGTTGGTCAAGAAGCCGCTTGTGACGTAATCAAGGAGGTTCCAGTCCGGCACGGGCGTGAGATTGGTGGCGGTCATGCTCAGCGTCTGCCACGGCCTCCCTGTCCAGAGGTAACCCAACTCGCCAATGCTGATGGCCCCGTTGGTGTTGGTGCTGCGATTCAGGTGGTTGCTGACGTTGGTCGAGATATACCAATTGAAGTTCATCGGCATGGACTGGGCGGTGTCCCAGTTCGTGCTGACTCCGTTGGACATCACCACCTGCCCAGCGCCCCCGGAGGGCGCAGGGATGTTGGTTCCGTAAGAGGTCAGCGAGGCGAGGTTGGTCCAGGCCGTCGGACGGAAGTGCGCCCGCGGATCAGTGGCGAGGTAGAGGTTGGCCGTTTGGGCGAAGGCACTCTCGGTGAACTTGACCGCCAGTGAGCCACCTCCTCCGGCGGCAACGACATTGCTGGGCTGGTTGGTGATGACGAGGTTGGTGGGGATGATCTGCACATAGCCGGGGGCACCGCTCGTCGGGGTGAAGAGCAGGCGAATCTTGCTGATGGTGTAGGTAAGATTCTGAAAAGTGATATTGGTGGGGCCGCGGGTCGGCCATGCGCCGGTGGAAAACCCGGTAAAGGGCGTGGCATAGCTCGCGGTGCCGGCCAAGCCCACGGCTTGTGGCCAGTTGTTGCCGGTGAAGGGCGTGAAGGTTGAAACCGGACGACTGTTGATTTCATCGGTAAAGTTGGTGCCGAAATAGGCCTGGGCGTTGGTCCCAAGCGCCATAATGGGGTTCGCCACCGTGCCCTTGACGGCGATTTCGATCTCCGGTGTGTAGGCGGCCGCGGCCGTGGAGGTGCTGCTCCAAGGGTAAGCGAGGCCGAGGGAACAAAGCACGCGGGTGGAATTCAACTCGTTGCCGGTGCTGCGGTTGAAGATCAGGCCGACAGAAATGAAATTGATGAAGGGGTGGCCTTGGACGCGTCCACTGGAGTCGGCCCGCATCTCCAGGCCGAAGAAGGTGGGGGCCGTGTCGCTGTCCGTGGTCGGAATCAGATCATCGTCGAGGTAGTCGATGAGGTTGGCCACGATCTGTCTTTGCTCGTTCGTGGTGTAGTTTCCCGAGGTGGCCAGCCAGCTGAGGTCGCCACCGCCCCAATTCGTGGCATTTGGGGGGTTGCTTAGCAGCAGTTGGTCGACCAGCGTGGCGCGCGGCGAGTTGCTGCCTTGGGCGGCGGACATGCCGTTGGTGATATAGCGGGCGAGGTTTTGCAGGTTGAGCTTCCGCCCGCCGAGAGGCGTGGCCGCGGAGGAGGGGCTGAAGAGGGTGAAGAAGTAGCTGCTGGCGTTGGAGATTGACGAATCCAGAAGATTGAATGTTGCCGGGGTGAGAAGTGCGTTGGACGCGGTCAGGATCGCGGTGTTGGTGCCGAAGAGATTGGTCGTCACGACTGAGTAGCTGCGGGCGCTGGCCAACGCGTTTGAGGCGCCCGCCGACAAGGCCGAGACCGTCGTGCCATTGGCCGATGGAAGGACAAGGGGCAGGTCCGCCACGTTGGTCACGAGTCCACGATTTGTGCCCCCGCCCCACCAAGTGAGGTTCTGCTTTCCGCCCGCCTCGTCGACCCAGAACGCGTAGGTGTTGGTTTGGGAGTTGGTGGCACTGAGCGTTTTGACCTGAGCCCGAACAACCACGCCGGTGTTGGTGTTGGGCCCGGCCACGACCAAGTTCGTCAAAGGGGCGTTCGTGCCCGAATCGAGGTAGACATTTGTGCCGACTGATTGCCAGACACCGCTGACCACGCGGGTCGGTCGCACGTAGGTGCGGTAGGAGCTGCCGACAGGTTCCGCGCCGGAGACATAGTTGAAGTTGGTCATGGCCTGTGCCATCTGCGCCATGGCCTCGGCCAGACCTGCCTCGGCGGCGAGCTGCGCCTTGTAGTAGGTGGTCCCGCTGCGGGAGGACGCCCGGTCCGTCGTGGCACTCTGCATGAAGGCCACGGCCACCACGGCGAGCACGGCCAGAATGATCATGGTGCTGACCAAGGCCACACCGGAAGGGCCGCGGGAGGATGGGTGGGATTTCATTTGGGCAGGTTGACGCGGAAGGTGAAGAACCCGGCGCTCCGGATCTGGTAGTTGGGCAGGGCCAGCAGGTTGGTGTTGAGCACCGCGTCGCGGTCGGCTGAGGAGAAGTTGACCTCAATCGCGTCGGGACGGTTGGCGCCAGCTGGCAGGTAGGTGACCAATCCGCCGGAGTTGGAGAAAATCACACCGACAAAGTTGGTGCGAACCCAAACGCCCTCGCCGTTATTGATCACAGGCGTGTTCTTGAGCGCGTTGGTGTTGGGAATGATGTTGTCAGCCAGCAACTGGAACGTGACGGCGTTGCCAGTCGGGAGTTGGTTGTTCTTCACACTTGCGAAGGTGTCCTTGCTGCCGACGAAGCGCCGATATAGTCCGTTGCTCTGCACGAGATACTCGACGTAGCAGACATCACCAACATCACCGCTCGCGGCGTCCTGGTAGTCGGCCGACCGCAGGGTGAGAAAACCGAGCTTGGTCCCGCCAGCCGTGATCTGCGGCCAGAGGTTGGTGCTCGGGCCGCTCGTGTTCGTCGGGACCACGGCGTTGGCCAGATCCTGCGCGAGCAACAGGTGGCCGGAACGTCCTTCACGGTCCGCTGAAATCTTCCCCTCAGTGACCCGCCAAAGCGAGAGACTGGCCGACATGCTGCTGAGCAGGATGGCCATCATGAGGGCGAGGATGGCGGAGGAAACCACGACTTCGATCAAGGTGAAGGCAGCCGCCGGGCGCCTGTGACAGGTGGCGAGTGACGGGTGACGAGTTGGAGCGGCGTGCGAGGGCCCGTCAAAGCCGACCCGGGAATGGAGGACACGTGCGTTCATCAGTTCGAGAAAAACTGGTAGGTGGTGAAGGTGACCGGCCTGGTGTTGGTCAGGGGCAGCGTGGCGGGCGAACGAATCTCCACAGTGATCTGGTAAAGGTTGGCCGTCCCTGGGACGTTCGAGGCGGAGAGGCGCGCCATGGTGTTGATGTCGTTCACGGCCGAGGTGGCCACTCCGCCATCCGATCCACCCGCATTCGACCAAGAGGCCGCAGGGTTCGTGTAGTAGTAATATGGCATGGAGGAGCGGGATTGGTAGCCCATGACCACGGGCCCGGTGAGCAGGTTGGTCACGCGGGTGTTGGCTGCGGCCAGCCTCGGGCCGTCGCGGAATGACACATTGCTAATGTTCGGCGCAGCCGCCACCGAGGCGAAGAGTTGCTGGGCGATCATGTAGGACCTGGTGTCCAGCGCGCTCTCGGTGCGGATGCGCAGGGCGGTCGGAAACAGACCGAGGATGCCCACGATGACAAAGGCGAACAGCCCGATGGCGATGACCACCTCCACCAGGCTGAATCCGTCTTCGGCGGATTCAGCGTGACAAGTGGCAAGAGCCGGAGCGAAGCGGAGACGGCCTTGCCGCAGATGATTTTTCGTCACAAGCCCCAAGGCAAACGAGTGACGAGGAGAGGTGCTGCGCTCCAAGCTCCGCGCTCCACGCTCCTCGCTCCCCGCTCTTTGCTCCCTGCTCTTGATCGTTTTCATCATGGCCCCAGACCGTCGGTGATTCTGACCCTGCCGGTCATGGGATAAAGGGTCAGAAGGTAATAGTCATTGGCCGAGGGCTTGAAGTTGACGCTGCTGCCGACGAACGTCCCCTCGCCCACGCGGAGCTCACGAAGCTGGTTCTGATCGCCGGCGAGGCGGCCGAAGCGGTCGAACATGATGGCCTTCACGCTGTTCAGGTTTGCGTTGTTGAGCTTCGGAATCAGCCCCGATACGGAAAGCGAATTGGTCGCGGCGGACTGAATGCTGGTCGGGTCGATGAAGACCCCGGTGGGCAGCCGGATCCAGCGGGAGAGCGGCACGAAGTTGACCGTCTCACCTTCGCGGGGGCCGCGAAAAATGATGAAGGACGAGGCGCTGGCCTCGTCCGTGTCGATCCCGCCGGGGAATCCCAGGTAGGTCGGCACGCCATTCTCGATCGCGGCCAGCCGGGCCTGCTCCAAAGCCCCGCCGAGAAGATTGGAGCCACCGCGTCGTCCGGCCACGCCAAAGAGCCCCTGCAGCGAAGGCACGACCAAACCCGCGAGCAACGCAATGATCGCGATGACGATGAGCATTTCGATCAGCGTGAACGCGGAGCGTTCACGCCGCCGCGGGGAGCAGGGAGCAGGGAGCGGGGGGGCGGGAAACGAGCAACCGCGGCTCTCGTCGCGTCGGTCGGCTGACGACGGCAAACGGCAAACTGTAAGCCCCTTGTTCAATTTCTTATCCAGTCCAACTGGTTCGTCTTGCCTCCGGCGGTGCTCCAAAGATCGAAAAAGCCCACGTTGTAGGTGGCGTTGGTGGAGTAATTGTAGGCGGTGCCCCAAGGATCGGTGAAGGGTCCACTGACGACGTTGGTGGTGATGGTCGGCGTGGGCTCGAAGTAGACTTTGTTGGTGTTGTTCGTGCCCGTGCCAACCAGTTCCTGGTAAAGGTTGTTGGTCGCCGGATAAGACCCAAAATCCAGCCGGTAGTTGTCGATGGCCGCCGACAGCGCAGCCACCTCCGCCTTGGCCCGCGATTCCGCGCCCTTGCGGTTGACGTAGCCGAGAGTGGAGAGGGTCAGCCCGGCCAAGATCGCGATGATGGCAATGACGACGAGAAGTTCGATCAGCGTGAAGGCGGCGCGTTCACGCAGCGGGGAGCTTGGAGCGGGGAGCATGGAGGACGAGGCCGGACGTGTCTGAGCTGAAAACTGAAGACTGAAAACTGAAAACTTGGGCCGCTTCATGTATTCACAATGTAAACACATGCGCCGGGAGTCAAATGGTTTTTTCTGGTCGCGAGGTTGCACGTCCAAGGACATGGGACGCCCTCGTCCCATACCGAAAGCCACCGCACTTCGTGCGCGCCCTGATCGTCTGGCCCGAGGGCGGGCCATCTCCTTGATCTCACGCGCGACAGCCCCGCGGCAGTCAGCACCCCCAAGGAAGTGGGACGCCCTCGTCCCACACTGAAAGCCACCGCACTTCGTGCGC
>JBMOJP010000108.1:0-6227 GCA_049315725.1 Chthoniobacterales bacterium | reverse complement strand
CGCGCCGGCCGCATCATCATCGAGGACGGCGCCACCTTTGTCGGCAAATCCGAAGTCAGCCCGAACAAATCCGGGCTGCCCCGCACTGACACCGCCCGGCCCGCCGGTGCCCCCGGCCCCGAGCAGCCCAAAAAGGGACTTCTCTAAACGGGCGCTGTCATGCCGCCGCCCATCGCGAAAAAGGCGGTCAACTGTCCCCGTTGCGGTAAACCACAAGAGGAGCCGTCCGGCGCGATCAGCACCTTCTGCCGCTCCTGCGGCAAACACTTCGAGTTGGCCGAAACCCGACAGGGGCGGCCGACCTGGCGCCGGCATCTGGCCGCCGTGGCGGTGCATCTGGATCCGTGGAAGCAGCGCGCCCTCACGGCCGCCGAGCCGTGGTTGCTGCGCTACGAGCCGCAGATCGCCAAGGTCCGCGAATTCATCGAGCGCTACCGCCCGCCGCCCTTCCGCCGCGTGCGCTGCCAGGAGTGCGGACGCGTTCATGAGGTTCCGCGCCTCGCCACCTCGACCGGCTGCCCGAACTGCCACGCCCACATCGACCTCTACGACATGATCGTGGACAAACGCATGCAACGCCTGGTTCGCACCCGCGGGGCGCTTGTCATCAAGAAATTCGGCTACCTCAACAATCAGGTCACCATCTGCGGCTCCGCCGACATCGCCGGAGGTGCGGCGGGGAAAATTTTCTGCGATGGCGAAACCCGCATCCGCACGAGCGGACGCCTCAACTGCGAAATCGGCTCCCGCCGCGTCCGGGTGGAGAAGGGTGCGGACGTCATTTTCGCCAATCCCATCCGGGTGCATGACATGGTGGTGCGCGGCAAAGTCACGGCCCGCATTTATTGCAACGGCACCCTGCGCGTGCTCAAGCGCGGCTTTCTCAAAGGCGAAATCCACGCCCGCTCGATCATCGTGGACAAAGGCGGACTGCTCGCGGCCGAGTTGAACATCGGCCGCTTCGACGAACTCGACCCGGAGCTCCTCGGCACGCTCCAGGAACGCACCTGCTACATGGCCCTGGAAGATGTCGCGCCCGAAATCACGCAGGCCGATCTGCCGATTTGACCGACCGCTCGCCCATGGACGCCCCGGTTCCTCACCGCCGCCGTCCGCGCTACCCCGGGAAAAATCCGCGCCGCTTCAAGGACAAATACAAGGAACTCGATCCGTCCGCGCACCCCGAGACCGTGGCCAAGGTCCGGGCCGCTGGCAAAACCCCCGCCGGCTCACACGTGCCCATCATGGTGCGCGAAATTTTGGAAGTCCTGCGCCCGCAGCCCGGGGAGATCGCGGTGGACTGCACTCTCGGCCACGGCGGACACACCCGTGCGCTGATCGAGCGCATCCTCCCCGGCGGACATTTGCTCGGCCTCGACGTGGACCCGCTGGAACTTCCCCGCACCACGGCGCTGTTGCGCAGTTCCGGCTTTGGTCCGGACGTTTTTACGGCCCACCGGGGCAACTTCGCGGGCCTGCCGGCCGCACTGGCCGCGCGCGGACTCGTCGGCGCGGACCTCATCCTCGCCGACCTCGGGGTCTCCTCCATGCAACTCGACCAGCCGACGCGCGGCTTCTCCACCAAGTTCGCCGGACCGCTCGACATGCGGATGAATCCCGACCGCGGCGTCACCGCCGCGCAATGGCTGGAAAAAGTCTCCGCGACCAAGCTCGGCTCGGTCCTGACGGGCCATGCCGACGAGCCTCACGCCGCTGAATTGGCCGCCGCACTGGCGGGAAAATCATTTGCCCTCACCACCGACCTCGCCGCGGCCATCCGCCACACTCTGCGCCGACTCCCGCCCGACGAAGCCGATCTCGGTGCCCGCCGCGTGTTTCAGGCCATTCGCATTGCCGTGAACGAAGAATTCTCCGCTCTCGAGACATTCCTGCGCGCCCTGCCCTCCTGCCTCAACCCCGGGGGCCGTGCGGCCCTGCTCACCTTTCATTCCGGCGAGGACCGCCGGGTCAAGCATGCCCTGCGCGGGGCCCACCGGGCCGGGCTTTACCGGGAAGTGGCGCGTGACGTGATCCGCCCGAGCGCGGAAGAACGCCGCGCCAACCCGCGCTCCACCTCGGCCAAACTCCGCTGGGCCGTGCGGGCGTGAAACCACCGTCCCGCCGCTCTCAGGCTTTGGTTTTAATCAGGGGGCATGGGGGTCTCGCCCGTGTTATTTTAGCCGCAGCCGGAACCATGCAATTGGTGTAGTTAGGACGGAGGGTGCTATCCGCAGATTAACGCAGATTAACACAGATTTTTATAGAAAAACAAACAGTCTAATGGTTAAAGCTCCATGCTCTTCAATCTGCGAGAATCTGCGCCAATCTGCGGATAAAGCCTTCATCTTCCCCCCGCGCGAGGACCAACCACCATAATGCGCCCGACACCAAGCACGGTGCGACCGGAGGGTGCTATCCGCAGATTAACGCAGATTAACACAGATTTTTATAGAAAAACAAACAGTCTAATGGTTAAAGCTCCATGCTCTTCAATCTGCGAGAATCTGCGCCAATCTGCGGATAAAGCCTTCATCTTCCCCCCGCGCGAGACCCGCAGGCCGGCGTTTGGGTGAGTGAGTGGACTTGACCGTGATCCTACGCGTGGCCGTGACGCGAGGCCAGGCGGTCGCGCATCGGAGCGCGCAGGCCGAGGATACTCAGCGCATCCCGCACGAGGCGACGGCGGGCGGGCCAGAGCATCAGGACGGTGAGCCCGAGTGCGGCCAGCACGGTCGAGGGCTCGGGGATGGCGGTGATGGTGAAGCCTGCTCCATCCGTGGCCTGGGTATAACCGAAGCTGTTGAAATTAAACTGGCTGGCATTGAAGGTTCCCGTGGTCACCGTCAGCGAGTTGCCCGCGCCGAAATTGTCAAACTTGAGCACGAAGCTGGCCGGGTTGTAGGTGGAGAAGGTGAAGTTTCCTGTGCCGCCCGACCCGAAGTCCAAGGTCGAGTTAGCGATGAGGGTGAGGGCCCCGAAGGTCTCGCTGATCGCACCACTCCCCTTGGCGATCGTGCCGCCGGAGAGGCTCACGGTCGCGCCGTTGCTGACCTGGTTGCTTTGCGAGACGAGCAGGGTGGCGTTGGTCACCGAGACGCTGGCCGTGGACCCCAGAGAGGAGCCCGACGAGCTGTTGAGGTTCAACACGCCGCCCGTGACTGCCGTGGCGCCGGTGGAGTTGTTACTCCCGGTGAGCGTCGTGGTCCCCGCGCCGGATTTCGTTACGCTGCCGCTGCCGGAGATCGTCCCGCTGTGGGTGTAGGCATCACTGCGGTCGAAAACCAACTGCGCCGTGTTATCGCTCAGGGTGGTGTTGCCCGAGAACGATCCCGAAGTTCCGCCGTTGCCGATGCGCACCGTGCTACTGGAAACGGTCAGCCCGCCAGTGGTCGTCACCGCGCCGGTGATGCGCGTCTCGCCCGCACTGGAGACCAACGCCCCGGCGCCCGAGATGTTGTTGGCCATCACGTTGGTTCCGGTCACGGCAAGCTGCAGCGTGCCGGTGTCCGCGTTGGAGATGGTGATCGCCCCGGACCCGAGTCGCCCGTTGCCCGAGAGGGTAAGCCGGCCGCCTTGGATGTCGGTCGCGCCGCTGTAGCTGTTGCTGGCCGCGAGAGTCATGGTGCCGCTGCCGGTCTTGGTCAGGCCGCCGGTGTTGGTGATCGTTCCGACCACCGTGGTGCTGTTGCTCACCGTGAAAGTGCGCGTTGCTGTCCCCAAGTCGATATTGCTCAGGGTCAGCGCGCCAGTGCCAGTGGCGTCACCGAATTGCACATTGCCGCCCATGGTGATCGCGTTGGTGATCGTCCGCGCCGCGCTGCTGTCCGAAGCGAATGTGCCCCCATTAATGGTAAAGGTTCCCGTGCCGAGTGCGCTGTTGTTGCCCACCCGCAGCGTGCCGCTGCCGAGCGTGACGCCGCCGGTGAATGTGTTGCCCGAGCCGGAGAGCAGCAGGATACCCGCATTGGTTTTGATCAGCCCGCTGGTGTTCAAGATGTTCCCGCTCATTGTGACTTGATCTGTCGCATTGGCGCCCGCGTCGACCGTCAGGTTCCCGCCGAGGAAGATTTCGTTGTTGAACGTCGCGCTGCCGGCGCCGGAAATGCCGATCGTGCGGGAGGCACCGCCGGTGTTGGCCGCGACGAAGACGGAGTTGCTCACGGTCACAGCGTTGGAGGCGTAGAGGCCGACATTGTTGGCCGTGATCCCGTTGGTCCCGTCCAAGCCGAGGTCAATGGCGCGGGTCGAGGTGCCGGTGTTGGTCGTGCCTGCATTGTTGAGGCCGATCACGATGGCGCCGTTGCCGACCTTTAGTTGGTTGCCGGTTCCGCCCGTCGTGGCCCCGGCGTAGATGAGGGTGCCGCTGCCGCTCTTGATGTTGGTCACGGTGGTGGTGTTGGTCACGTTGCCCGCGAGGCGGAGGGTGCCGCCCGTCGCAACATCAAAGGTGAGGTTGTTCGCGGTCGACATGCCGCCGTTGAAGCTGTTGGTCCCGCTGGTGTTCTCCGAGATGATCTGGCGCTGACCGCCGCCGGTGCGCACATCAAGGCTCGAGTTGGTCAGGGTGATCCCGCCCGCAGCGCCGGAGAGACGGAGGATGGCGTTTGAGCCGCTACCGGTCTGCCCGAGGCCGAGCGTGCCGGATCCGGCGGTGGCCGCCGCGTCGGTAATTTTGAGCGTGCCGTTGTCGATGAAGAAACCGCCACTGAAGGTGTTCGCGGCGCTCAGTTCGACCGTGCCGCCGCTCCCGGAACCGTTCTCAAGGTAGAAGCCGCCAGCCCCGGAGACAACGTTGCTGAAGCGCAGGGTTCCGCCGTTGGCTTGGTATAATTTTGCCACGAGGCCCGAGGCATTGTTGGTGACCGTGCCGGTGACCACATTTGTCCCGCTGGTGTTGAGGCTGGCAATCGCCCGGGTGGAGCCCGCGCCGGTCGTGCTGTTGAAGTTGATACCGTTGACGATGTTGTTCACCAGGGCCGCGGACGGAGCGATCTGAAACTCCGCCGAGTCCCCAGTGCTGGATCTTCCGATATTGATCGTTCCGGTCCCGGCTGTCGCGTTGGTCGAATTCAGAACGAGGAACCCCCGGTCGAGATCGAACCGGCCGGTCATTGTGTTTGACGCGGAGAGAAGAGCTATCACCGCACCGCTGGCAGCCTTGAGCGTAAAAACGGCAGAGCCGGAGATCTGCCCGCGGAACTCCACGGTGCTGGCACCGTAAAGATCGGCGTAATTGCTGCCCAAATGGACGTTGGTCAGATTGAGGCGCCCGTTGACCGGGTTGATCTCGAGGCCGTTGGTCGTGTTGTTGCTCAACGTGAGATTGATGGTCTGCGTATTGCCGGAGTTGTTTTCGATTTTTCCGACTCCTCCCTCGGCGATGCGGAGGGTGTTTCCATTGAGCGTGCGGGAGGAACCGCCGCTGCCAAAAAGAATGCCGCGCACACCAGCGTTGGATACGTCGTTCGTCGAGGTCAACTCCGTTGAGCCGTCGAACGACAGAAAGGTATTCAGAGATGAACTAGCCGTAAGGGTCGCTCCGGAGGAACCGTTCCACCAGCGGTCGGTCGCGCCCCAGTTGTTGCCGCGGCTCTCACCGTTTCGCCAAAACCACGTAGTTTGGGCGTGCGAGCTTTGGGCTGCGAACATGAGGAAAAGCGCGCCTGCAAGGATGGCGGTGGGTTTCATCGAAGGCCAGAGCACATTGCTCGCGGCCTCAGAGGTCATAGGGGACTTGAGGTATTTCATGGCGATGGGTGGGGATCGGATGGGGTGGGATGGAAGTTTGGAGGGGTCAAAATAGCGACTGGGCGCAGGAGGTCAAGGTTTTTTTTGTAGCGATACTGAAAAAATGTTGAGGCGCCACGCGGGGTGGAAGTTTGGCGAGAATGGACCACGGCTCGCGGCCGATGCAACTAAACAGCCGACGCCTCCGGGATCTGTCCTTGAAAACTTGAGCGCGAAAACCACGCCATGGAGGCTCGGGGAGCCATCATCCGGAACCATGCAATTGAACCGCAAATGCCGCAGATCGCGCAGATGGGTTATCAGAAGGATTGGCCTGGAGGCAAAAGCAGGGAGCGGGATCACCGAAAAATGAGGCTGGCCCGGTGAGCACGGTCTTCTCCGTTTCCTCTCAAATCTGTGACCTCGGCCCAATCTGCCGTTAACGCTTTCTGAAGTGCTCCGGCTCAGCCGGACCCATGTAATCAAGCCCAATACCGTGC
>JBMOJP010000107.1:0-6363 GCA_049315725.1 Chthoniobacterales bacterium | reverse complement strand
GCCGCCGCCGAGTCCCGGAATGGTTCAGCGCATGCTGGATGCGGGGCCTGAATTCGGCGTCGAATGGTGAGTTCCAAGCGGCAGTCGTCAGTTTCCCGTTGGCAGTGTTCAGCACGGCGACGTTTGTGTGTCAGCGACCGACCGGGGGCCGGAGACCAAGAGACGAGAGACCACGAGACGAAACGACCAAGAGACCAAGAGATATCATTCCGCGGAGTTGTCCGATGGTGACGCCATCACAGCAAGGATCGGCAGGCCATTCGGGAGGATCACCTGCCTCCTGACGGTGCGGCGGACGGGCGACGGAATGGGCTTGCACCCCAGCGGCGTTGACTTGTTCCCAAGGGCTATTTTCAATCAAAGATACCGCAAGCGACCCGCGATGGGATCCCAAGTCGCGATACGAGAGTTTACTGCCATCACAAAGTCAGGCCGGCGCGGTGCCATGCCGAAATCTTCCCCTCTTGCTTCTGCTGGCAAAGATGCGAGCGTAATAAAGCGCGCGCTCGGGTGGCGAAACTGGCAGACGCGCCAGACTTAGGATCTGGTGGAGAAATCCATAGGGGTTCGACTCCCCTCCCGAGCACTTGTTTTGCGGAGAAGAGAGGCCTTCCGCGCGGAGAAGTTAAGATTTGGGTGTCGCAGCGTAGCGGCGTTCTGCCTCCTTGACGATAGCGTCGACTGTTTTTGAGGCCTCCTTGATGGCGAGGCCGCGTAATCCAGCAACCATCGAGGTTGCGGGTTCGACGTGGTTGGCGTAGCAAATGACGGCCCCATCTCCCATGGGCTCGACGCGCAGGGCGCCCTTGGCGGATTTGGCCATGAGTGACTCGAGGAGATCCCATTCGACGGTGTAGCCGCCGGGCGTTTTCACGTAGTGGTTCCGCACCAGGTAGCTGATGGTGAAGAGCACGGGCAGGCGGACGGTGTAGCGCACGTCCTTGGTGTCCGCGTCGGGCTGCTTCTCCACGACCGCGCTGTCGAGGTTTTCGATGAAGGTGTTGGCGTTCTCGTAGTCGAGGAAAAGATCGGTGATGCCCTGCGGAGTGGCCTTGACCTTGCGGTAAATTTTGATCTCCGGCCAGGTTGCGCCCTCGATCTCGACGATGGTCATGACTTTTCCCCCGGATTCCAGCTTGGCGCGGTCCGGCGGGCTGAGTTCGTCCAAGATGGATGCCGGGGCCAGGCAGACCAGACCGAGGAGGAGCGAAAGGGCGAGAGGGGCTGGGCGAACGGGGCTTGAGGTAAAAGAGCGGGTGGGCAGGTTCATACGTTGTTTGGTTGGTTGAGGGCGATTATGCTAACGTTAATGGCGTGGAAATCGACATTTTGACACTTTTTCCCGCCATGGGCCAGAGCTTGCTGGGGGAAAGTATGCTACGCATCGCGCGGGAGAAAGGCCTGGCTGAGATTCGTCTGCGCAATCTGCGCGACTGGGCACCGGGCAAGCATCGGGTGACCGATGAGCCGCCCTACGGCGGGGGCGCAGGCATGGTCATCAAGGTTGAGCCCGTCTTCCACGCGTTGGCCGAGCTGCGCCGCCCCGGTTCGCGGGTGATTCTGCTCTCCGCCCAAGGCACTCGCTTCGACCAGGCCGCGGCCCGACGTTTGTCGGCCGAGAAACATCTGGTGCTCATTTCCGGGCACTACGAGGGGGTGGATCAGCGGGTGGCCGACCACTTGGTGGACGAGGAGCTTTGTATCGGGGATTACGTTCTGACCAACGGCACCCTCGCGGCGTTGGTCGTGTCGGATGCGGTGGTGCGTCTCCTTCCCGGGGTTTTGGGGGACGTGCGATCGGCCGAGGATGAGTCATTTTCGCACGGCCTTCTCGAATACCCGCATTACACCCGACCGGCGGAGTTTCAGGGGTGGTCGGTCCCGGAGGTTCTATTGGGCGGAAACCACGCGGCCATCGAGGCTTGGCGCCGGGCGCAGTCCGAGGCCAGAACCCGCCAGCGCCGGCCCGATCTCGGGCGGTAGCCGTGACAAGCCGCGGCATCTGTGTAAGTTCGTAGGGGTTTCGCCCCTGACCTTCTCATGAGACTCAAACCCTACCTCCTCGCCGCCGCGATCATTATTGTCATCGTCGGCGCGGTGGTCGGGATCAAGGCCCTGCAAATCCGTCAGTTGATTGCCATGGGCGATAAAGGTGGTCCGCCGCCCGAGACGATCAGTTCGGTCGAGGTCGTGACCGATCGCTGGGAGCGCTCGGTCGAGACGGTCGGTTCGATTCGTTCCGTGCAGGGGGCCGACCTCAGCACCGAGACGTCCGGCGTGGTGACCAAGATTCATTTCGAGAATGGCGCGGAGGTCAGCGAAGGGGATCTTCTGCTCGAACTCGACACCGACACCGAGCAGGCCAACCTGCGTTCGGCCGAAGCCGAGGCGGCCTTGGCGCGCACGGTCTACGAACGGACCAGCCGGCTGCGGGTCAACAGCACCGTCCCGCAGTCCGAGATGGATTCGGCCGAGTCCCAACTGCGGAAAATGACCGCCCTGGTCGAGCAGCTGCGCGCCATCATCCGCAAAAAGCAGATCAGCGCACCCTTCTCCGGCCGTCTCGGCATCCGCGAAGTCAACCTCGGACAATTCGTCAACAACGGCGACAAGATCGTCTCTCTGCAGGCGCTGGACCCGATCTTCATTGATTTTCTGCTGCCGCAGCAACTGATCTCCGGGGTGGCGGCCGGGCAGAAGGTGATGGTGACGACCGATGTTTACCCGGGCCGCTCGTTTGAGGGTGCCGTGACCGCAGTCAACACCGAGATCGACCCCGTGACGCGCAACATCCGTCTGCAGGCCACCTTGCAAAATCCCAAGGGCGAGTTGCGTCCCGGCATGTTTGGCCGGGTTGTGCTGGCCTTCGGCGGGGCGGACGAGGTGGTGCGCATTCCCGCCACCGCCATGCTCCATGCCCCGTATGGCGACTCGGTTTTTGTCCTCGAGGAGGAAACGGACAAGGAGGGAAACAAGAAAACCGTGGCCCGGCAGCGCTTCATCCGCACGGGCCGCACGAAGGGGGATTTTGTGGCCGTGACCGAGGGGGTCAAGCCGGGCGAAACCATCGTCTCGGCCGGGGCTTTCAAACTTCGCAATGGTTCGGCCGTGAAGGTGAACAACGAGTTGCCTTCCGATCCGCAGTTGCAACCCGCCCCGCCGAACTCATGAGCATTCGCCAAATGGCCCGGCGTGGCCGCGGGGACGCGGGGGGCGCGTTCACCGACATTTTTGTCCGTCGGCCGGTGCTGGCCATTGTCGTTGCGATGCTCATCATCGTCGCGGGTCTTCAGGCGGTCTTCACCCTCAACGTCCGGCAATACCCGCGGAGCGACAACGCCTCGGTTACGGTGACCACGGTTTACATCGGGGCCAGTGCTGATCTGGTCCGCGGATTCATCACCACGCCGCTCGAGCGGGCCATTGCGGGGGCGGATGGCATTGACTACATCGAATCACAAAGCTCGCAGGGGCGCTCCGTCATCACCGCGCGACTCAAGCTCAACTACGATTCGACCAAGGCTCTTTCCGAGATCGGCTCAAAGGTTGATCAGGTTCGCGGCGATCTGCCGCCCGAGGCCGAGGTGCCCGTCATCAACATCGAGAATGCCGACTCCCGGCAGGCGGCGGCCTATCTGCGATTTGTCTCCGACATCCTCCAGCCCAACGAGGTGACCGACTACCTCACGCGGGTCGTCCAACCGCGGCTCTCGGCCCTGGCGGGGGTGCAGCGGGCGGAGATTCTCGGCGGCCGCACCTTTGCCATGCGCATCTGGCTCAAGCCGGACCGCATGGCCGCGCTCAACATCAGCCCTTCGCAAATCCGCTCGGCCCTCGCCGGCAACAACTACCTCTCCGCCGTCGGCCAGACCAAGGGCGCGTTGGTCACCGTCAACCTCACGGCCAACACCGATTTGCGCACGGCCGAAGAATTCGAGCAGTTGGTCTTGCGCACGAGTGGCGGGGCTGTGGTGCGGCTTAAGGACGTGGCCGACGTGGTTCTCGGGGCCGAGGATTACGATTCCGCCGTCCGTTTCTCCGGTGAGGATGCCGTGTTCATGGGCATCTGGGTCCTGCCCAACTCGAACTCGCTCGACGTGATCCGCGCGGTGCGCGCGGAGATGGAGGGCATCCAAAAGGATTTGCCGGCCGGGATGGAGGCCGGGGTGGCCTACGACTCGACCATCTACATCAAGGACGCCATTCGCGAGGTGATCGAGACGCTGGCCGAGACGCTCCTCATTGTCATCATCGTCATCTTCCTTTTTCTCGGTTCCCTGCGGGCCGTGGTCATCCCGGTCGTCGCCATCCCGCTGTCCATCATCGGGGCGTTTTTCCTCATGCAGATGGCGGGGTTCACCATCAACCTGCTGACCCTTCTCGCCATCGTGCTCTGTGTGGGCATCGTGGTCGATGACGCCATCGTCATGGTGGAGAACATCGAGCGCCACTTGCGCGAGGGTCTGAGTCCGACCGAGGCGGCGATCAAGGGGGCACGAGAACTCATCGGGCCGATCATCTCCATGACCATCACCCTGGCCGTGGTTTACGCCCCGATCGGTTTGCAGGGTGGTCTCACCGGGTCGCTCTTCCGCGAGTTTGCCTTCACCCTGGCTGGAGCCGTGGCGGTTTCGGGCGTGGTCGCGCTGACCCTCTCGCCGGTCATGTGTGCGAACCTGCTCAAGCCCGGGATGGAGGATCGCGGGATGGCCGGACTGGTCTCGCGTGGCTTCCAACGCCTGCGTGAGGTCTACGGACGGGCCCTCGACAAAGTTTTGGCCGCCCGCCCCGCGGTTTACTCCGTCTGGGTCGTGCTCGCGTTGCTCAGCATCCCGATGTTCAAAATGTCTCCCGGCGAGTTGGCCCCGAACGAGGATCAAGGCATCATCTTCGGCATCGTCGACGCGCCGGCCAACGCGACGATCGAGGACACGGTGCGCTACACGGCGGCGGCCAATGACATTTTTTTCCAGGAGCCCGAGACGGCCTTCAGCTTCCAGATCACCCAGCCCTCGTCCGGATTTTCCGGCATGGTGCTCAAGTCCTGGGGTGAGCGCGAGCGCACGCCGAGCGAGATTCTCCCCGAGGTCTCGGCCAAGCTGGCCACCATTCCCGGTATCAGCCTTTTCGCCGTGGTCCCGCCGGCCCTGCCGGGTGGCGGCAACTTCCCGGTGGAGTTTGTCATCGCCTCGACGGCCGAACCGGAGGCCATCCTCGACTTTGCCCGCCAATTGCAGGAGAAGGCCACGGCCAGCGGGATGTTCGCCTTTCCGCCGATCATCGATACCAAGATTGATCAACCGCAAGCCGAGATTGTCCTCGATCGTGACAAGATCGCCTCCATGGGGCTGGACCTCCGGCAGATCGGGGAGGACATGTCGGCCATGTTGGGTGGCAACTACGTCAACCGCTTCAACATCGGCGGTCGCAGCTACAAGGTCATTCCGCAAATCCAACGCGACGGACGGCTCAACCCCGACCAACTCGAGCGCATTTACGTGACCGGCCCGAACAACCGCCTCATGCCGCTCGGGGCGGTGGCCACGCTCAAGGACTCGGCCGAACCCCGCTCGCTCAACCGCTTCCAGCAGCTCAATGCGGTCAAACTCAGCGGCGTGGCCATCCGGCCGCTCGATCAGGCCCTGCACTTCCTCGAGGACGAGGCGGCCAAGATTCTTCCGCAGGGCTACGTCGTTGATTACACCGGCGAGTCGCGTCAACTGCGCACCGAGGGTGACAAGTTCCTGCCCGCGCTGGGCATCGCGTTGCTCCTGATTTTTCTCGTCCTCTCCGCGCAGTTCAACAGCTTCCGCGATCCCTTCATCATTCTGCTTGGGTCCGTGCCGCTGGCCATGTTCGGGGCGCTTATCTTCAGCTTCCTCAAGATGCCGGCCCCTAATGTTCCTTTCTGGACCGACGGTTGGACGACCACGATGAACATCTACTCGCAGGTGGGGCTCGTTACGCTGGTCGGCCTGATCGCCAAGAACGGTATTCTCATCGTCGAGTTCGCCAACCAGTGTCAACTTGCCGGCATGAGCAAAATCGAGGCTGTCCGCGAGGCGGCACGGGTGCGATTGCGTCCCGTGCTCATGACGACCATCGCCACGGTGGCCGGACACTTTCCGCTCGTTCTGGTGGTCGGTGCGGGTGCGGCGGCGCGCAATTCCATCGGCCTCATCCTCGTCGGCGGCATGGCCATTGGCACCATCTTCACTCTCTTTATCATTCCCTGCCTCTACGTGCTCATCGCCAAGGATTCCTCGAAAATTGCCGCGCGGGCCTATGTCGACGAGTTGCCGGGTGCCTCGCCTGAGACGGCTCACGCCTGACTAAAGCCCGGATTAGAGCAGACTAAACAAA
>JBMOJP010000106.1:0-6378 GCA_049315725.1 Chthoniobacterales bacterium | reverse complement strand
AACAATGGCCAACACTCCTCGTCAGACTGCGGCGAAACGACGAAATCTTCAGCACATTTCCTTTGGTTTTGCTTGCCATGCCCCCATCCCCTTGGCTAGCTTACCTGGCCAATCAAATCCCATGAAAGCCGGCCTGCACCCCGATTACGAAGAAACCACGATTACCTGCACCTGCGGGACCGTCTATCACACCCGCTCGACCCGCCGAAACATCAAGATCGGCATCTGCTCGTCCTGCCATCCATTTTTCACCGGGGAACAGCGCTTCATCGACACGGCCGGACGCGTGGAGAAATTCTCCCGCCGCTACGGCAGCGTCAAGGCGACCCGCGTGGTTAAGAAGGCCTAGCGACCGGCACTTTGGCACGGTGATCGCGCCGCCCTGCGGCCGGTCGCCGTTTTTGCTTTATGGACCTCGCCCCGCTGATTGAAAAAAAACGCGAACGTCTCGCCGAACTCGAGGCCGCCATCGGCTCGGACGATCTTTTTGCCGACCCGGCCAAGGCCCGCGAGGTCATGCGCGAGCACGCCCGGCTCAAGGAATTGGCCGCCGCCCACGATGAAGCCGCCCGCTTGCGAATCCAGGTGGCCGAAAACGAGGAGCTCGCCAGCGGCACCGACACGGAGATGGCCGAGCTCGCCGCCGCGGAAATCCCGCAAATCCAGGAGCGACTGGCCGCCCTCGACCGGGAGATCCAGTTTGCCCTGCTCCCCCCCGACGAAACGGAAGACCGCAACGCCATCGTGGAAATCCGCGCCGGCACCGGCGGGGACGAGGCTGCCCTTTTCGCGGCCGACCTCTACCGCATGTATCAGCGCTACGCCGAGACCCAGGGACTGACCCTCGAGTCGGTCGATTCCAGTCCGTCCGGCCTCGGGGGATTCAAGGAGATTGTCTTCAAGGTGATCGGCCAGGCCGTCTTCCGCCGCCTCCGTTACGAAAGCGGCGTGCATCGCGTCCAGCGCGTTCCCGCGACCGAGGCCCAGGGACGCATCCACACCTCGACGGCGACCGTGGCGGTCCTTCCGGAAGCCCAGGAAATCGACATTGAACTGCGCCCGCAGGACCTGCGCATCGAGGTCTGCCGCTCGGGCGGTCCCGGCGGTCAGGGCGTGAACACCACCGACTCCGCCGTGCAGATCCTGCACATTCCGACCGGCCGAATCGTCCGCTGCCAGGACGGGCGCTCGCAGCAGAAAAACAAGGCCGCCGCACTGGAAATCATGCGCACCCGCCTGCTCGAGGACAAACGCAACGAGGAGGAGGCCAAATACTCCGCGCACCGGCGGAGCCTCATCGGGCGCGCGGGACGCGAGGAAAAGATCCGCACCTACAATTATCCGCAGAACCGCGTGACCGATCACCGCATCGGCCTGACGCTTTACAGCCTCGACCGATTCGTCGAGGGCGACCTGGAAGAGATGGTCGGGTCGCTGCAGCAGCGCGACATGGAAGACCGTCTGGCCGAGGCGGGCCTGGCTTGACCATGGCTGAAACCCTGCCGCTGCTCGAGGTGCTCCGCGGTGCCGAATCGTATCTCGCGAGTCGCGGCGTGGAGAGTCCGCGCCTCAACGCCGAGCATCTCCTGGCCCACACCCTCGGGCTCAAGCGGATGGAGCTGTATCTCCAGTTCGACCGTCCCCTCGGCGAAGCTCAGCGGGCCCCGCTGCGTGACATGGTCCGCCGCCGTGGCGCGCGCGAACCCCTGCAGCATATCCTCGGCACGGTCGAGTTCCACGGCCGCACCTTCACCTGCGACCGGCGCGCCCTCATTCCCCGGCCGGAAACCGAACAACTCGTCGAACTGGCCCTGGATCTGGTCAAGGCGACCGACGCTCCGTGCATCCTCGACATCGGCACCGGCAGCGGAGTCATCGCTCTGACCCTGGCGCTCGAGTTGCCGGGCGCAGAAATCCACGCGACCGACTTCTCGCCCGACGCGCTGGCCCTCGCGGCGGAGAACGCCGCCCGCCATCAGCTGAATCGCGTGGTGTTTTCCCCCGCCGATCTTCTGCCGCAGGCCGGCGGACCTTTTCACCTCCTCGCGGCCAACCTGCCCTACATCGCCAGCGGTGACCTGGCCGGTCTGGCCCCCGAGGTCGGGCACGACCCCCTCACCGCCCTCGACGGCGGTCCGGACGGGCTCGACCTGATCCGGCGATTGGTGCAGAACGCCCCCGCCCGATTGACCCCCGGCGGCGCCCTCCTACTTGAGATCGGTGCCGGCCAGGCCGAACCGGTGGCCGAACTCCTCCGCGAGAGTAAATATCGGGACATTTCCGTTCATCCCGACTATCAAGGACTTCCGCGTTTTGCGGTCGCATTTCATGGATAAGATCCTCGTCCACGGCGGTCAGCGGCTGAACGGCACCGTCCGCATCAGCGGCTCGAAAAACTCTGCCCTGCCGATCCTTGCGGCCTCGCTCCTCACCCGGGAGAAGTGCGTCATCCGCGCCGTCCCCGACCTGAGCGACATCCACTACATGCTGACTATTTTGAGCCAGCTTGGTTGCGAGGTGGAGCGCGCCAGCGGCGTGGTCAGCATCAAGGCGGAAAGTGTCCGCACCGTCGCTCCCTACGAGTTGGTGCGCAAAATGCGGGCCTCGGTCTGCGTTCTCGGCCCGCTCCTCGGCCGCGAGCACGAGGCCTGCGTCTCGCTGCCCGGCGGCTGTGTCATCGGCGACCGCCCGATCGACCTCCACCTGCGCGGCTTCGAGGCCCTCGGGGCCGCCGTGCGCGTGCAGGAAGGCAACGTCAAACTCCTGGCCCCGGCGCTCCGCGGCGCGACGGTCAGTATGCGCGGCAGCCACGGATCGACCGTGCTGGGCACGGACAACGTCATGATGGCCGCCGTGCTGGCGCAGGGCACCACGATCATCGACGGTGCGGCGGGGGAGCCCGAGGTTGTCGACCTGGCCAATTTTCTCATCTCCATGGGGGCCAAGATTGAAGGAGCCGGCACGCACCATATCGTCATCGAGGGCGTGAAGGAATTGCATGGAACCGACTACACCATCATCCCCGACCGGATCGAGGCCGGCACCATGCTCGTGGCCGGCGCCATCGGCGGAGGCCGGGTTACGGTCAGCCGCGTCCGCCCCGACCATCTGGTCGCCGTGATCGAGCCGCTGCAGGCCGCCGGCTACCATGTGGAGTCAACCGACACCGCCGTCACCATCTCGCCCAACGGGGCGACCAAGCCGCTGCACCTCGAGACCAGCCCCTACCCCGGTTTCCCCACCGACATGCAGGCCCAGATGTGCGCTCTCCTCGTCCGCGCCCCCGGGGTCAGCGTCATCACGGACCATGTCTTTCCCCAGCGCTTCATGCACGTGGCCGAACTCTCCCGCATGGGTGCCCAGATCAAACTCCAGCATCCCACCGCCATCATCACCGGCAACGGCAAATTGAGCGGTGCCCCCGTCATGGCCAGTGACCTTCGCGCCTCCGCCGCCCTCCTCCTCGCCGGTCTCGCCGCCGACGGCGTGACCGAGGTCAACCGCGTCTACCACATCGACCGCGGCTACGAGCGCATTGATGAAAAACTGAATTCCCTCGGCGCCCATATTGAACGCGTGCAAGCCTGATGCGTCCAAACCGTGACCGATCATGACAGGACCCGACCACGACTTCCGCAGCCATGCCCCCGGGTTCTGGCCCTCGGCCACGCCCGGGGAATGGAATGACTGGCGCTGGCAACTGCGCCACCGCGTCAGTTCGCTGGCCCAGGCCGAGGAGCATCTACGGCTCAGCACGGACGAGCGGGCGGGCTTGCTCCTCACCGCCCACAAACTGGCCTTCGCCATCACGCCGCATTTCTTCAACCTCATCGAGGCGGACAATCCGGCTTGCCCCATTCGCCGGCAGGTCATTCCCCTCGCCGCCGAGGCCACGATCAGCGCGGCGGAAATGTCCGATCCGTGCGGCGAGGACTCGCACATGCCCGTGTCCGGATTGGTCCACCGTTACCCGGATCGCGTCCTTTTTCTCGTGACCAGCCGCTGCGCCGCCTACTGCCGCTACTGCACGCGCAGCCGCGTGGTCAGCGGGGCCGGGGGACAGGAGCTCGAGACCGATTTCGAGGAGGCCTTCGCCTATCTGGAGAAACACACCGAAGTCCGCGACGTGCTGCTCTCCGGCGGTGATGCGTTGCTCCTTTCCGACGACAAGCTGCGCAAAATTCTCAGCCGCCTCCGCGCGATCAAGCACATCGAGTTTCTCCGCATCGGCTCGCGCGTGCCCATCTTTCTGCCTCAGCGCATCACGCCGGAGCTTTGCGCCATGCTGCGCGAGTTTCACCCGCTGTGGATGAGCGTGCACGTCAACCACCCGCGCGAATTGACCACCGAGGTGCGCGACGCCCTCGGCCGGCTGGCCGATGCGGGCATTCCCCTCGGCAACCAGAGCGTCCTCCTCGCCGGGGTCAACGACAACCCGGAGACCATGCGCGGGCTCATTCACAAACTGCTGCGCTGCCGCGTGCGCCCCTATTACCTCTACCAGTGCGACCTCATCCACGGGTCGGCCCACCTGCGCACCAGCGTGTCACGCGGCCTCGAGATCATCGAGTCACTGCGCGGACACACCACCGGCTATGCCGTGCCGCAATTTGTCATCGATGCCCCCGGCGGCGGCGGCAAGGTGCCAGTCAGCCCGGGCTACGTGCTCTACCACGACAAAGAGAAAATCGTCCTGCGCAACTACGAGGGCAAAGTCTTTGAGTATCCGGAGAAACCCGGCCAGCCCAACCCGGAGACCCTGCCCGAGGCCATCCTCGACTACTAAGCGATGGCCACCCTCATCGTCCGCCCGCGCGCGCGGATTTTCCATGGCCACGAGTGGGTGCATGACAACGAGGTTCTCAAGGTCACCGGGGCCCCGCAGGACGGCGACGGCATTGGGGTCAAAGATCAACGCGACCGTTTCCTCGGCAGCGCCATCTACAACAGCCGCTCGAAAATCCCCGCCCGCCGTTTCTCCCGCCAGCGCCAGGATCTGGATGCAGATTTTTTTCTGCGCCGGGTGCGCATGGCCACGGAGTATCGCGACAAGCTCGGGCTTGACCCGCGGGTGCGGCGCGAAATCTGGAGCGAGAGCGATGGGCTGCCCGGGCTGATCCTCGACCGCTACGGCGACAGCGCCGTGCTCCAGACACTCACTCTCGCGATGGATCAGCGCAAGGAATTGATCGCCGACGCGATCATGGAAACCATCCGCCCGGCCTGCCTCTTCGAGCGCAACGACGCTCCCGTGCGGCAGGCCGAGGGGCTGGAGTTGCACACCGGCGTGCTCCGCGGTGAGCTGCCGTCCGCCTTCGAGGTCACGCTGGGCGCGGTCCGCTTCGGCCTCGAGCTGCCGAGCGGACAGAAAACCGGGCTGTATCTTGACCAGGGCGACAACTACGCCCGCGTGGCGGCACATGCGGCGGGCCGACGGGTTCTTGACTGTTTCAGCAACCAGGGCGGTTTCGCCCTTGCCTGCGCCCTGGCCGGGGCCAGCCCGGTGACCGCGGTTGAGGTGTCAGCCGACGCGTGCGCGGCCGTGACAGCCAACGCGACGCGCAACGGAGTCCAGGTCCGCGTCGAGGAGGCGAACGCCTTTGACTGGCTCAAAGCCGCGTCCTTGCGCGGCGACCAATACGACCTCGTCGTGCTCGATCCGCCGACTTTCGCCCGCGACCGCTCCCGCTTGGCCGATGCGGTGCGCGGATACAAGGAAATCCACCTCCGGGCCGCTTCCCTCCTTGGTCCGGGCGGATTACTGGCCACTTTTTGCTGCGCGCACCATGTCGGCGGCCCCGTCTTTCTCGAGGCCATTCTCGAGGCCATGGTCGATGCCAAGCGGACCGCGCGGATTCGCGAGCACTACTTCCAGCGGGCCGATCATCCGGTTATTCTCGGCTTCCCCGAGTCCGCCTACCTCAAGGGCTTCCTGCTGGAAATGGCGCCCGGGCGCTGAAGCCCGTGGGTTGCAGCCTTGGCGTCTGGCGCGTAGACGGCGTTGTCCTCGGCGGCGGTGCTTCGCGATCCACCTGATGATCAAGGTCCGATAACTTTCGAGGTCTGGTCTTACCCCCACTGCCGTGTGGCCCATGTTTTTCCCATAGGGCGGGGCCTGCGGACCCACCGCGCGTCCACAGGCAAGGGGTGCTCTTCCCAACGCGCCGGGAACATTCCGCAGAAGAACCGCGTTTTTACGGGGCCGCCGCGCGCAACGGAAGAACGAGCGCGTATTCGCCGGGCGAAAGGAGGGCCGGATCGACGGTCGCGGCGGCGGCGCGAGCGCGGGCGCTATCACCGCTGCCGGCAAGGACCGCGGCAAGGACCGCGAGCTGGCCGGGCGGGAGACGGTCGGCGAATACCGTGATGTCGTCGAAA
>JBMOJP010000030.1:0-26982 GCA_049315725.1 Chthoniobacterales bacterium | reverse complement strand
TTGGCCGTCCGGCATGGCGGGGAAGATGCATCACACTTGCCCAAACGACAACCCCGGCTGGGCGAAAATCATTGCAGCGGCCGCGCCGTCGCGCTTTATTGGCCGCCACGGCAAGCAGCCCAAAGCGCGGTTAGCTCAGTGGTAGAGCACCTCCTTGACACGGAGGGGGTCACAGGTTCGAACCCTGTATCGCGCACCATCCTTCGTCCGTAGAGGACCCCTGCCCTCAAGGACTCGGGGCCAGCAACGACGGGAGCATGCGCAGCATCGCTTCCTCCGCCTTGGCGCTGTCCTCAACCCCGATGAGCGCGAGTTGGAGCGATGTCTGGCCGGTGTTCCGGCGCCCTTCCCGCACTTGCCGCAGCCGCCGCTCGCGCGAACTCCCGCCCCCCATCAAGCCCGCCGCCATCCAGTCTCCGTCCCTGCGCCCATCGTCGAGCAGGAAGAGGAGATAAAAAGTCCGTCCGCCGCGCGCGATGGTGTAGATTTGGTAGGGCACGACAATCTGACCGACCGTCGCGGTCCGCGTCTCCGATTTGGCCAGCACGGTGCGCCCGACTGCTTTTTGGCAGTAATCCGGGGCATGCGGGCCAGCGGTGGCCGCCTTCCTTCCGGGCTCCCACCGCATGTAAATCAACTCCCACGATTGCCCGGCGGAGTCCTTCCAGGCGCGCCGGAAGCCGGCATCGTAACCCAAGCCGCGAGCCACGCTGTCGCCGAGTGACACGTCCTCCTGCCCCGCGGCCGGGTCCGCGCCGACCAAGCTCCACGTCAAGACGGGCGCCTGGTTTTGCTCGTGACTGCGATACCAGCCCTCGACGGAGGCCAGGACAAGCAGGAGAGCGAGGGCAACCCCCACCCCCGTGGGCACCATCGAAGGCAGACCTCCCCACGCGCCCAGAACTGAAGCGGGACGCTCAGGGCGGCTGGTTCCGGGGAACAAACCCAGACCAAAGCAGACCAGCCAGAGAATCCCAAGGGTGGCCACGAGGATGGCGAACCCGGCGGGATCGTGCCAACTCTCGATCGCGCCGACGCCGCTGGCTTCCGCCACCAGGCTGAGCAGAAGCATCCGCCCGATGTTGAGGGCGTAGGCCACGATGAGGCCGAGCAGACAGAGGAAAACACGCCACCCGGCCCGCAGCCTGAACCATTCCCCGAGGAGCATGGCCACGACAAAACTGGACTGGAACGAACGAACCCCGCTGCAAGCGTCCTCCACGCCGAGGACGCCGGAGGCGAGTTGGATGATGTTTCCGTCGCAGACCGCGAGGATGCCCGCGGAGTTGAGCAAGGTGGTCGTGATCCGCGCCGCCCAGATACTCAACTCGACCGTCAACCATGTTTCGAAATCGTAGGGCCATGGGACGGCCACGAGAAAAAAGAGAAAGGCGAAGGACAGGTGACGGCGCCACGGCACCCCGCCGGCGAGTTGAGTCAGGGCCAAACTGGCCAGGAAGGCCGCACCGGAGAGGACATACATCATCATTCGCCAATCCGGAGACGATTCGAGGACCAGATTGGCAACGGCGATGGGCAGCAGCAGAAATCCCAGCAGGGCCACGAGCAGGGTCCGCGACCGCGCGGTCGGCGGATCGGGATCAGGGCGGGTCATCCATCGTCGCCAGAAGATCCACCCGCCGAGCAAGGGCACAAACCAGCCGTGCGAATACTGGTCGCTCGACTCCCAGATGAAGGAGAGCCGGTAGGAGACAAGCAACCAGACCGCGACCAACGAGCCAAAAAACGCCAACGCCGACCTTCGACTCGGCTCGTCGGCCGCGGCGGCGGGGCCGGTTGGGCCGGCGATGGCGGACACTTGGCTCATTCTCGGGCAGGCCTCATAGCGCGGGGGGGCGGATTAGGCAAGCAGCCGCCGGTCCGAGTGCGCAGCGCCGTCGAGCATCCTTGACAGGGCGCGGATGATCCCGATCCTTGGCCGACTCAACTCGCCGACCCAACCCGTGAAATCACACCGCATCCCCGCATTTGTCCTCGTTCTCTCTTCCATGTTTGCGCCGGTTCAGTCCGGCCTTCGGGCCGAGAAAGCGACCCCGACCCCGCCGTCGGAGCAGGCTGCGGCGTCCGCCACCCCGGAGCAAGCGGAGGTGGTCACGGGCCCGCGTAATTTGCTGCATCCCGACTATTGCGAAATCATCGCGGCACCTTCCGATCGTCCGGCCAAACTGCTGGTCGGCGACTTCGATCTTCCGCTCGATGAATTGTCCGCCTCGGTCTACGGATTCAAGAACGATGCGGCTGCGACGGTCACGGGCGTCCGCGTGTTCATCAACAAAAGCGACGACCAGGCGCTCAAGTCGCTCGAGCTGCTGACTGCGGATTCCCCCACGGGTCCGTTCACGGTCGCGGCCACCGTGGGCGACACGCAGAACCTGAAAATGTTCCGGACGAAGGGCTGGCAGGAGTTCACCTTTCCCCCCGTGACGATGAAGTTTTTCAAGATCAACGCCAAAGCACACAACCATCCGTGGCTGCGCGTCCAAAACGACGAGCGCGTGAACGGATTGCAGCTGATCGGCGAGATGAACCCCTGAGGAAAAATCGGCGGCGTCCGCGGGCCCCACGACGCCGTGGTTGGCGCTTCCGCGTGTGACAATAAAGTCACACAAACACCCCCCTCCGCCGGACCCGGGCGCTTGAACGGGCCCTGCGACGAGCCACACTTGGGCGATGATCAGCAGGCGAAACCCACCGCTGTCTTGACCCATGGAAAACACCCCGCCACACGCCAGCCAGACGGCAAAACCCAATTTCCTAAGCAGATGGTGGAAGGCCGCCAATCTGCCGCTCCACATTGACGAGGAGCGCACCATCTCGCAGCAGGTGATCCGTCGCGTCCTGTTGTGGTTGCCGGTGGTTCTTCCGGTGGTCTGTCTCGTGGCCGTGACCTCCATTTATTTTCTCATCGGCTGGCGGGCCCGGAGTCTGGCGGCGGAGGCGATGGCAAGCGTGCGGGCCGAAGGTTGGGCCAAGGCCCGCATGCAGGTGCAGTCGGCGTCCAACCTTCGCCCGAACGACCCGGCGGTCCGCCGGGCGCGTCTTTTCGTGCAGAGCGCGATGAACGATCCCGCGGCCCTGCCTCTCTGGGAGGAATTGCGGGCCGACACGAAATTCACCGCCGAGGAAGCCGAGGCCAACGCACGGGTCGCCACGTGGTATGGGACGGACGCGCAATACGAGCAGGCCACCGAGGCCCTGGTGCAGGCGGGCGAACCAGCCAAGGCCGCGACCATGCGGTCCGCCCGCCTTTTGCGCCGGGGGAATCTGACCAAGGCCGTCACGGAGGCCCGCGCGGCCGTCGCCGCTTCGAATGATCCCGAGTTGAAGCTTTACCTCGCCCGCCTGCTGGCCGCCCGCCATGGCCCGATGCTGGCCAGCGCCGCCGGCGTTCCCCCGGAGGACGCCAAAAGCATCGAGGAACTTTACGCCTTGGTCGACGAATTGGCGGGCACGCCCGAAGCGAACCAAGCCTACGCGCTCGTGCTGTCCTCTCCCCGGGTTCCCCAGGACAAGGCGCGAAAATGGGCTGTGGCCGCGCTGGGCGATCTCTCCCCGACCAACCCCGCTCTCGTCCCCGCGGCAGAAGTCATGATCCGCGGCGGGGACAGCACGCTCTCGGACCAGGTCCGCCAGCTCTCGCCGGTCTTCGCCAAGGCGGCGACGCCAGAACAGGCCACCTTCGCCCAATGGCTCAACCTTCAGGGCAACTGGGAGGAAGCGCTCGCGCTCATCACCGCCGACAAGGCGGCGGAAAACGAACAGGCCTTCCTCGCCCGGGCCGATGCGCTGGCCTCGTTGCAGCGCTGGGACGCCCTTTTTTCCACGACCGAGGGCGAGTCCAAGACGCCGGAATCCCTGCGCCTGAGCGTCCGCGCCGTGGCTGCGCGCAAGCTGGGACGCAACGATGCGGCGCCGCAATTGCTCTCCGACGCGATCCGTGCCGCCGCCCGCGAAGGACGCCTGACCCAGTTTCTCTCCACTGCAGACAAGGCCGGTGAGCGGGATCTGGCGGACGACCTGCTGATCGAAATGTGTGCCGACCCGGCCACCGCGGAGAGGTCTTTCCGGGTGGCCCGCGATCGCTTCGGGCGGCGCGGACAATTCGAGTCCATGGCCCTGGCCTATGACGCCGCCGCGCAGGCTGCGGCGGATGCGCCAGCCGTGCAGGATTACGCCCGGAGACTTGCCTTGCTGGAAGGAAAAGCGCCCGAGCCGGAAAAAACCGCTGCGGCGGTCGCGGCGACGCCGGACGACGAGTCCGTGCGATTCACCCACGCCCTAGCTTTGCTCAAACTTGGACGGGCGCGGGAGGCACTGGCCCTCTTTGATGACGTGGACATTTTCGTCAGCCAGCTTCCTCCCGGCGAGCAGGCCATAGTCTTCGCCGTCATGTCCGCCAACGGCCAGCAGCTCGACGCCGCTGCAGTGCGGCATGCCATCGATCCAGCGCTGCTTGAACAAGGGGAGCGCAATCTGCTGGCGCAATAGACCGGCCAACTCAAACACCCTGCCGGGGACCCAGTCCGTATTTGACAATGCAGCGCATGGCGCTGACGCCGTCCTTCCAATTGATCTTCTTGCCCTCCGCGTAAGTGCGCCCGTAGTAGGCCACGCTCACCTCGTAAATGCGCGCCCCGAGCCGGGCCACCTTGGCCACCATCTCGGGCTCGAAGCCGAAGCGGGATTCCTCCACGCGAATTTTGGCCAGGAGTTCCCGGCGGAAAACCTTGTAGCCGCATTCCATGTCCGTGAGGTTCAGGTCGGTCACCATGTTCGAGAGCAGGGTGAGAAAGCGGTTGCCAAGGGAATGCCAAAAATAGAGCACACGATGGCTCGACCCGCCGGTAAAGCGCGAGCCGAACACCGCGTCAGCCGCGTTGCGCAGGATGGGCTCGAGCAAACGCGGATAGTCTGCCGGGTCGTATTCGAGGTCCGCGTCCTGCACGAGGACGATGTCGCCGGTCGCCTCGGCAAAACCGGTGCGGAGGGCCGCGCCCTTCCCCTGATTTTTCTCGTGGCGCACGGCGCGCACGCGCCCAGGATAGGCGGAGCTCACCTGCTGCAGGGCCTCCCAGGTGCCGTCGGACGAACCATCGTCGACGACGAGCAACTCCGTCACGGTGGGCTGCCGGAGCACCGTCGCAATCACCCGGGCGATGGTGCCCGCCTCATTGAAGACCGGCATGACCACCGTAAGGCGGGCGGCAGCGGGATCAAGCGGCGTAAGCGAAAGCAAGGCCTTGGCGGGCAGGACATTCACCCTGCCGTGTTACCCGCCGGGAAAGCGAGGGGCGAGATTCGAAATCGCGAGTGACAGGTTTGTCACACGGAAGAGAGCCGAAGCCGGGGATTTTCCGTTCACCAAGCCCGTCGGCGGTCGGTAGGCTGCAGCAGGTGCAACGTTCCGAGAAGCCGCAGCAAGCAAGCCAGAGCGGCAGTCTCCTGGTCGGGGCCTTGCTGGCCCTCATGGTGCTGCTGATTTACCGCCCGGTGGTCGGCTTCGAGTTTCTCCGCTTTGACGACGATCTTTATGTCACGAAGAACCTGGAGGTGCAGAGAGGTTGGTCTCCGGGAGTCGTCACCCGCGCCGCGCAAGCAAACCTGGCGGGCAACTGGCAACCGGTGACATTTTTATCCCACGCCCTCGACGTCCAATTTTTTGCTCTCGAAGCGGGCCGGCACCATTTGGTCAATGCGCTGCTCCACGCGATCAACGCCGTCCTCCTCTTCGCGCTCGCGCGAAGACTGGGCCTGCCCAACGTGCCCGCGTTTTTCCTTGCGGCCATCTTCGCCCTCCATCCCCTGCGGGTGGAATCCGTGGCGTGGGTGGCCGAGCGCAAGGACGTCCTGAGCACGCTTTTTCTCCTGCTCTCCCTGCTGGCCTACTGCAGTTTCGCGCGCACGCGGAACGGATTGCTCTACGCCACCTTGCTGGTCTGCTTCGCTCTGGGCCTCATGTCCAAGGTCATGCTGGTCACGCTGCCGTTTGCGTTGCTGGTCCTGGATTGGTGGCCTCTGCGTCGTGCCCAGGATTGGTCGATGCGTTCTTGGACTCCGTTGGTGATGGAAAAACTTCCCCTCCTCGCGCTCTCCGTCATCTTTTGTGCGGTCGCCGTGGTGGCGCAGCGGCAAGCCGGTGCCCTGCAGGATCTCGCCACTATTCCCCTCGCCGTGCGCCTCGAGACCGCCGTGGTGGCTTACGCCGCCTATCTCGGAAAATCACTCTGGCCGGCCGCACTGTCGCCATTTTACACCCACCCGCTCGCCTGGCCATGGTGGCAGGTTGCGGGGAGCGCCGCTCTCCTCGCGGCCGTGACGTGGGCCGCGTGGACGGTGCGTCGCGACCGACCGTGGTGGCTGGCCGGATGGCTCTGGTATCTTGGCACGCTTCTGCCTGTCATCGGCCTCGTGCAAATCGGCGACCAATGGATGGCCGACCGCTACACCTACATTCCGCTCTGGGGTCCGCTGGCCGCAGTGATCTGCGAGGGGTGGCAATTCAGCCGCCGGGGCCCCCGACAGGCCGCGGTGATGTTCCTCGCCGGAGTGCTGGCCACCTCGGTCCTCGCGTGGCGAACCACCCTGCAACTTCCCGTGTGGAAAAACACGGCCAGTCTCAGCGCGGCGGGCCTACAGGACGGCCACGGGCATTGGTCCATGCGCACGAACGAGGCGATCGCCCTCGCCGAGCAGGGCCGCATGGCGGAAGCCATCGCCGCCTTCGAGTCCATCCAGCGCGACTACCCGCAGGATGCAGAGGCGGCGAACAATCTCGGGTTCGCGCTGCTTTCCTCCGGCCACCCGGATCGTTCCCTCGGGGTTTTCCGGCAGGCCGTGCAACTCGACCCGGCCAACCGCTCCGCCCGGGTCAACCTCGGCCAATCGCTCGCGGCCACGGGCCGTGCGGACGAGGCGCTGGCGGAGTTCGAGCAGGTCATGAAAGCGGACCCCGGCGATCCCGCCGCGTTTGCCTATGCCGCGCTGATCTGTGCCGAGAGCAATCCCCGCCGGGCCCTTGAACTCGCGGCCACCGCGGCGCGGCTGAGCCCGCGACCGAGTCTGCTCGCTCTGGATGCGACCGCGCGGGCGCAAGCTGCGTTGGGAGAGCAGCGGGAGGCGGCCGGCACGTGGCGGCAGGCTGCCGAGGTGGCGCGACGCTCCGGGCAAAGCGAGGCCGCCGCTCAGTTCGAGTCCAGGGCGCGTGCAACCGGCTTTTGAGGCCCGGGGGCCCGAACCAAGCCGAGCCGGGCCAGGCGGAAACGCAGGGCCGCGCCGAGGCAACCGAACCCGTAAACGAGGCTGCGCCACGGATTGATGGACGACGCCTCGGGAAAATACTTGGTCGGACAGGTGATCTCACCAATTTTGAATCCGCACCAAAGCACCTGCATGAGGATTTGGTTGTCGAAGACAAAGTCGTCGGAGTTGTCCGCGAAAGGCACCGCTTCGAGCACCTCGCGGGTGAAGGCGCGGTAGCCCGAGTGGTATTCGGAGAGCTTGGCCCCGGTCAGCACGTTCTCCGCCAGGGTGATGACGCGGTTGGGAATGTAGCGCCACAAGGGCATCCCGCCCGCAAGGGCCCCGCCGCCAAGGATGCGCGAGGCCATGGCCACATCATAGAGCCCCGAGCAAAGCAGTTCGACCATGGCGGGCAGCAGCAGCGGCGTGTATTGGTAGTCCGGGTGGACCATGACGACGATGTCCGCGCCCTCCGCGAGGGCCAGTCGGTAGCAGGTTTTCTGGTTTCCGCCATAGCCCAGATTTTGCGCGTGCGCATGGAAGGTTGTGTCCGCCAACTTCCCGGCAATCTCGGCCGTGGCGTCGTGGCTGACGTCATCCACCACGACCACGCGGTCCACGATGCCCAGGCCCATGATCTCACGATGGGTGCGCTCGAGAGTTTGCGCCGCGTTATACGCGGGCATGATGACGACAATTTTGCGGCCTCGCAGCATGGGAGTCCGTCGGGACCAAGCGCGACCTCGCTGCCCGGGCTACTGGGTTCCCGCGACTTGGTAGAATCTGCTGCCGGTCACGACCGGCACCGAGAATTGCATCCGCGTGTAGCCGGAAGGCACGCCGGCCTGACTGCCCGCCGTCGTCGGGGTCACGCCTGAGTTGGCCCACGACCCGCTTGACAGGCTGGTCCGGCTGTTGAGGACATAGGGCGTGGTCAGGCCGCTGTTGCGTTGCAAGTAGGTCAGGAGCACGTTGCTGCCGGACTTCACCGTCGAGACCAAGGCCGCGTTGCCCAGGGTCGGAATCGTGCCGAAGGTGAACTCGGCTGCGTTGTTGAAGCCGTCATTGTCAGGGTCGCCGCTCATGGCTCCAGCCGTCGGCCCGGTGGTGACCAGAGGATCCAACCCGTAGCCGATGGCCCAGCCACCGTAGAGGGAATTCACGGTGCCGCTGACCGCCACATTCTGCGTGGTCGCCCCGGTGCTGGCCACCGTCACGTTGCCTGAAGGGCTTCCCGCTCCGGCGCTGGCCGCGATCCGGACGTAGATGGTGCTCAGTGGGATGGTTCCGCCGGATTGGGTCAGGCTGACCGAAGGCGAGAAGGTGGTGCCATCGGTCGAGACTTCGAAGCTGGCAGGGGCGGTGATCGTGGCGTCGGCTGTGAGGTTTGATCCGCTGACGGTGAACGTTTGCGCGGTCGAAGCCGTGCCCGTGGTTGTGGCGTAACCGGACAAAGTCGTCGGGTTGGCAGTGAGAGTCGGCGTGCCGCCGCCACCGGTGGGGGCAAAGTAATCAATCTGGCCGTTGGCGCGGATGGCGAAGAAGCCCTCATTCGAGCCGCTGCCGGCCGCGATGCCCGGCACCACCACATTGCCGGCGAGGCTGCCGCTGGTGGCGTCGGTGCGATTCAGCCGCTGCAAGGTCAGGGCCCCGACGTAATCAACGCCGCCCTTGCTGAAGCGCACTCCGGCCCCGAAAGCTTGGTTGAAGTTGGCCGGGAAGCTGAGAAAATTGACCAGCAAGACTCCGGCCGGCGTGGTGAAATCCTCGATCGTGAGGTTTACGCTGGTCGGAATGACTGCGCTGTCGGAAGAGGCCAGCGGCGTCGTGACAGTTGCGTTGTATGATTGCATGTCCGTGCCGGTGGTGTTCAGCGCCGAGGGGGTCACAGTGAATTGATCATAAGTGCCGGCGTTGCCGTCGGATTTTCCGCTGCCGACGTAGACCGCGTTGCGGGCGTCGCCGTTGACCACCGGGGATCCCTGGTTTCCCGCCGGGGGCGGGGCCGGGTTGAAGCCAGCCTGCCGGTTGGCGTTCAAGCAGAAGAAGAGCTCAGGCCGGGCATACCAATTCGTCGAGGCTCCGTAAGTGGAAGTAAGCAAGGAGCCAATGTTGGCGACATTCGCCTGGTCGCTGGTCGCGTTACGAAACACATAGGCTGGCCCGAGGTTGACTACCAGCGTGGAGGAGGAACCGTCGCCGCTCGTTGCTTGAAAACTCATGAGCAGGTCACCGTTGGCAAAAGGCGCGGCGTGGAGGGACGGCGCGCACACAAGGGCAACGGCGGCGATACGGGCGAGCAGGGACTTGGTGGGCATAATGAAGGGGAGCAGAGGAATTGGGGTTCGGCGCAGGGTCCGTCAGGCGCAAGCTAGTCGGGCCGGGGGCAAACGCCAGCCGCAGATTGTGAACAATTTGTAACCTCGCTCCCCGGCCCCACGGCAATAAGCCCCGTGCGTTGCCTGCGGCGGTTTGTTTACGCTCACGCGGATGAATTTGGATCGGCCCGACGCACCCACGACGCCGGCAAGGGTCAGGGGGAGCAAGCTTCAAACGGCCGCGTTTTTGCTCACCCTCCTCGTGCTCCTAGGCACGCTCTGGGGTGACGCTGCACTCTCAGTCCGCGAGATTCTCATGGCGACGTCCTTCGGCCCGGAGGGCCGGTTGGTCGAGCCCTTGGTTTATCCGGACGGAGAACACACGCGCAACTTGGTGATCACGTCGGCCCCGGACGGCCGTTGGTGGATCATGCATGCCGAGAAAATGGTGCGTGAGGGCGCGTGGCGCGTCCGGCAGACGGAGAGCGACAATGCGCCGGATGGCCGGGAGGTGCATTGGAGTTCGCTGCAATTGTGGAACTTGGTCGGCCTCGGACACCTGCTCTCGTGGACGAAAAATCGACCCGACCTCTCCGACATCGAATGGGCTGCATTGTTTGTCGGCCCGGTCACGCTCTTCCTCTTTCTCGTCGCCGGCTTGGTGGTCTGCCGACGGGCCTTCGGCCGACTCGGGGCCCTCGCCTTGGCCCTTGCCATGCTTGCGGCCCGCTCGCTCCAATACTACTTCCGCGGCGGGGAGGCCGACCATCACGGTCTGGTCTCGATGTTTGCCATGTTCGGGGTGCTCTTGCTAGCGGCGGGTCGTCTGGGGCTGGCCGGGCCCGGTGAAGCCCGGCCAAGCCGGTCGTGGTTTGTCTGGGCGGGGGTGTTGAGTGCGGCAGGTCTCTGGATCAGCGCGGCGACAGAACTGCCGGTGGTGTTCGGCACGGGCGTCGGAATCCTCCTCGCCAGCTGGATGGTGTCGCGCGTCTCGCCCACCTCTCTCGATCCGTCCATCTGGCGGGTCTGGGGATTTTCCGCCGGTCTGGCCAGCCTCGGACTTTACCTCGTGGAGTATTTCCCCGGCCACCTGGGATGGCGGCTCGAGGTCAATCATCCGGTCTACGCGGCCGCATGGGCGGCGGGCGGCGAGCTGCTTTTCCGCGTCACCACCGGGCTGCGCGACCGGCGCTGGCCGCTGCGGAACGGCCGCGATTACTGCATCACCTCCGGTTGCCTCCTTCTCGTCTCGCTTCCCGTCCTGCTCATCTCCTGCGGCGGCGAGCGTTTCTTCGTCATTTCGAACTCCTTTCTTTTTGCCTTGCACGATTACTTCATCAACGAGTTCCAGAGCGCAGCCGACATTTACCGGACGACAGGAATCCGTGACGCCGTTTTCGCGCATTCCTTCACCATCGCCACCCTGCTCATCGTGGTGCTGGCTCTGGCCCGGAGCGGGATCAGTCTTCGAGACCGGGCACTGGTCATCTTCGCCGCGGTTCCCGCCGCCGTTATGACCGGGCTGGCGCTCGACCAAATCCGCTGGTCGGGCACGGCGGCGGCCCTCGGACTCCCGGTCGTCGTGGTTTGCCTGAACGCGCTGGCCTCGCGCCCGGGCGGGGCCCCGCGCTTCCGGCTGCTCGTGGCTTGGGGCATTCTGGTGCTGGCCGCATTGCCAACCCCGGCGATGGTGGCTTTGCGCCTCCTCGACCAACTGGAAAATTGGAACACCGTCGACAAATCCCAGGTGCCCTCGGTTCTGACGCGTGACATTTGCCAGCGCATCGCAGCCTCGCGTCCGGGCACCCGGCCGGTCGTTCTGGCCAGCCCATCATCGACCACGGAGATCATATACTACGGGGGAGCTAAAGGCATTGGGACGCTGTATTGGGAGAACCTTCCCGGGCTGGAGGCTGGGGCGAAAATCTATTCGACGAAGGACGAGGCCACAGCCCTCGCCCTGATCGAAAAGCATGGCATCACCCACATCCTGCTTTTTTCCTGGGATTCCTTCGGGCAGCGCTACGTCCGACTCGACCGGGGCCTGGGCCGCAACGACGAGGCCCGCGATGGATTCATTGCCGGGTTGCTCGAGGGCACGCGCCCGCAACCGATCTGGCTCAATCCCCTCTATTACCCGCTGCCTGCGGAATACAAACTGGGAGATGACCAATGGGTGCGGATCTACGAGGTCGTGCCGGGCCAGAGCCGCGCCCGCTGGCTCTATAACGTGGGCCTCTATCAAATCGATGCCGGCCAGCCCGCACTGGCCATGCGTTCATTCCGGGAGTCGATCGCTCTCGAGAGCAAAGACCCCGCACCGCATCTGGCTCTGGTCATGCTGCTGGCGGCGCAGGGTGACAAAGCGGCTTTGGAAACCGGCGTCCGGGCCATGGAATCCGCCCTCGGAGCCGGGGCCGGAGAGCTACTGGGCAACGCCGCCCGTCAATTACGCGAAGTGGGCCAAAGCAAGGAAGCGGAGCTTATCTCGGGGGTTCTTGGTGGCCCCCGGTGAGACAAGACGCGGCTGACGGGCAGCGCTCCGCCAGCACCTAACGCTTGGGCGTCGAGGCAGGATTGGCCGGCACCACCTGCCCGGGCGACAGCTTAGGCATCAGTTCTTGCAGCGTGGGCGGCGGCGGCGGATTGAGAATCTCCTGGTTGAGTTGCTCGATCGAGACCTCCTGTCCGCGGGCGCGCAGAAATTCGGCCACAAGCTTATGTCCTGCCGTGATCTGTTCCTTGCTCAGGCCGCGGATGAAGTCCGCCAACGCATTCTTGCCCATGGCCTCGCCTTGCAGGGCGCTCAGACGCATCCATTTGAACGCCTGGACCAAGTCTCGCGGGACGCCGTTCCCCACCGCGTAGGCCACGCCCAGAACAGCCTGGGCCTTGGCGTGGCCGCCGTCGGCCGCCTGCTGGAAAAATTTCGCCGCCGTGTCGTAGTTCTGTTCCACGCCCAGGCCTTCATTGAACATGACGCCCAGATCGTTGGCCGAATCGGCATCACCAGCTTCAGCCCCGATGCGCAGATAGGCCTGGGCTTTGGCCGGGTCGGCCGGGAGACCGCTTGAACCATGGAAGTAGAGAAATCCTAGCTCGGCGGCCGCAGCGCTCGAACCCTCATCGGCGGCAGCCACCAAAGCGGCCAACGCCTTGCTCCGTTCCTCGGGAAGCGCATCGAGAAGCTTGTCGTGCAATCGCCGCAGATTCTGGATGGCGATGGGATCCCCGGAGCGTGCCGCCTTGACCAGGTAGTCCACAGCGGCAGGCAGGTCCGGAGTTGTTCCTTGGGCCAATTCAAAACCCACCACCGACTGCGCCTTGACGTGGCCTGCGTCCGCAGCGCCTCGCATCATAGCCAGGCCGAGAAGACGTGCCGACGGTTCATCCTGCTGCTTCAGCAGCTTGGCTGCCTCTTCGTAGACCGCCTCGGAATCGTCCTGCGCGCCGGCCGGATTCGCTTGCCCGCCTGCTTGCAGGGCGGAGGGCGGCGACGCCGCTTCATCCTTGGGTGCGTCCTCCACGGGGGCGGACGGTTTCCGACATCCGGTCAAAACGGTGAGGGATCCGGCAAGAAGGAGGCAAAGAATTCGGGGCGTCACGGGAGGAAAAAGCGGATTCATGGTTGTTTTTGGCCGACGGAGTCGAAATACCTTCTCTCGGTCATGGCCATGTAAGCATCCTGACCATACCAGGTGCGGAAGAGTTCGTCGGAATTTTGCTGGGCCTGCTTCCATTTGATGGGGTTTGGCTGGGGTGTGGCACCTCCTTCGGAAACATCGACAACAAACTGATCTGCGGCGGCATTGAGCGATCCGATCTCGGCCGTGGAGAAACCATCCGCCTCGGAGACACCGACCAAGACCAGCGGCACGTCCTGGCCGGGGGGGACCTGCACGGCAATGTCCACCACCCGCCCGGCGGCACCTGCGGAGTCGACGGTCCGGTCGGGCGCGGCCGGAATCTGGCTCACGGGCCGTGCGCGGTCTACCTTCTCTGCCGGGGGAGACGGGAGGGCGCTGCGGTTGCGCGTAGTTGAGCCGGCAGGATTCGCCACAGGATGTGCCGCAGCCTGGGGTCGGGTAGAAATCAAAACCTGCGCGACTTGTGCGGCACCGGCGGTCGGAGCGGAAGATGAGAAAGATGAGGCCGGAACGTTCGCCGGACCAGGCTCAGGGCGGACAAGGGTGAAGTCTTGGGAAGCGGGCGTTCCGCTTTGCGAGGCGGCGGAAGGGGCGGCAGGAATGGCTCTGCCCTCAGGAAGCGGAGTTCGCGGTTCGCCGGGATAAAGGACTGCGAGCAAACCGAGGGCAACTGCGGCCAAGATGAGCAGAAGCGGACGGGAGGTCATGGGTGGTGAAGAAAGAGGCCAGTGGGGATGGAACCCACTGGCCTTGATTTTGGCAATCCGACTTGCACCGGAAATGCCGGGGACAATTACAGAAGCGGGTTGATCAACCCACCGTCCGAGGTGCGGCTCACCGCCATCTGCGACACGCGCACGAGCCAGGTGGTGTCCGCCTCAACCTGCGTTTCCAGAGCAGTGAAGAAGCTCTTGGTCACGCTGGTGGGAGCGCTGGTGCCAACGACGCCCGGGTGACCCAACTGGTGGAGGTAACCCCAGAAGGTATACCGACCCTGGGTCACGTTGTTCGTAGAGAAGGAGTTTCCGTTGTAGGTCAACTCCTTGGCGACGGCCGACCAATCGCTGCTGCCGATGTAGCTGATGAGGCCCAAGCCGTTGGTGAAGCCGTTCGCTTCCACCGCCGTCTTGACGCTGCTGCCGCTCGAGTAGCCGCCATTGCCCTCGGCGTAGGTGCCGGCGGGCCAGAGCACGGCGTTGGTGACGGCGCCGCCGCCGATGGCCGGTTGATACTGCTGGACCGCGCCGAACACGCCATAGCCGATTTCGGCCATCGCAGTGATGCGGGTGCCGGATTCCGGATCACGTCCGGTGGCGAAGGCATACGTGGATGCATCGCCCGCAAGGCCGGTGAGCATCGAGAGCGGGATATAGCCGGAGCCAAAGAGGAACCGGGCGGCCAGCGGGGAGATGTTCACCAGATTGGTGGGTGCATCTTTGCTCGCGTAGAACTTGAACGGAATGATGCCGGTCAAGGCGTCAGCCAGCCCAGGGCTCGTGTAAATCGTCGAGCTCTGGAAGACGTCGGAGAAGGCGATCTCCGGTGTGTCCTGCACGAGGTTGCCGAAGGTTGGCACGGAGGCGGCGGTGTTGCCCGTAGTGATCACACTGTTGTTCAGCGCACCCGCACCGATGGCACCATTGTTGATGAACCAGACGGAGGCATTGTTTTGGGCCACGTCGCGGACACCGGCAGCCGATCCGGACCAAGCGGTGCGGATGACGACCGAGTTCGTTCCAAGGTTGCCCCGGAAGAGCACGCGGCCGGCCGCATTGAGGTTGTTGCCGTTGAACACGTAGGTATCCGAGGTCAACGCGGCAAGAATCGCGTTGTGCACGGCGGAGCGCCCGGCGGTGGAGCCGGTGATGTCGATCGTCGTTTGGGCTTGCACACCCACGGCGGTGCCGAGGACGGCGGCCGTGAGGGCGAGTGTTTTGATGAGTTTCATGGGTTTAGTTGGTTGGCTTTTGTGGTGCGGTTTTGTGGTGGATGTCGCGTCGGGCGGGCGGCTCACAGCCACCCGCCACGGCCCGACAGAGTTTTAGGCATTGGCCATGCGGCGCTTGCGCCATCCGGCGAAAGCGGCGCCACCAGCGAAGAGAGCCATGGCGGCCCAGGTGCCGGGTTCAGGAACCGGAGCAACGTAGTCAACCTGACCGTCGTTGCGGATGGCGAAGAAGCCCTCGTTCGAGCCACTGCCAGCCGTGACGCCGGGGACGACCACGTTGCCGGTGAGGTTACCGGTGGTGGCATCGGTGCGGTTCAGCCGCTGCAGGGTCAGAGCACCTTCATAGGCCACGCTGTTGTAGGTGAACAGGCTGCCTGAAGCGAAGGACTGGCTGAAGACCGTCGGTGAGAACTGGCTGAAGGTGACGAACGGCGAGACGGAGGTGGTGAAGTCCTCAATCGTGTTCGCGGTCGATGTGGCAATGGTCGCCTGGTTCACGCTGGCCAGAGCCGTGGCAACGGTCCCGTTGTAGGTCGAGATCTGGGTGCCTGTGGTGTTCAGCGCCGAGGCCGTGCCCGTGTATTGGCTGTAGGTCAGCGGGTTGTTGTCGGTCTTGGAGCTTCCGGCATAGACCGCGTTGCGGGCATCACCGTTGACTACCGGGGACCCCTGGTTTCCCGCCGGGGGCGGGGCCGGGTTGAATCCAGGCTGGCGCACGCCAATGATGCTGAACTGCAAGGCTCCCTGGTCATACCAATCACTGCCGAAGGTGGAACTCAGCAGGCTGCCGAGGTTGATCACGTTGGATTGGTTGCTGGTGGCGTCGCGGAAAGTGTAGCCCGCACCGAGGTTGGCCACGACGGTGTTGGTGCTGCCGAAGCCGCTGGTTTTGTAGAAGCTGAGGATGAGGTCGCCGTTGTTGAAGGCCGCCGAGGCGGGCTGGGCCGCGACCGCGGCCAAGACGCCTGCTCCGAGCAGCGCTTTGATGGATGTGAAGGTTTTCATCGAGTTGGTGTGTTTGGTTTTTGGATGTTGGTTGGTTGAGGTTTCCTGCGGCATGGACCGCGGTGAACAAGGGCAAAAGTAGACGCGCGGCGGTGTGCCGCTACCCCCGAAGTGTGAATCTTTCGTAACACTCCCCCACCCCTTCCCGGACGCGCAACCGCCCGACCCACAAAGCCCGCGAAACGGCTTCAGGCCTCGGTCTGGCCGTCTTTCTTCTTTTCCTCCGACCCCTCGCCTCCGCCGTAGCCGAGCACCTCGACCGTGACAATAGAGGCGGCTTGGTCCTGGACGGCGGCGCCGCCGCCCTGCTGGGACTGCTGGGCCAGATCCCCCGCCGCGGAGGATGTCGCGGCCGAACTCGTTGCTCCCGCGGAGAGGGCCGAAACGTTGGGCGCGGCCGCCACGGGGGCCGAGGGCGCCCCGACCGTGGTGCCGCCGGCGGAGATGTTGTCGGCATTGAGCACCTGGGCAGCCGCGATGGTGATGTCTCCGGTGGCCCGGATGCCGGCATCACCAGCATCGACCGTGCCCACGGGCGCGAGCAGCGTGACCGTGCCCGGCGGAACGCCCTCGACCGACGCAAGCACGCCGATCCCGCCGCCGGTGGCCAACCCCGCGAGGTCCGTCTCGACCGAGGCGCTGAATGCATCCACGAGCACCCGGGTCGGTGGAGCGGTGACCACGGTCTTGGCCGCCGTGCCGGCCGCGATGTCGCCGGTCGAGGACCAGATGGTGATGTCGCCGCCGCGGAGGGTGAAGATCCGGCCCTTGCCAATGTCCACATCGCCCTCGGTGAGGATGGAAATTTCCCCGCCATACTCCGTGACGATCCCGGGGGGCGCGAGCGGTTTGCCGAGGATGTTCGCCGCCATGGTGACACCACCGCCGGGGGCCAGCACGGTGATGGGCGCGCCCGTCCTCGTCTTGATCTCGCGGCTGTGCGTGATGATGTCGCCGGCGTAATTGAGGCTGCCGAACAGCGTGGCGATGGCGGCGTAGGCCGCATCATAGCTGCCGGTCGCGGACGCCTCTGCTGCCGTGCCCTTGAGCACGTCAAAGAGCAGCGAAAGCGCCAGGGACGACCGCTGTTCCGCGGAGAGGCCAGATCCGAGTCCGGCGCCGTAAGTCGCGAGGAATCCCTCGGTGTTCAGACCGCCGGCCCCGAGGCCGGTCGAGGGCCCCAGCCCCGCCGCAGCAAAGATCGCGGCCCCCTCGAACGGCAACGCCGGGTTGCGCAGATTGCCAATGCTCGTGATGCCGGTGCCGGTGCCATCTGCGTTGTTCGGGCCGGTCCCGAGATCGAGCGTGCGGCCGGCGAGCACCTGCAGGCTGCCCGGGCCGGAGATTTGAATGTCGCCGGCCATCGGACCCGAGAGCACGACACTGCCCGGCTGCGAAGCGAGCGCACGCAAGCCACCATTGGCGGTATAGGGAAGAATGTCCCGGCCGGAAGCCACGATGGAAACGTCCGACTCACCCACGTTCTGGAGGTAGAGCGCGACATCCGCCACGTCCTTACCTGCGAAGACGCGGGCGGATTTGGCGGAGAACAACGTGAGTCCCTCGATATTGCCCGTGCCCGCGTAGAGCCGCGCGGGAGAAACAGCCCCGGCATGCAGCGGACTTGCGGCATGGAGAGCCTGCTGAGTCTGAGCGGAGGCGTTCGCCCCCGCATAAGAACCGGTCTCGGACAACGACTGCTGGAAGCCGCCAAAGACATCGGTGGTCGGGATGAGACTTGTGCGGTTGCGTCCGACTGCGGCCGTGGCCGAGAGGGGATTGGCCACGCCGGGAAGCCTGGCCGGGGGGGCATCCGAAAGGTTGATCGTGGAGGCCTGCCAAATGAGCGTGGACTGGCCGGGCACAACGAAGCCGGAGTAGCCGGCGGGCTGGAGGCCATTGATCGCTTGAGAGGCAAGCAATTCGATCGTCCCGACCGGCGAGGGAAAGAGCTTCAGGTCGCCGACGAGGTTGATGCTGCCGGCGAAGGCGGTGGAAACGAGCGAGCCTGGCAGGGTCGAAACCACATTGTCGAAGGGCAGCAGGCTGGTTTCGGACAAGCGCAGCCACGGCTGATACCACGCAGCCGAGGAGTTGTTAAGCAACTGCTGGCTCTCGGCCCAGAGGGCGAGGAGCGGGCGCGGCCCGCCCTGCTGGGGCAGCTGCGCCTCCGAGCGATGGGTGATGTCCCCGCCCAGCGAAGTCACTGTCACACCGCTGTCTTCGTCGTAGGTCGAGAAGTAGGACTTGTTCCAGTAGCGGTTGTTGATTCCGACCGGCAGGAGGAAGGCATTGGCCACGGGTCCAAGGAGGACGTCGCCGCGGGCTGAGACATCGAAGGAGGACTTGCCGACGAAAAGCGTCGTGGGCAACCAGCTGAGCGGATCGGCCAACTCCGGCGAGATCCCATTCGCGATGATGCCCAGCGTGGGCGAACGCGTCGGGTTGGTCAGGATCTCCCCACCGGCCGAAAGAACCCCTGTGCCGCTTTCCACATAGTAAACCCCGGCATCAATGTTGCGGCCCGCGCGCACCGTGAGGTCACCACCACCCAACTCGTGCAGCAACGAGGCATCCGGCTTCCCCGCCGGAGCCCGTGCGCTGGTGGGAATGGACGCATCCATGTTTCGGACATCCCGACCGGCCTCAAGCAAAATGTCCCCCCCGCCGAGCGCACCGATGCCGGCAAAAAAGTTGCTGAAGTCCACCCACCAAGTGGTGGAAGCGGGGTCGCCGAAACGGTCGATCGGACCACTGACATAGCCACCCGTGCCGAACAGTCCGGTGGCCTCATCGACAAAGCCGCGGCGGTAGAGCCAGTTCGAGGGCAATTGCCGGGAGGAATCGTCCACCACGAGCGAACCGAACGAGGTGGTGCGATCGAGGTCGAGCCCGGCGGAGATCCGCACATCCCCGCCAGCCATCGAATACTGCACGTAGGAGGGGATGGCGGCAGTTCTTTGCGCCGCGCCGAGTTCTCCCTGCGACGTGGTGTCGAGGATCGTGGGGAGGTAGAAATCGCCGGGCGTGTAGATGGAGGCGTAGTCAGCGATGCGCACGCCCGCGGTGTAGATGCTGGAGAATTGGTTGAGCAGGGTGACCTTGCCGCCGGCGGAGATGTCGATGTCGCCCGTGCCGGTGCGGATGACCTGGTAGCGGTTATTGACCGCGGCGCTGGTCAGCGCCGTCGTGCCGGAGCTGAAAACGGCGCTCCCATAATTTTTCCCCAGCCGCAGGGAACCGCCGAAACCGCTGGTCAGCAGGTCCGCGGGGAGCACTTCACGATAATCGGCGGCGGAAAGATCCGCCCCGGCGGTCAGGCGGTAGGACCACGATTGCGTGTTCAGCGGCAGGGCCGTGGCGATCTGCGAAAGCGGGGCGAGCCAGAGCCAGGAACCGTTCGCGCTGGTCGTGGTCGGGGTGAAGCCGTCGCTGAGCGCGTTGTTGAAAATGATGTCCCGCGGGGCGCGCAAGGTCAGCACGCCGGGTGCGCGCTTGGGCCCGTAGCGGAAGGTGGCGAGGTTCCAGTCGCTGGTCGAGGTGGATGAGGAAGTGCCGAGCACGAGGTCGCCGTTGGCGGCGGTGTTCACGATCTCCGCGCCGGGCGCGAGAACGAAAACGTTCGCGAGGCCGGGTTGGCCGGCCAGGATGGAGGCCATCATGTTGTTGTAGTTCGCCGAGGCCGTGCCGGCTGCACCCAGATAGGTGTTCGCCTCGCTGTTGATCTGCGACTGGATGGCCGTGGTGATGGTGCCTGCGGGAGCCTGATAAATCTTGAAGCCTTCGGCGAGGATGCTGGAGGCGCCGAGGATGTCGCCCTGGATGTTGTTGATGCCGATGCCCGTGCCGGCCCCGCCACCCGTCCGCGGAGCGCGCAGGTGGAGCGTGCCGGTGAACCGTCCGTCGAAGGCGCTGCTTCCCGGCGTCGTTGCGCTCCCGGCCACGTAGTCATCCACGCGGAGATCGATGGTCGAGTCATCGGCGATGGTGATGCGTCCGCTGGTATTGGCCGCACCACCCACCGCACTGCCCGCCTCGAGCAGAATCTGGCCACCCTGACCGGAAGTGCTGAACCGACTGGCCGAGGCATCGAGCACGGAACCCGCCGCCAAGGTGACATCGCCGCGGGCCATGAGCGCGATGGAACCGCCGGTCGTGCCGCTGGCATCAATTGTGCCGTCGACCAAGAGGTTGCCCTGATCAAGTGACACGCGGTAGTCCCGCGCGCGGTGCAGGCCGGAGATGGTCACGGAACCGGAACGAACGCGAAAATTTCTGGCCTCGGTAAATCCGCCCGCATTGAGTTCGGTCCCCAGCTCGTTGAAATCGGCGATAGCTTGCGCGTCGATGTCGAAGACGCCTCCGGTCCCTCTGGTGCCCGCCCGCCCCTCGATCAGACCGCGCGAAGAGAATGCACCCTGCGGGGTGCTGACCTTCAAGCTCCCGGCATCACCGCCGCCACTCGGTGCGTTGACCGCGACAACGCTTCCGGCCAGCAAACTCACATTGCCGCCGGCCGAGGAAAGAACAATCCGGCCCGCGTCGGTGTAGCGCACGACATCGTAGAAAGCTTGGGACGTCCCGCTGGCGTCGAGTCGGCCTCCGATGATCAGATCGCCCCCGGTCCCCGTGGCAGCCAATTCGAGCACGCCGCTGGGGAGCAGGATGTCCGAGTTCGCCGTGACCCCGGCCCCGCGCAGGGCCAGCGACCCGCCGACCCCCGAGGCCACCAGGGCAGCCGTGCCGGAGTCGTTGAGAATGAGGTTGCCGCCCGCCGTGAGCGACTGGGCAGAGCCGCTGGTCGCGGCGAGGGCCGAGGTGTTGGCCGTGAGGTTGGCCTCGGTGGACAGGCCGCCTTGGCCCGAGAAGAGGATGCCGCCGGGGGCATTGATCAGGACATTTTGGAATTGCGAGATCGCCGTCTTCCCGGCGGCGACCGTGAGACGGCCGGCCTGGAGGTCGAGGTTGCCTGCGGTGGGAGCGATTCCGCCAACCGCGACCAAAGAGTTGGGGTTGCCGAGAGTGATGCTGTCGGCCTGCAAGGTCGTGGTGCCGGCTGCTTGGTTGAACCCGCGCAGCCCGGAGGTTTCGAAGGTCAGACTGCCCAAGGCGGCGGAGCCGAACGTTCCCGGTCCGTAGAGGTCCACCGGGCCTTGGTAGGTGCGGAACGTGACCCGATTGGCGAGGCCGGCCAAGGCCAACTGGCTCCCGCTGAGGGCCAGCTGGGGTGCCAGCGGATCCAGCTGCCCGACCAACGTCGTCGCCCCGTCAAGCAGCAGGCTGATCTGACCCGCGCCGAAGGCGATTGATGAGCCGGCCATGACCGCCTCGGGATCGAGGTGGAACCCGTAGCTTGAATCGGCTGTCACGCTGCTGCCGGTGACGCTGGCCCCGGCTCCCACGGAAAGCAAAACTCTGTTGTCGGCGGTCACACCCGAGCGCGCCACGACGGCACCCGCGTCGGACGAGATCCGCAGGAGGGCACCGTTACCCGCGACATTCAAGGTCTGGGCGGGCGCGGTCACGGCACCCGAAGACGCGGCCTGCGCGCCGTCTTTGAGGGTAATTTCCTTCGAGGCCGCGAGGATCACATCCGGTCCCTGAAGCGGCGACCCGGCATTGTCCACCGTGATTTTCGGCGTCAGCACTTGCACGGTCGAATCCGTGCGTGTCCCGCCGACCAGCAGGCTCTCAATCCCGGAATCGCTGAGGCGCGTGGCATTCAGCACGGCTGGTCCGCTGGCGGCCTGCCCTTGGCCAATGATGGTCATGCTGGCCCTGCTGGCGAGGTCAGCCCAGGCCCCGCGCCCCGCTCCGACCGGTCGGGCCAGCACACCTCCATCAAACCGCAGAAAGTCGCTGCCGACGACGCGCAGGTAGGCCGAGTCCTGCGGCAAGCGCGCGACCGCGCTGAGACCAAGTTCCGCCGCCCGGCGGGGCAGGAATTCATTGGCGCGGAGGACGGTGTATTCGGAGCGTCCGGCCAGCACCTCGGAAGGCACGACTTCCCAAGCCGAATGCAGGCGCGCGGATTGGGACCTCGAGGTCGTGCCATTGAGCCGGTAACCGGCGACCATGCTTGAGCCGTCCGATTGCTGATAGGAACCGTTCGGCGCGCCGGCCATGGGCGTGACCATGAAGGCCCCGGGCATGAGGGCATAGCGCGCCGGCAAAAGCGTGTAGTAGCCGGCGGCCAGCCCCGGACTGGCTTCGAGGTAAACACGGTCGCCGACATTGAGGTCGTTGTGAACGTAGCCCGGATCGCGGTTGCCGGAGCCGTCGTCGAGGCTCGTGGCCTTGCTGGAAGTATTGAACGGAGCGTAGGGCGCCACCGGGGCGGAATAGGAGGGGAGAACGGCAAAACTTCCGGTCGTGCCGTATTGGTAGTTTCGATCCTGGTATTGGGGATTCGGCGAGAGGAGATCGATGGGCCCGCCATTCCCCTCGACCCACTGGTAGGCATAGATGTCGCCGCCACCGCGCAGGTCAATGACCGAGCCGGCCTGCACGTCCACCGCACGGCCGGCCAGCGAAACCTCCTTGCCCGGCAACAAACTGCCGTCCGTGATGTTCTGCCCGGCCGGGTCGATCCAATTCAAACCATCAAAGCTAACCCCGTAGGGAATCAGCAACTCGGCCCCGGTCGTCGGGTCGAGGCCAGACACGGAGGTCAGGCTGCTGGGCGAAACGGTCAGGCTCTGCGTGACCGGAAGGGCGGCGGAGGATTGCGCGATGGGATTGACCGGCGCGGTGCCGGTGCCGTCCCAGCCGAGGCGGATGCGACCGAAGGGAGCAAGCAGTGTGCCGCCTTGGCTGATGATCGAAGCCTGCACATTGAGCGTGCCCGCGGCGGAAAGCGGTGCGGTGCCATCCCCCGCCCGGACAAAGGACACGCTGCCGGGGCCGGTGGCGGTATCATAGGCATACAGGCCGAAGGTTGCGGCGGTCGTCGGATAAACTTGGGCGGCCTCGAGCAACATGCTGCCCGCGATCTGCACGGTCCCATTGCCCCGGATGCTGCCCCCGGGGGCGTGCAACTCCAACTGGCTGATGTTCTCGAGCGAGAGCGTGCCCACGTCGATGAACGGAGCCTCCGCGATGAGACGCCCCGGCCCGGACGCGGGGGCGAAGGTGTATTCGGGATTCAGCGGATCGGATTTGGTGAAAAGAAAACCCGTGTCCGTCGGGAGCAACGGCGTCAAGAAGGCCTGCCCGAGTTTTATATAGCTGCCCTGCAGCCGCACGTCGCTGTTGGCCCGGATCACACCGCCGGAACCGACATCGAGGCTGCCCGTAACGGCCACGGCAACAGAGCCGCGAAAGTCCGGATTGCCCCCGAGTTTGAGCGAGGCAAATCCGCCGCCAGCCATTTGGTCCACGGAGAAATACCCCTGCCCCTGGATCGGGGCTCCGGCCGGATCCCGCACGGCGAAGCCGATGCCCTGCGCGGCCGTGGGCGAGAGCGCAAGTTGCCGGGTCTGGGTGACGAGAAGATTCGCGTCGGCCGAAGTGCTCTGGTCGGTGCTCAGGTAGAAGCGACCGGACGAGACTTCCAGGCTTCCACCCGCGGCAGAGGGGCCACCGGCGCGGCCCAGCATGGTGGCCTCGTTGACCAGCATCTGCCGGCCCTCGAGAGTCAGGGTTCCACCATCGCTCGCGACTACGGTGGGGGTGAAGCTGCGTTGCAGCGGCAACGTGTTGAGGCGCGCTGCTGCTGATTTGCCCGTCTGCGCAACGCCCAATTCACGCGGGGTCAGGTCGAGGATCCCGCGGGCGCCGGAGACATCAAGCACGGCGCCGGACGAGGCGAGAATGTTGCCGGCGATTTCCACCGACCCGCCCGGAACCACTGATCCGCGACGACGGCTCAAAGGATCCAGACTGCGAGGCATGACGACCTCCGCACCGGCGGCTGAAACCCGCGCGTCGGGCCCCAGGTAAACGGTGGTGCGGGGAAACGTAGGATCCGCCTCGAGGGAAGGAAAGGCCTTGGCTCCGCTGATGCTAACCTGTCCGCCGGGTGCGGTCAGTCCGCCCAACACGGTGACGGTCTGCCCGGAGAGACTGATGTGCCCAAGCGGGTCCACCGTCACGGTGGACCCCGCGTCGACAAGGATGTCGCCGCGTATTTTCAGATCGTTGGCGTTCTTGGCCAGGCCGGTCACCGCGTCATTGCCGGCGAAATCCTCCACGACGCCCGGCGCATTGAAGGTCACGGAAGCAGGGGTGCGCAGGCCGACCGGAAGCGAGGCGCGCTCGAGCACCGCCCCGCCCGTGCGGCGGTTGAAGGGTGAGTAGAGCAGCACCTCGGAGGACGGCTGGATTTGCGTGCCCGGGGCGATCCACACGGCGGGCAGAAAGTTGTCAGGCGCCGCAGGATCGCCCGTGGCCACCCTTCGCGCGTTGAGTTCGGCCAAAGTCGGTGTCACGCCAAGACCGGTGATGTTGTATTGGGTGAATCCGCCGGCGGTGAAGAAATCCGGCGAAAGAACCAGCGAGGTGTCATGCAGGGGAGCCCCGCCCACTTGGACGAGCGGGGCGGTGATCTCGAGGGTGCCGCCGGTGAGGCCGGAGTAACCTGCCAAGTCGCCGCCCAGTTCGATGCGCCCCCCGACGAGCGAGGGCAGCGAAGGATCGTTGCCCGCAGCAATCGTGATCGTGCCGGCCGCTCCGTGCCGAAATGCGCCGGTGCCGGAGACCGCGAGACCGCCGGAAACGTCCACCCTGCTGCCCGGCTGCGTCCGGACATTGAAGCCGACCAGTTCGATGCTGCCACCGTCAACCACGTAGGGCTGAATGCCACCTGTCGGCGCAGGCGAAAGATCGTCGACCAACAGACCGGCTGTGCTCAGCACGGAGGAAGCCCCGAGCGTGATGGAGCCATGGGCCGGGTTGAACGACGGTGCAGTGCTGGCCGGATCAATCTTGAGGATGGCTGCCTGGTAGGGCGAGACGGGGGAAGCAGTGAGGGAGATCTTGCCCCCGGGGGCGACGATCGAGCCGTTGACGTCAAAGTTGCGGCCCTTGATCGCCAGAGACCCGCCCGCGGGGACGTTGACCGTCACGCCGGAAGCCACTTGCACATCACCCTCGCCGCTGTCGATCTCGAGGTTGCCGAATCCGGTCGTGGCAAAGAAATCTGCGGCAATCGTCTGGCTTCCCTCACCCGAGGTGATCCCCGCGCCGCCCTTGCCGCTGAACGTGATGGACACCGGCGATGGCGCGACGGTCGGGTAAGCCACGCCGACGAAGTTTTCCGGGCTCTGCGCGGTGAACGAAAGCCGCAGGGTCGAAAGCGCCGGGAGCTGGCTGTAAAGACGCTGATCGGCGGCCTGCGTCACCGGCCTCAATTGCTGCGGGCCGGCAACGGTTTCACCCGTGAGCGTTCCGGCCAGGCTCATGACCGGAGCCGTGATGTCCAGACTCCCGCCCGCCGCGCCGGAGATCGATTCCGCCTCGTAATGCTCGCCGGTGGGGGCGAGCGGATTGCGGTAGGTCTTGGAAACGCCCCACTTGTCGCTGCTCTGCGTGGACATCGGGCTGTAAAGCCCGCTGTAGGACAAATCGGGGGTGGCATCCGCCACGTCGATGAGCCCTGAGCCGGGCAGAACGAGGCGGGAGGTGGAGACCATGCCGGCCTCGTTGATGTAAGTGCCACCGGAGACATCCAACACCGAGCCGGGAGCCGCCGTGACCGACCCGCCGGCCTTGATGCTGATTGTGCCCCCGGCGGCCGACATCTGGGCGGCCGTTCTCTCGATGATGTTGGCGAAACCGGTGGCGTCACCCAGCGGAGTGCCGATCCAATAGCGCCCGAGATAAAAGTCACTGCGCCGGATGTCGACCGTGAGCGCAAGACCCCTGACGCTGCTGTCGCGCAGCAGCGGTGAGGTGGCCAATTCCGAACCGCGCAGGACCACATTGAGGATGCTCTGCGAGAGCGGCATGAACACATCGGTGACGCCGGAAACATCAATCAGGGCGTCGTTGTCGATTCGCACGGAACCCGTGGCATAAACAAACTGCGGTTCGCCGCGTCGGTAGACCGTGTTGTTGTTGCCATCAACCGATTCGATGACCGAGCGCCAGTCACCCGCCATGACCTTGATGTCGCCGCTCGGGGCCCGCACGATCGAAGAGGCCCCGAAAACGACATTGTTGCCGGTCACATTGATCTGCGAACGGAGAGGCAGGGTCGTGCCGATGGTCGTGGCCGCGCTGAGCAGGTCCGGCAGCACTTGCGTGACGCTGCCCGCGCCGACCGTGACGTCGCCGGCTGTGCGGTTGAGAAAGGCCGGCTGCAGCGGGGCGGTGACCGGGTCGTAGTCGGCGTTACGCACGGCATTGTAGCTGGCATTGAGATCGATGCGCCCGTTGAGCGCCACCGTCGTGAGCGCCTGCGCGATGCCCTGCTGCTGGACGGACCTGCCCACCATGGTCAGGTTGCCGCTCCCGACGTCGATCACACCGGTGTTTTCCGCGCTGCCCCCGTAAGTTCCGATGTCGCCGACGAACACATCCAAGCCGCGCAGGCTGGGATCGCTCGACGCGTGGGCCTGGAAGCCCACCTGCATCCCGGCGGCGAGGATTGTCTGGCCGGCGGGCGTGGAGATCCTCCCGGCGTTGCGGACGTTGGGCCCGACGAGGACGACGCGGCCGCCGCTTCCCTCGGCGTTGACCGAGGTGCTCAGTTCCGCACCCGGTTCGACCACGACGTACCCATAGCGGCCGGACGCGGGGGCAGGCGGCGGGGTGAATGATCCGTCGGGCAGGGCGGAGAAAAGAAACTCGTTGAAGTAGGTGC
>JBMOJP010000105.1:0-6421 GCA_049315725.1 Chthoniobacterales bacterium | reverse complement strand
CATATTGGGGAAGATTTGCTGCTGCATTGGGCGCCTGTGTAAAGCTGACCGTTTTCGAGCCTAGGTATGCAAAACCACTGCTGTAGAAATCAAAAGTCGCAGAGTTGATCCCGCGATTATTGAAATAGCTCCCGAAAAAGTTCTCCGTGTAGTTCCACAGGTAAACTCCAGTGGCATCATATCCGGCACCGAGGTCGAACGTCAAGAAAGGAGGAAAGGTGGACGAGCCGTTCAAATCGTAACGTCCGGCCGTTCCATACGCATCCGAATGGGTCGGCATACTCGAGAGGGTCGTGCCAGCATTGCCGATATCGGGCTGTCCATTGGCCACCAAACTCGCGTTGCTCAGGCCGGTTCCATCGACAGTCCAACTCCCGTCGAAGGTTCCACCAGAACTGGCACTCGTCTGCCAGACGACCGTGGCGGCAGTGGGTGCGTTGGGTTGGACAATGATCTGAGCACGCGCCGGGGTGGAGGAAAACGCGATCAAGGCCAAAACCGCAACGGCAAGGGGTTCGTGGAGGGTATTCGTTCTCATGCCTGGGTGGGGGGAATACAAGGGTCGTGGGAGAAACCCATCCCCCTACAGCATATAGCTTTTCACAAGTGCCCGAGGACGCAATTGCAACTTTTGGAAAAACCATTGCAGGTTTTGCCATGCAGCGGTTCGGCGAAAAGCAGCGACTTGCTTGTTTGGGGTGGTTGTTCCCGTGCGGAAACCACCGCGTGGCCCTGCCCATGCCTTTCGCCTGCCACGGTTGCCGCCGCTCAACCGCCAGAACGGGCGCTCAAAGTGGGATGAGATCGAAGGCGAAACATCCACGGGCGAGGTTCACGGCCCTACTGGCGCTGAACGACCCTTCGATGTGGCCGAACTTAGGTGCAAAGGCACCAATCTCCCGGTGGAAACCGGTCCCCACGAAGATGGTCGCATGCCAGGGAAGGTTTTTGGGGCCGAAACGCATCAACGCGATCCGTCGCGAAGGCCTGGCGGCGCGGAAGCCGCTTTACCCAAACCGAACTCATAGGTCCGAACCCAGCGCTTCTTCTCGCCCGGCTTGAGCGATATCTCCACGAACTGTTCCGGGTTCAGGTAGTAGTGTCTGGCGTGGATCGCGGTCTTTTGTCCGGGAATCGACGTGGTAACTTTCACGAACTGACCGGTCTCCTCGTGACGGAGCTCCGCGGCATTCGGGCCTTTGTAATCCGGAGGATAATCCACCACGGCGTTCACGTAAGTCGGGATGCGGGTTTTAAAGACAATCGAGCGCCCGGCCTGCTCCTGCTCGGGGTTGAGACCCTTTGCGGTAAAATCGTAGGGGAATGAGAGGGTGTAGCCGGGGCCGACGGTGCGGCCGTCGAAAGCGAAGCAATTGTGGGAATACTGCACGGTGGTCAACGGTCTTTCACCGGTGTTTTCCAGTTCCCATGACACGGTGATGGTCTTCCCCTCCAGCTTGACGGCGGCATCCAGGTCGTAGGCGTAACCGCTGGTTCCCTCGCTGGTCTGGCGAAAAACGGCACCGTCCTTCTCCCATGCCACAGTCGTTTTGGCGGGACTGAGGATTTCGTAGTTCCTTGCGAAATAGTAGCCCTCGGAGTCGGGACGCTTCAACACCCCGACGCCGACCTTGAGGAACCCTTCCCCCGGTTTGGCTTGGCTAAATCCCGGAGGACCCCCGGGTGTATCCAGATCGAACTCGCTCCATAAGCCGGCGACATCCGAATCGGTAAGTTTGCCGGGAACAAAAAGGCCCTGGGCCAGCGGGTCGAAGAGGTATTCAAGACCATCGACGGTAGCGCGAAGCACTGCTGCCACTGGCGTGAAACGCGGGACGGGGCTGCAGCGGTTTTCCACCGCGGGGTCCACAATTTCCACGCGGACGTTCTCGCTGCGGAGAACCTTGCTGCCCTCGTATCGAACGCTTTCGCCTGCTCCCGCCGTGGTGCAAATACATAGGAAACTCCCAGCGAGTCCGAGCAGGAGGAAGATGCGGGGGTGAATCATGGGCTTCCCTTTATCATGGCCGTGGGTTTTGGAAAGACATCCCCCATCATTTTTGCGAGACGGTGGCGGGGCAGAGGGGCAGTGCAACAATCTGCCTGTAAGAGCGGGTCTGCCTCACTCACGCACTCTAGGTATTCCGGAGCGCGCGGTGAAGCGGAGCCCTAGGAACACCCGGAGTGCGTCTTGACCGTTTTCTTTCGGGCCCGTGACAAAGTCCGGCCACGCGTGGTTTGATTTGGTTCTAATCCAAACGAAACCCAACACACTCATGACCGAAGAAAACCAAATTGGTCTGCCCAATGAAACTCTCAGCACCATCCTCTCTGGGGGCTGGGCGGCCTAAACAAGGCCGTTTCGCTCTTGATCAATCACGCCATGCGCATGGAGTGCCATCCAAACTTGGGCGCCGCTCCGAGCGAGCGCGTCCCAGCGCCCTCGATTTGGGCGAGGGCCGTGGCCACGCCCCACAAGAACCCTTCGGGAACCCTACAAGAATGTCTACGCTGCTGTGCTATGGAGTTTGCAATAATCGAGCGGCGAAATCGCGGGCGACAGGGTTGGTGGCGGTGCGGCCGGCGAGGGTGATCTGGTTGATGATCCAGCGGCCGCAGCCGGCGGGTTTTTCGGCCGTGACGAGGGCGTCATGCCAGGTGTTGGTGAGAGGATTTGCCGAGACTTGGCCCGGCATTTCCTGACTGCTTAGGAGCAGAGGTGTCCAATCCTCGGCGAAGAAGAGACGCTCGGCGATGGGTGTGACGCGGTCGGCAGCGGGGTCGTGCCAGAAGCGGAAGTCTTCCGGCGCGTAACCTTCCACCAGCGGATGACCGGTGCGGCGGGAAACAAAGTGGCGCGGAGCCATGGCGGCCTCATGCACGTTGACCCTTGTGCCGGCAATCTCGTGCGTGCCGACCGGAAGCGAGAGGAAGATCGCGGTGGCTCCGGCCTCGACGGCGGTAGTGACCGCAGCAGCATTCTTCTCGAAGGCGGCGAGGTCGTCGATGAGGACGGTGCGGGCGGTTTTGAGCGGTGTGGTTGTCAGGGCGAGTTCGGCGGCGAGGCGGCGGGCGGGGCCGTTCTTCTCGCCAAGGAGGTGAACCGACGTTTTCATCGCCGTGGGCTGAGGGAAGAGAGTGATCTCGAGCGTCGTGGAGTGGAGCACCTTGCCGACGCGGTCACTGAGGGCAAGGCGGAGCACGGCGGGAGTGCGGACCTCGACCTTGGGGAGCGGGGTTTGGACAAAGCCTTGGAAGGCGGCGAGGCAGGCGCGAATCCTCGCGGGATGCTTGGCGGCGCGCACGACGCGGCCGCCGACTTCGAGTTCCAGGCGCAGGGTCGCACCAGGGACGGGATCGTGGGTGTCGTTGACGATCCAGGCCTCGACGGAGGCTTTTTCGCCGCCGAACCAGTGCCAACGGTCGGTGCGGAGCTGGACGGCGAGCGGAGTGAGCGCGTCGCGGTAAGCAAAGTAGGCGGGCTTGGGCCAGCGTTCGACGTCCATGATGGCTTTCATCCAACCCATGGGCCAAGCGTCGATGAAGAGGTGGATGGCGATGGTGTTCATGCCGTCGAGACGCCGGAAGGCCTCGGTCATGATGCGCGTGGCGCGTGCCTGGTGCTTCTGACTGGCGGCGGCCCAATCTTCGAGGGTGGACTGGGTGTCGTGGAAGAGTCGGTGGAAACGTCCACCCTGAGCCATGCTGATGCGCCCGGGCGTCCAGATTTTCTCGTCCTGGGGGGTCGTGGGGAGCCACGAAGCGGGGGCATGCTTCCGAATGATCTCGGCGCGGTCGAGGCTTTCGGCACCGAACTCGCCGCAGCCGTAGTGCCAGTCAGGCTTCACCTTTTGCCAAAAGCCGCGGTGGAGCTTGCCGGCGTCCACGCCGTGGCCGTTATACCAGAAGGTGTAGCAGTGGAGGTCGCAGATACCAGGCGCGGGGGCGTCGTAGTCGCCGTCCACCGGCTTGATGACGCGGTCAGGGTTTTCCTGGCGGACCATGAGCGAGGCGGCTCGGAAGAAGTTTTCCAGCTCGGGGCGGGTGAGGCTGCGGTGGGATTTATTGCCCCAGGCTTCGGGAAAGGGTTCGTTGATATAGCTGACGACGATGTTGCAGGGGTGGGAGCGCACGAGGCGCTCCATCTCGCCGGCTTGGCGGACGGCCTCGGCGAACTGGTTGCGGCGGAGGTAAGCGAAGAGAGGCAGGTCGCTCTGGGTCATGAGGCCGAGGCGGTCGCAGTAATCGTAAACCTCCTCCTGCACCGTGCGTTGGGTGAGGCGCAGGAAGTTCATGTTGGCGATCTTGGCGAGGAGGAGGTCGTTGATGAGCCGGTCAAAGTTGCCTTCCATGACGTCCCGCTGCTCGAAGCCCATGGTGTTGGCGCCGCGCAGGCGGATATCCCGGCCGTTGAGGCGAATACGGCCCTTGGGTGTCGAGTCCTCGTCCATCGTGAACGAGCGCTGGCCGAACTGGCGCTCGGCGTGGTCGGTCTCGCCGGTCGCAGCGCAATGCAGCGTGACCTGCAGTTGGTAGAGCCAGGGTGTTTCCGGATTCCAAATCCGGGCTTCTGGAAGCGGGAAGCTGAAGCGGTAGAAGTTCACGCCGCGGCCGGCAGGGCGCGTCTCGCCGAGCGACCGGTTGCGGAAGAGGGTCTGTTTGAAGTTTCTGCCGAAAAGGGAAAAGCGCAGGGTGAGGTCGCGGGGTTCGAGGTCGACATTGTTCAACTCGATCCAGGCCTCGGCGCGGTTTTCCTCGGGGAGGGGGCGCGCGAAGAGATCGGTGAGGTGGACGCGCGGGCGGCTCTCCACTCGCACGGACTGGTAGATGCCCATGGCGGGGGGGCTGTGGTGCCAGCCACTCTCAGGCTCGTTGTAGCCAGGACCGGTGGCGGCGTAGATCTTGTCGCCATCGAGATTTCGGTGGTCTTTGTGGTTGCTTCCGCCGACCGTGGGGTAGTCATTGTCCACGCGGACGAAGAGCACGTTTTCCCCGGGCCGGACGGCGGCGGTGGCGTCGAACTCGAAGGGGGCGAACATCCCCTCGTGGCGGCCGATCAGGGAGCCGTTGACGAAGACGTGGGCGATGTAGTCCACGCCTTTGAAGGCGACGAAGACGGCGCGCTGCTCGATCTGTGCGGCGGTGAGCGTAACGGTGGTGCGATAAAAAGTGGAGGCCGGCCCGACCGGCTCGCCGTAGTGGGGGATGGAGACGCGTTCCCACGGGCCGGCGCCGGCTAGGACACCGGGGAAATCCTGCCAATCCTCCGGCCGGGCGATACGCCAGTCGAAGGACGGGACGGGGATCAGGTCGCGGGTGGAGGGAGGGGCGGGGGCGTGGTTCTGAAGGAAGCGCGCGTGGCGCCGCCGCTGCCGTGCGAGCTCGCGGGCGAGTTTGTCCGGCGTGTCGATCTTGGGCTCGGTCTTCAGTCGCGGGCCGGGTTTGGCGGGGGCGAGGGCGAGGACTTTGCGCGGCAGGACCGGGGGCTGCGGCTCGACGAGTGCGGCCTTACCGGCGGCCTCGCGTTGGGCGCCGATGGCGGCGAAGATATCTTGGGTCGGCCGGACCCCGGAAGTGGGACACATCGAAACCAGAGTTCTGCTGGTTGTTGGTTGTGGTTGGTTTTTCGGGTTAAGGCAACTCTGGCCGTAAGGAGCCCGGAGGGCGACCGGAGCCCAGAGTTGCTGCGCCCGCGAACTCCTCCGGCGTCTGGTAGCCGAGCGAGGTGTGCGGTCGGGATTCATTGTAGCTGATCCTCCAGGCTTCGAGGATGACCCAGGCCTCCAGCAGGGCTGCCGAAGAGCTCTCGGTTCAGGCACTCATTGCGCAGCTTGTGGTGGACGCTCTCGATGTATCCGTTCTCCCACGGGCTGCGCGGGGTGATGTAGAGCGTCTTGATCGTGGCCTGCTCCATCCAGAGTCCTGCATGGGCCACATGATCCATGCCAACACCGAGGCTACCGTGGATATGGCGAAAGAGTCGGTGCGGGTTGAATGCTTTCACGCCGCGGGGGCCGGCTGGCACAAAGTGGGGGTGAAGGCGAAAAGCATCACTCCAACAGCCAAGGCCGGTGAGTCCGGAATGCGCGCGGCGAACACCGCGCAATAGGAAGGAAGTGTGTCGTGAGGTGGAGGATTATCGCGGGGCAATTGCCTTGAGTAGCGCGTTCAGCCCAAACCCCCTGGGCATGTTGCGCTCGATCTCCCAATTCTGAAGAGTGCGGACGGAGATACCTAACTTTGCTGCGGCCTCGACTTGAGTGAATCCCTTGCGCCCGCGCCAGGCTTTGAGGGTCTTGGTGAACTGCTTCCGGGTCATGCATCCAACTACGCGACACACGCACCATGAAGTCAAGCCGCACCCCCAATGCACCCCCGAGGAACTTAGGTTCTGTGTGCTCTGGGGGCTACCCTTCTGCCA
>JBMOJP010000104.1:0-6497 GCA_049315725.1 Chthoniobacterales bacterium | reverse complement strand
GCAGCACGACCTCGCCCAGCTGCGGATGGGCCGCGCCTACGCCCCGGCGAACCAGCTCGTGTATTTCCAGGCTGCGGAAGGACTCGAGAACGGTGCGGCCCACCGGCGAAGCGGAGAGCCCGAACATGGACTGGACCGAGGGATTGGCCAGTTGAATGCGCAGGTTGCGATCGACGATGAAGACGCCCTCGAAAATACTTCCGAGGATCGCATCGAGCCCGGAGCGGTCCTGCTGGGCCGTGCGCTCGAACTCGCGCAGACGGGTGGCGATCGTCTTGATGTCCCGCTCAGCCCCCCGGAATCCGCGGGGCAGGTCAAGGAGCAGCGGGATATTGAGCTGGCCGCGCGCGACGTGCAGCAGTCCCTCCCGCAAACGAATGATGCCGGCCACGTAGCGCCGCGCCGCCAGCACGCCGACGACGAGGACCAAACCGATGACCCAGAAGGTCAATCGCCGTCCTCCACGCGAAAGCAGTAACCCTCGCCACGCACCGTATCGAGACGAGACGCATGTGCTCCCAATTTGCCCCGCAGACGTCGCATGTGCGTATCCACCGTCCGGCTGTCCGTCACGTTGCGGTAGCCCCAGACATCCCGCAGCAGGACCTCGCGGCTCAGCGGTTGGCCTCGCTTTTCCAGGAGCATGACGAGCAACTTGAACTCAATGCTGGTGAGGTCGAGTTTTGTCCCGTCGAGGGTGATCTCGAAGGTCCCGCGATCGAGTTCAAACGGGCCGACGGAAAGTTTCTCCCCGCTGCCGGTCGAGCGCATCCTTCGCAGCACCGCCTGGACCCGCAGAACCAACTCGCGCGGACTAAACGGCTTGATCACGTAATCGTCAGCGCCCAATTCAAATCCAGCCACACGATCCTTGGGCTGGGCCTTGGCCGTGAGCATGATGACCGGGATGCCTGCCGTGATCTCCCGCGATTTCAACTCACGGCAAACGTCTTCGCCCCGCATCTCCGGCAGCATCAGATCAAGCACGATGGCATCCGGCCTGGAATCACGGGCCACCTGCAGGCCGGACAACCCATCCCGCGCCACGAGCACGCGGAAGCCGGCCTTGGTCATGCTGTGGCGGACGAGATCAAGCACGTCGGACTCGTCTTCGATCAAAAGCAAGGTGTCCTTGTCAGGTTTCGGGTCGCTCACCCTGCTGACGCTAGGAAGAGACCAGCAGGCCTCAAGAATAAAAAGTGAGCCGCCGGATTGTCCGGTCAGAAAACAAGAAAACTGACCGGTCCGGCGGCTCTTGGCGCAAACCAAACCGTTAGCTTTGACCGGGACCACAGCCCGTCGTTCAAAATATTTTCTGCGAGCTTCGGGCGGGCTGTATTTTGGCCATGCGACAATATTATCATATCACCAACCAACCTGGATCGCGCTTTTCTCCGGGCCGTCCGGTGCTAGTTTCGGGCGTGCTTGCGATGAAAGTGCTCCCAAGGCTCACCCTGCTCCTCCTCCTCGCTGCCCTGGCCGGCTGCGCTCGCCTGGACAACCGCCATGTCATGCACATCAGCGTAGCCGATCAGAAAATGCTTGTGACCGACCGGGGCAAGATCGTGGCCGACTACCCGGTGTCCACCTCGAAGTATGGCTTGAGCTCCGTGCCCGGCAGCTACGGCACACCGCTGGGGCGCCACCGGGTTGCCAAAAAAATCGGCGGTGGTCTGCCGGAGGGCGCCGTGATGAAATCCCGCCGCTTCACCGGGGAGATCCTCGCGATCGACGCCCCGGGGCGCGACCCCATCGTGACCCGCATCCTCTGGTTGCGCGGAACGGAAGGAGGCAACCGCAACAGCTTCGACCGTCTCATTTACATCCACGGCACGGCGGAGGAGAAAAATATTGGCCTCCCGGTCAGCTACGGGTGCGTGCGCATGCGCTCAAAGGATGTCGTCGCGCTCTACGACCGCGTGGGCGTGGGAGCAAGGGTGAACATTTTCCGCGAACCGCTGGCGGAGCGTCTGCCAAAGTTGGTGGCACCGGCTGCGCGGTGAGTGCATCGCGCCCCCCCGGAGACCAAACAGCGTGGCCGGTTCCACAATTGAGTTCCCCCCGGACTCTTTTGGTTGACCCGACCAGGCTGCGGAGTTTTGGCTCCTTGTCTTGTTCCGCTCTGGGCGGACGGACCTAATAAAGCAACCACCGTGCCAACTTTTCGAAAAACTATCTCCAACTCTGACGGCACAGCGAAGCGTGGCGCAAATCGGCGCGGGGTGGCCAATTTTGGGCACGGAGAGATGGCGCTTGCCGGCCTCACCCCATGGCGTGTTTGGTAACAGGATGCCTCGAAACCGCCTGGCCGCTGTTCTCTGGATGGGTCTGCTCCTCTGGGCCGGGGGCATTCTCTGGCTTTCCTCGCTAACCCCGGCCGAATTGCCGTCGACCGCATTTCTCGTCCCGGACAAACTGAATCACTTCGTCGCCTTCGCTGTCGGCGGATGGTTGGCCGCGAGCGCGCTGCGCACCAGCCGACCAACGAGGCCGGCCCTGCAGTCGGTTGCGCGGGCCGTGCTCCTGGTGGCCGCTTTTGGCGCCCTCGACGAAATGAGTCAACTGCTCACGCCGGGCCGCTCGGGCGGCGAGGTTTATGACTGGATTGCGGATTTCCTCGGCGCGGTAGCCGGGGCATGCTTGGTCAGAATTACCCATGGCTACCTCGAGCGTCTCGTCCCGCGTCCGTAAACTCCGCGAAGAAATCACCAGCCACGACCGCCTCTACTACGCCGAGGCGGCGCCGGTGATCTCCGACCGCGATTACGATGCGTTGCTACGCGAGTTGCGCGACCTCGAAGAGGCGCATCCGGAACTGCAAACCGAGGACTCCCCCACCCGCCGCGTGGCCGGGCAACCGCTGGAGGGTTTTGCCTCGGTGCGGCATCTCGTGCCGATGCAAAGTCTCGACAACACCTATTCGCTCGGGGAGGCGGACAGCTTCCTCGCCCGGGTGGAAAAACTTCTGCCCGGTCTGCCGCTGCGCTGGACGATCGAACCGAAAGTGGACGGGGTCGCCCTCTCCCTAACTTACCGCGACGGACTGCTCGCGCAGGCCGCGACGCGCGGGGATGGCACGACGGGTGACGACGTGACCCAGAACATCCGCACAATCCGATCCATCCCGCTCAAGCTCGAGGGAAAAGTGCCCGCCCTGTTCGAAGTGCGGGGCGAGGTCTATTTGCCGAAAAAAAAGTTCGCCGCCTTGAATGCCGAGCGCGAGCAGGACGGTGAACCACCGTTCGCCAATCCGCGCAATGCCGCCGCCGGCTCGCTCAAGCTCCTCGACTCCGCGATGGTGGCCCGGCGCGGACTGCACGCCGTCTTCTACGGGCTCGGCGCCCTGGAGGGCGGAGACGGCCCGGGCACGCAGGCCAAACTTCTGCCCTGGCTGGAGCGGGCCGGGCTGCCGGTTGTGCCGAAATTCTGGACGGCCGAGGACGCCAGCGGCGTGCGCGCGGCCATCGCCGCTCTGGAGGTTGAGCGTCACGATTTTCCGTTTGAGACCGATGGAGCGGTGATCAAGCTCGACGATTTTCTGCGGCGCATCCAGACCGGCGCCACCTCCAAGGCCCCGCGCTGGGCCATGGCCTACAAGTATGAGGCCGAGCGCGTTCGCACGCGACTCAACGACATCACGGTGCAGGTCGGGCGCACCGGGGCTCTCACCCCCGTGGCCGAACTCGAGCCCGTGCCCATCGCGGGCAGCCGCGTGGCCCGGGCCACCCTGCACAACGAGGAGGAGATCGCGCGCAAGGACATCCGCATCGGCGACTGGGTCTGGGTCGAAAAAGCGGGTGAGGTCATTCCCGCAGTGGTCGGCGTGGACACGGCGGCGCGCACCGGGGACGAGAAAGTGTTCCGTATGCCGGACATCTGCCCGTCCTGCGGCACCGAAGTCTTTCGCGATCCGGACCTCACCGCGGTGCGCTGCCTCAACCCCGACTGCCCGGCGCAGATCCGGCGACGCTTGGAGCACTTCGCTGCGCGTGGGGCCATGGACATCGAGGGACTCGGCGAAGCCATGGTGGACCAGTTGGTCACGGCTGGTCTGGTCAAGGCGCTGCCTGACATCTATGCGCTCGATCCCGCCGCCGTGGCGGCGCTGGACCGCATGGCGGAAAAAAGCACGGCCAACCTGCTCGCCGGGATCAAGGGGAGCAAGGGGCAACCACTGTGGCGGCTGCTCTTCGGCCTCGGCATCCTCCATGTCGGGGCCGCCGCCGCGCGCAAACTGTCCGCGCGGTTCCATACCCTCGACCGTCTGGCCGAAGCGGAGACCGCGGAACTCGAAACCACCGAGGATGTCGGGGCGGTCATGGCCCAATCGATTCACCACTTCTTCCGCCTCCCGCACAACCGCGGGTTGCTCGCCGCCCTGCGGCAGCACGGCCTCAACTTCGGCGAACGCGACGAGCAGGCCGCCCCCGCAGCACAGACGCTCGCGGGCGAAACTTGGGTCCTGACCGGCGCCCTCAGCCGCCCACGCGATGAGGTGGCCGAGTTGATCCGCCAGCACGGCGGCACGGTGAGCGGCAGCGTGAGCAAGAAGACCAGCTTTGTCCTCGCCGGCGAGGAGGCCGGGAGCAAGCTCGAGAAGGCCGTGAAACTTGGGGTCGCCGTGGTCGATGAGGCGGAGTTGCAGCGGAGGCTGGGCTCAGAGGTTCCCTCGGACCCATAGGACCGATGAAACAAGACTCTGCCAGCAATTCCCTCTCCCCACACGGCGACTACCATGCACTGCTAAGGAGGCCCTCGACATGAGGAAACTTGGCCGATGCTCCCCGCAGACCTATGAACTCGACCGTGAATTCGTCAAGACCCGCCCACCCGAGATCGTGGCCAACATCGCGGTCTGTCTGGTCAACCAAGCAAACTATCTCCTCGATCAACAACTGCGCCGCCTGGAGAAAGATTTTGTGACCCATGGCGGACTCCGCGAGCGCATGACCCGCGCCCGACTCGAACACCGGGCCGGCCAAGATGGGACATATAGGTCCCGTAGGACCCATAAGTCCGATCCCCCAAACTAATGAAACTCATCTCCTGGAACGTCAACGGCCTGCGCTCCATCCTCGGTAAAGGGCTGCTCGATTTTTGGGCCGCAGAAAAGCCCGATGTGCTCTGCCTGCAGGAGACGAAGGCCCGGCCGGAGCAAGTGGCCGACACGAACTGGCCGGCGGGCTTCACCCCGCACTGGAACAGCGCGCAAAAGCCCGGCTACTCGGGCGTGGTGACTTTCGCGCGGGAACGGACCGCCGCAACCACCCTCGGCCTCGGACACGAGGAGCACGATCGCGAGGGGCGACTGGTCACGCTGGAATACGACGACTTTTTTCTCGTCAATGTCTACACGCCGAATTCGCAACGCGAGCTGACGCGCCTCGACTACCGGACGCGCGAATGGGAACCGGCTTTTCGCCAACACCTGCAGACGCTCGAGCGGACCAAGCCGGTGATTTTTTGCGGCGACCTCAACGTGGCCCACACCGAGCACGATCTGGCCAACCCGAAAACCAACCGGCGCAACGCGGGATTCACCGACGAGGAACGCGGGCAGTTTCAGTCCCTGATCGACGCGGGCTTCGTGGACACCTTCCGCCTCTTCACCCAGGGCCACGGCCATTACACGTGGTGGAGCTACATGAACAACTCCCGTCCGCGCAACATCGGGTGGCGCATCGACTACTTTCTTGTCTCGCCCGCCCTGGTTCCGCGGATCAAATCGGCCCGCATCCTCCCGCACGTCCCCGGCTCGGACCATTGCCCGGTCGTGCTCGAACTGGGCTAGGGAAACAGCCCGCGGTCGCGTTTGGCCGCGAGCACCCGCTCGATGCCGATGGCCATGGCGGCCGTGCGCATGGAGACGTTGCGCTCCTTCGCGCGCTTGCTCGTCGCGGTGAAAGCGTTGTCGAGGATACGGAAAAGCCGGTCGGTCACCTCGATGTCGGTCCAGAAAAAGCTCTGCATGTCCTGCACCCACTCGAAGTAGGAGACAATCACGCCGCCGGCGTTGCAGAGGACATCGGGGATGAGAAAGATTTCCCCGCGCCGCTGGTCAAGCACTTCGTCGGCCTCGGGCGTGGTCGGGCCGTTGGCCGCCTCGGCCAGGACGCGACAACGCAGGCGCGCGGCGTTGCTCGCATGGATCACGCGCTCGACCGCAGCCGGCACCAGCACATCGCAGGGCAGGGTGAGAAAATCATCGGACGGAATCCGCTCACCCTGGGGGAAGTCGCGCAGCGTGCCGTGGGCGGCGGCATGGATGTCGGCCGCTGCGACATCGAGCCCCTTGGGATCGTAGAGGCAGACCGTGTGGTCGCTCAGGCCGATGATTTTCAGACCGGATTTGTAGGCCAGCCCACCGGCCGTGACCGAACCGACATTGCCGAAGCCCTGGACCACGGCGGTGCATCCGCCCGGGACGAGGCCGAGTTGGTCCAGCGCGCGCTCGATGAGGAAGACGACGCCGCGCCCGGTCGATTCGCGGCGTCCGG
>JBMOJP010000029.1:0-27256 GCA_049315725.1 Chthoniobacterales bacterium | reverse complement strand
ATCGGCATGACCTCGGTGCGCGTGGCCACGAATGCGATTGGTGTCCCCACGATCGGAGTCAGCGGCACCCTGACCAACTTCACCACGACGATCAGCAACGCCTCGCCCGCGCAGAACTTCAGTGCCAGCGGCACCGATCTGACCGACAATATCGCCGTCACCGCCCCGTCCAACTACGAGGTCTCAACGAACAACACGACATTCACACCCTCGGTCGTTCTGACCCAGAGCGGTGGCATCGTGGCGGCCACGCTGGTCTATGTTCGCATCGCGGCCAGCGCACCGATCGGCAACCCGGCAGGCCAGGTCAGCCTGACCAGCACCGGAGCCACCACGCAGAATATCGCCGTCTCCGGCACGGTCTCGGCCGCCAGCAGTCCGTTCACCACCTGGCTGAACGGCGCCCCGACCAACGCGACCACCGTGGGTCTCTACGCCATCGGCGGAGCAACCAGCCCGACCGCGACCAACGGCATCCCATCAATCACGACGCTGAGCACCAACGCGCTCTCGATCACCGCGGTGGTCCGGACCAACGATCCGAGTCTCAAAGTCTTCGGCCAGAGCATTGTCGACCTGGCGGCAGGCACTTGGAGTAGCAACGGCGTCAGCACGAATATTCCGGTCGACCAAACCGGTGTCCCGTCTGGCAACCAGCGCCAAATCTTCAGCACCCCGCTCGGCATCGACGGCAAGAAATTCCTCCGCCTGCAAACCACGCTGAGCAATCAGTAGGTGGGGAGGGGGCGAAGGGACAGCCGGAGGCCGGAACCGGAGGGCCGATAGGCCGGAGATAGCGTGAGTCCCACCTGCGGGGCGAGGGCAAATCGGAGATCGTAGGACGTAGACAGGTCGTCGCAGCGACCAACGGACCAAGGGACTAAAAGACCGAGGGACCGCCGTGCGGACTTTTTCTCTCAACCCTCAGCTCTCAACTGGCCTTCGTTCCCTTCGTTTGCTTCTGTTCAAATCCATTCCCCAACCCGGATATTGTAAGCGTCACGCCAAGCCCCCCCTTGACAGCGCGCCAGTGAAGCTGTCGTAGGGTGGTGATTCCCAAGCCTCTGCGTGAGGCGCTCAACCTCGGGGCCGGTGCGGAAATCGAAATTGCCAGCGAAGGCGACAGCCTGCGGATCCGGTTGGCCGGCGGACAGCCGGCGCGGGTGTCCCGGAAGAGGGGCTTCCTGGTTCACGCTGGCTCGGGAACCAGCGACATCAAGATCGGTCAATTCATCAAACTCCAGCGCGAGGGACGCGCCAAAATGGGCGCGGGCGCCGCTTGAAAATCTACTTCGACACATCGGTTCTGGTCACCGCGCTCGTCGAGCAACTTCCGCATCACGACTCCGCTCTGGCCTGTCTCTATGCGGCCTGCCGCGATCATGAGGCGGTGACCTCGACGCATACTCTGGCCGAAACGTATTCGACCCTCACCGCGCTTCCGCTTACACGCCGGTTACCGCCGGGCGAAGCGCGCATGATTGTCAACGAGAGCGTGCGCAAAAAACTTCGGATCCTCCCGCTATCCGTGCGGATTTACGAGCTGGCCATGACGCGCGTGGCCGATCGTGGGCTGACCAGCGGTGCGATCTATGATGCCCTGCATCTCGAGAGCGCCGAGGTGTCCGGATGCCGGCGCCTCCACACTTACAACTTGGGCGATTTCCAACGTCTCGACCCCGGCTCCCTCACGATCCTCGCTCCGTGAGAAGAGTCAGCCGGAGCGGATTCTTTCTCTCAACCCTCAGCCGAGCACAGCGAGACGGGCTGAAGCGAAGCAAAGCCAACTGATACCTTCAACGCTCAACTCGCGAAGCGAAAAGGACCAAGGGACAGCGGGGCCACCGATTAACGCGGATTGGCGCGGATGATTGGGGCGAGAACTGTTTCCAGCCGGGCTATGCTATCGACGATGCGGCTTGGATGGGCGCGGGGTTCGCGCTATGATTTGACTATGACGCCTGCGATCCGCGATTGGGCGGCCAAGTATATCTGGTGGCAGACTCCCGAGGAGGCGGTGCTGCGTCCGCAGCGCGTCATGGCGCAAGTCATGGACCTCGGCACTTTCGCCGATGTGCGTTTGCTGGAGAAAACCGCAGGGCCTGATGCTTTGGCCGAAGTAATCCAGCACGCCGAGCCCGGATGGTTTTCCCCGCGGTCATGGCATTTTTGGCACCGTCGTCTCGGGCTGGCTGTGGCTGGTGCCGTGCCAGCCATGCCGGTTCGTCGCTTCGCGTGAAGAGTTTTCCACCACGCCTCGACATCCTGCCGGCGCCTCAGGCGGCAATTTGGCGGGAATTGGCGCCGTTGCGGCATCCGGGCTTCGTCCTTTACGGCGGCACGGCCATCGCACTGCGTCTGGGGCACCGTCACTCGGTCGATTTCGATTTCTTCACGTCTCTTCCGCTCGACCGTGCGGCGCTGAAACGATCCTTGCCGTGGTTGGCTTCCGCCGCGGTGCTGCAGGATGAACCGGAATCGCTGACGGTGCTCTCGCCCGGGGGGGTCAAAGTTTCTTTTTTCGGGGGCCTTGAAGTCGGGCGCGTGGGTGAGCCTGAGGTATCCGAAGACGGCGTAGTTGTCGCGGCCTCGTTGGAGGATTTGCTCGCGTTCAAGCTGAAGCTTGTCGTGCAGAGGGTCGAGGCGAAGGATTACCTGGACGTTGCGGCCATCCTCCGGTCCGGCCTGTCGCTTGAGCGTGGCTTGGCCGCCGCCGAGGTGCTCTTCGCACCCGATCTGCCGCCGATGGTTGTGCTCAAGGCCCTGACCTACTTCGAAGGCGGGGATTTGTCATCGCTGCCGGCCGATGTGCGGGAAACTTTGTGTGCTGCCGTGGCCGGGGTTGATGACCTGCCCGTCGTTCCGCGCCGTTCGGACAGTCTGGGTTGAAGGCGGGGGGCGGGCCCTGCGATCCGGAGGATTTACGGGTCGGTGGGGAAGGAGAGGAAGGGTTAACCACGAAAAGCACGAAGGCTCACGAAAATGGCAGGGGAGACCGGAGCGCCGGGAAACTTCCCGGCGGGTCCTGAGGTCCATGGCTGCCTCGCAAGCCAGCTTGCAGAGCAGCCCTGGACCTCGGGACCAGTTCCGCCAAAGGCGGAACACTCTGGTTTGGCTTCGTGAAAATTCGTGAATTTCGTGGTTAATAAACTCAGAGCACGATCCGCTCCCACTGCAATCCCGCATGGTGCCCGAAGTTCAGTAAGAGCCCGAGTCGCAGGCCCGTGGCCCGCAGGTAGTTCAAGACCTGCGCCCGATGCTCGTCGGCCAGATCCTTCACCGCTTTCAATTCCACAATGATCTTCCCGTGGCAGACCAAGTCCGGCACGTAGCGGTGGCGCAGAGTCTCTCCGCGGTAAGTCAGCGTGATCTCCTGCTGCGAGGTAAACGCCATGCCGCGGTGGCGCAGTTCAATCTCGAGGCAGTCCTGATAAACCGGCTCGACGAACCCGTGGCCCTTGTCCTGGTAGACGGTCATGGCTGCGCCCACAATGTCGTAGGATTCCTGCCGGTAGAGGATTTCCATCGCCGCAGAAGATAAACCACGACGCACACGAAGGGCCACGAAAAGGAGAGGGGAGACCGGAGCGCCGGGAAATTTTCCCGGCGGGTTTCAAGGCCCGCGGCGGCTCTGCAAGCCTGCTTGCGAGACCGCCCCGGACCTTGAAACCAATTCCGCCCTTGGCGGAACACTCTGATTCAGCTTCGTGAAAATTCGTGCGTTTCGTGGTTAAACTCCCTCCAGCGCTTGCCCGTGTGGTGGGCTCGATCTACGATGAATCCATGAAACAGTATCGCCCCGACGTCGAGCGGCAGAAGTGGCTCTACTCGATGGAAAAATCGCGGCTGATCATGCGTCGCCGCCAGGGCAAGCTGCCCGGTCCCGACCCGACGAAGACGCCCATCCCGGACAACTCCGAGCCCTGGCTGCCCGGCGGCGTGCGGTCGATGGCTGATGCCATGTGGATTTCCGATCGGATCAAGGAGGATATGGAACGATGGGGGCTCAAACCACCGACAGCTTGATCCGGGCTTTGGCCGCAGAGTTCCGTGTGCTCAGTCTCGGGGGTATCGCCATCATTGCCACCGGATTGAGTCGCAACACCTACGGCACCGACATCTGGCTTGATCCTCTGGGATCGGCCGAGGACTGGGCCCGCAAGCTGTGGCCGTTGATCTCTGGCTGCGGAGATGCGAGGCCCGTGGCCATGGGCAGTTGGCGGACGATTGCGCCCGGCGAACTGGCCGGGGTTATTGAACGTGACCACGTTTTGCGTATCGCGGGCTTGGACCGTCCGCTCGACATCTTTCGTGAACCCAACCAACTGGCGGTGGACGGCTTTGACGAAGTTTGGGAGCGGGCCCAACCGATGGACGACGGGACCCGTCTGCCCGACCCCATTGATCTTTTGGTCAGCAAGCAGGAAACCGGCCGGGACAAGGATCGGGCGGATATCATTTTTTTGGAGGGGAAGATCGAGGCGGATTATCTCGCACGACTGCCGGCAGCTTCGTTCCCAGAGGCGGAGGCGATGCTGGCGCGGTTTCTAACCCCGCGGATCGCGGAGCAGGCGATGGATCATACCCACCCGGCCGTGCAGGACTTGGGCCGGGGGTTTCTCAACGAACTGGCCGCCGAGGGCGATCCCTTCGCCGCGGAGATCCTCCGGCGGCGGTCGGAGGGTTAACCACGAAAAGCACGAAGGGCCACGAAAAGGAGAGGGAAGACCGGAACGCCGGGAAATTTTCCCGGCGGGTTTCAAAGTCCGCGGCGGCTCTGCAAGCTCGCTTGCGAGACCGCCCCGGACATTGAAACCGGTTCCGCCGACGGCGGAACATTCTGATTCAGCTTCGTGAAATTTCGTGAATTTCGTGGTTGAAAAAAAGCCAGCCCACGATCCCGTCGTAGGCGGCTCTACTTGATGTTCGAGATGTTGTCGCTGGTCGTGGACAGGTTGGTGTCCGGTCCCCCTGACTCCACGATGGCCGTGGTGAAATAGGTCTGGCTGTTAGTGACGAGTTTGTTGTCGTAGTTGAGGTCGAGCAAAACCGTGTAGGCTTTCCCCCAAGGGTCGTAATAAACATTGTTGGTGAGGCCACCCTTGCCTCCCTTGGCGTTCTTCGGTTCGAAAAACACGATGCCCCGCTTGTTGAAGGTTGCATTGGAGCGCGTCAGGCTGCTGATCCAATCAGCCGGAGGCGCACCATCGGTAGTTCCTGTCGCGGGCAGCGATCCGTATTCCAACTGGTAGGCCTTGAAGGCTTGGGCGATCTGGTTCACGTCATTGCGGGCCTGCGCCTTTTTGCCCTGACCCAGCGCGCCCTGCACGGCGGGGAACGCCAGGCCGGCGAGGATGGCGATGATGGAGATGACGACGAGAAGCTCGATGAGGGTGAACGCAGAGCGTTCACGCGGCAGGGAGCGGGGAGCGGGGAGCGGGGAGGAGGTGGTGAGGAGATGGTTCATGGAGGAAGGAAGAGGTTGGAGTTGCCGGAGTGGTCTGCAGGGGAAAGTTCCCGCATTTTCCGGGTAAAAGCAACTGCGCACTACGGAAGCCAAGGATAAACCACGAAACACACGAAGGGCCACGAAAAGGAGAGTGAGGACTGGATCGCCGGGAAGTTTTCCCGGCGGGTTTCAAGGTCCGTGGCTGTCTCGCAAGCAACCTTGCAGAGCGGCCCCGGCCCTTGAAATTGGTTCCGCCAAAGGCGGAACATTCCATTCTGAATTCGTGAAAATTCGTGTGCTTCGTGGTTGAACGATTCCCCTCCCTCGCCTACTGCGCGATCCCGCGCAGCAGCGCCTGCTCCTCCGGGGTCAGTTCGTCGCGGTTGATCGCCCGGTTGACCTTCTCGGCCGCCGTGGTTTTCCCGGTGGCCTGGAGGAGGGCGGCCTGCACGGCCTGCCAGCGGGCTTCGCCGTTGTCCTCGGGAAAAATCTCCAACCCGCCCGCAGCGTCGTCTTTGCGTAGACGGGCGAGGGCGGCCACGCGGCGCACATCAATGGAAGTCGGGTCGGCGGCCAGCAACTCCTCGGCTGTCGCGGCCGACTCGTCGAGTTGCTGTCCTGCCAGCAGACGAAAATAGGCGGCGCTCAACCGCGCCGAGGGATCCTGCGGTTGCAGGGCGAGCAACGCGCCGGCGAGTTCGGCGCCTTCCGTGGCTGAAGCGGTGCCGGCCAGGTTGCGCAATTGACCGCGCAGGGCCTCCACCTGGGCGCCGCTATCCGTGGCCAGAATGCGCCAGGCCGCAAAGGCTTCGGGCTTCCAGCCGACCGATTCCGCGTAGCGCGCGGCAAAAAGCACATGGGGCATCTCGGCGAATTGCATGGCCTGGCGGAGTTGGCGCTTTTCCGTCTCGGCCGCAGCCTTGTCTTCGCGGGCCTCGGCCATGCGGCCGCGGAACAAATAGTAGAGCGTATCCGGCAGGGCACCGCCCCGCGTGGCCTCGAGGAGCTGGTGGCACTCGTCCCAGCGGTTGAGTCCGCTCAAAGCGTCGATTCGCGCCATGAGGGCGCCGGCATGGGCGAGGGGGTCCTCGGGGTTGATCAACTCCAGCACCTCCTCGTTGGCCTGCAATCCGATCAACCACCGCGCCGCGCCCACGCGGTCGTCGAGCCCCGCGCCGCGCTCCTTCAGTTTGGCCACCAGGGTCTTGATCGCGTCGGCCTGACGGCTTTGATCGGAAGAAATGACGAGGCGGGCGATGAAAACTTCGTCCGCGGCGGACGACGCGGGGTGCTGTCGGAGCCGCTCGGTCGTCTCAGCCAGTGCGGCCTGCGCCTCGGGAGAAATGCCGGCGCGGCTCATGGCCAGCAGGCGCAGGGCGGAGGCACCGTCCTCGCTCGACTCGAGGGATGTTTCCTCGAGGATTTTTTGCGCCTCGTCGCGTCCGGGTGCACCCTCGGCGCCGAGCAGGAGGCTGGCGAGCATGAGGCGCAGGCGGCTGGTCTCGGTCGGCGGCAGGGTGCTCAGGCCGCCACGCATCACCCGCTCGGCCTCGGCCGGATTTTTCTGCGCCTGGAGCAACCCCGCCCGCAGCGCGATACGACGCGCGGCTTCGGCCGGTGGAAGATCCGGAGGCAGGGCGGCGAGGGCTCGTTCGGCCTCGGCCGCGCCTCCGGCTCCGAGCGAGCGTTCGCCGAAGACGAGGATTTCTTCCGGCGAGGCCTTCCCCTCATCGAGTTTTTTGCCGATCGCGACGACGCTGGCCGTGTCGCCCGCCCGGGCGGCGTGGTAGGTGATGCGGGCCATGACCCGTTCGTCGTCGAAAGCCATGACCGCAGCCTGACGCAGCAAGGTCGAGGCGTCGGCTCCTTGTCCCTGGTCGAGCGCAGCCCCGGCCTGCTCCGCGATGGTCAGCGCGCGCCGGGCCTTGAGTTCGCGGTAGAGCGGTTTGGCCCCGAACACCACGGCGACGCCGAAGGCGAAAAGAACAAGCGTCACCCCCAACCGCCAACCCCTCAGCCACCGCCGCCAACCGGCCGGTTCTTCCCGTTCATCGAGCTCGTAACTGGGCAACTCGGGCGCAGGTGAGGGGCTATCTTCGGGCGCAGGGGACATTGTGGAGTGACGAGTGGAAAGTGACGGGTGACAAGTGATAGGTGACAGGTGGCAGGTGACAAGTGACAAGTGAAAAGTCGCATGGCGCGCATCGGCCTCTTCTCTCGTCACTCGTCACTTTGCTGGCTTGATTCGGGTTTGCAGCCATTGCGCGGCGGAGGCTTCGGCGTCTGCGGCGTCGAGCGGTCCGCGCACGGCGAGTTCGAGCACGCGCAGTCCGCGGTTGCGGCGGCCGCTGGCCATGTTGTTCCAGCGCAGCCCGCGATCAAAAGCCTCGCCGGTGGCCACGGCCGAGCCATCGTCCTCGACCACGGCGTGAAAAACATGCACGGGTCGTCCGCGGTCGCGGAACAAATACCTTTGGAACGGAATGCGAAACCCGCCCGCCTCCGCGGTCCAGGGTTGCAGTTTCGTTTCCAGTTCGAACCCGGCGGCGCCGAGACAGGTCCGCGGGTCGTGGACGATGAAAGCCGATTGCACCGAGGTCGGCCCGGGCGGCCAGTGGAAATAAAAGGCCTGCCATTGCCAGCCTTGATCATCGCGCCATTGCTCGGAGAAGGCGGTGTCGGGAAAAAGCAGCACGTCGAGCGTTCGCTCCGCGAGGGGAACATCGCGGGAATTGTCCCACGGACCGGCGCGTTCCAGGGCCCAGATGGCCGGGGCCTGCGCCGCGCGGCTCTCGTGCCACCGGAACCACGCCTCGCCCCCCAGCCACGCGCCCGACCAGAGGATGAGCAACGCAAGGGAGAAGAACTTGGCCTGATGAGTGAGGAATGATGAAAGGGGAATGAAGTCACGCCCGTCCCCTGTTCCCTGTCTCCTGTCTCCTGTCTCCTCGCTCGCTGTCCGCGCCCGCGGTGCGAGCAACTTACCGACGAAAAAGACGAGCAGGGACGAAACAACCATCACGGTCAGCCCGGTGCCGTCGTGGATCTTATCGACCGCCTCGCTGCCCGCCCGGCAGGCCGCGACCGAGAGGGTGAGGGTGCGCAGGGCGTTGCCCAGGAGGGCGGTGCCCAGGCCAAGGGCGAGGAGAAAAATTCTCCGGGCCGCCGTCAGGCGGAAAAATTCCCCGATGGCGAGCGCCACCATGATGCTGCTTTGCAGGGAGCGGATGCCGCTGCAGGCCTCCTCCACGCCGAGCAGGCTGCCGGGCAGGGCGATGAGGTTTCCGCGCTGCTCCGCCGGGTAGCCGAACCAGTGCAGCGCCTCGACATTGAGGGCCGAGTTGCGCTCCATCAGCAAGCTCATGATGGCATTCTCCTGCGGCCGCGGCCACGGCACGGCGACGAGAAAAAAGAGCACGGGAAAAGCAAAGTGCCGCAGCCACGGGCCGCCGCCCACGAGGTAAACGAGGCCGAGCGTCATCGTGACGCCGCAGATCGCCGAGACCAGGGGCACCATGCGCCAGTCGGCGTTCGATAGCACGAGCGGCTGCACCAGAGCCAGACCCAGCGCGGCCAGCGTCATCAGCGCGCCAGCCGCGACGCGGCCGCCGCGGGCTGGAATCGCCGGGGTCGGGCGGTCCGTCCAGCGGCGCCCGCCGAGCATGAGCACGAGGAGGGGAACCAGCATGCCGTAGCTGTATTGTGCGTTGAGCGACCATTCCCACCAGCAGGCCCGCAGGACCAGCCACCAGCCGACGACAAACGCCGCGCCCACCAACCACAGCCCGACCGGCCGGCGGCCTGCGCCGGGACGTGAAAATGGTTGGGTCATTTGTTCCATGGGCGGGGGAGGGAAAGGAAAAAGTCAGAACGCGGAATATTGAACGGAATGTTGCTTGCGGCGGCAGCCAGACACTATGAACGAAGAACCGCCGGGAGGCCAACTTCCGCCTTCATCAATCTGCGCTCACCATCGTCTCTGCTGGCTTGTCGACCGCACCGGTCTGGCGTATCAATTCTCCGCCACCGGACTCCGGTGCGGATCCGCCCTCAGCCAACAACTCAATACACCATGTCTCTAACCTCACCACCCGAAACCCGGCACCGCCTGCTGCTGCTCCTCGGCGTCGCGCTCCTCGCCGTCCTTGCCGCGGTCGGCGGCTTTTTCTTTTTCCAGAAGTGGCGCGCCCGCGACCTGGCGGCCAAGGCGCTCGAAAACTATGATCAGGCGGATTACCGCATGGCGTGGTTGCAGGTCAACTCGGCCCGCGAATTGAGCCCGGACGACCCGCAGGTCCTGCGAAGCTCGGCCATTCTCGAGGCATCCTTCGGCCTGCCCTCCGCGATCGAGCATTGGAGCCGGCTGGCAGCCCAGGGAGGGCTCACGGCCGAGGACCTTGAAGAGCGGGCCCGAGTCGCGGCGAGGTTGGGCACGGAGGAACAGTTCGAACAGGCCGTCGTTGACCTTGAAAAATCAGGCGATGCGGCCGGCGGCGCGAAGTTACGCGCGGCTCGTCGGCTGGCCCGGGGCGACATCGACAAAGCCATCGAACAAACCCGCCGCATGATCACATTCAGCGATGATCCGGCGTTGAAGCTCGACCTTGCGCGTCTGCTCCTTCGACGCAATGCCGACGAGCTCGCGCGCACGCGCAGCGAGCAGGCCAAGCAAGTGGCCGCCGAGATGATCGGCATCGTCAATACCTTGCAGGGGACACCGGCGGCCGAGGAGGCCTTGGGCTTCGGCCTGGCTTTTCTCCTGCCCGGGCCGGAGGAACAAGAGCGCTGGGCCGATCTGGCCATGCAGAATCTCAAGGCGGAAAACTCGGCGCTTCTGCCCGCGGCCACGGTTCTGGTCGATTTGGGCAAAACCACTCCCGCGGCCCTGCAGCAGAAATTGCGCCCCGTCTTCGATGCGGCCCCGCTCGACCGGCGCGCGGCCTTCGCGGCTTGGCTGACCAAACAGGGCATGCCCCGCGAGGCTCTCTCGCTCATCACCGTGCAGGAAGCCGGGGAAAGCATCGACGCCTTCAATGCCCGCATCGACGCGCTGGCTAAAATGCAAAATTGGCTCGCCCTCATTGAAACCACCGAAGCTGGAGGCAACGCCCCGGAGCCACTGCGCTTAATCAACAAAGCCCGCGCGGAATACGCCCTTGGACGCGGCCCGCAGAGCGGCGCAAAGTCGGTCGGCGCTGCCCTGCGTGCGGCCTCGCGTGAGGGCGCCCTGCCGGTGGTGGTCAGTATTTCCGACGAGATCGGTGCTGGTGGTCCGGTTGACCTCACGCTGGTTGAGTTGTGTGGCGACCCACGAGTTGCTGCGCAGGCTTTCCGCCTGGCCCGCGACCGTTTCGATCGTCGCGGCCCCGCCGGGGCGGTCTCATTGGCCACGGCCCACCAACGCGCCTTGGCCGTCGCACCCGAAGCCATTCCTGTCCAGGACTACGCCCGATACATCAAGCTTCTCGCCGCCCGGACGGTGGAGAATCCCAAGGCTGGCGTGGTGCTCGCGGTCAATCCGGCCGACACCGCCGCGGCTTTGGCCGCCGAGCCCGGCGACCCGGCCGTCCGAGCTACCCATGCCTTGGCTCTGCTGCGGGCCGGCCGGCCGTCCGAAGCGCTCGAGGCCTTTGGCGACATCACGCTGTCTTTCGCGCGCCTCTCGCCCGGGACCCAGACCATCATCTGCGCCTCCTTGGCCGCGTCTGGTCGGAGCGAAGAAGCCCGCAAGCTTGTCGGTGCCATCGATCCACAACTGCTGGGGCCCGAGGAGGTAAAACTGCTCAAGGGGTTGCGGTGACCTCCTTTTTGTTGGCCCTCGCGCCCGCGGTCGCGAGGAAGTCGTTCTTGCAAGGCTGCAAGCGAGGAGGCTTTCCCCACCCAAACAGCACCCCAGCATGCTTCGTGGCCCAGGAAAAAAATCTTTTAAAAAAAAGAAAAAAACTCTTGCCACCGTGCGATGTGACGTTAGATTTGCTCTCGATATGAAAACCAAACGTCTCCTTCCAATCATTGTTCTCAGCGTTCTCGCGCTGGCTGCAACCTCCTTCAACGCCTCGGCTCGTCGCACCGGGCAAGTCACCCCGCCGCCTCCACCGGCACCCATTCCCAACCCGGTCGTGAGCCCAAACTAAGCCCACTTGCAATCCCAAGATACGAAACAAAACATGAAAACACTCCGCTATACCGCAGCAATTCTCTTGACGAGCGTGGCTGCTTCTTCGTCCGTCTTTGCCGCCGCCCCCGGCTTCAATCCGGCCACCAACTGGTCATCCGGCACTTCGGTGACGAACCAATTCAACACCAGTGCCGGCTATGACGCCGGTTCGAGCTTGGATGGTGCGCCGACGAGTGCGCCCCTCGCCGACCAGTGGAAAACAACCGATCCGTTTAACGGCAGCGAAGGTTCCACGAGTCTGTTAGCGTTCACCCCAGGGTATACCGCCTTGAATTTTGCCTCCGGCAACCAGAGCGTCCTCTTCGGTGGCTATGATCTTGGCGGTGGCGTCGTCCCTGGCATTGCGAATCCGTCGCTCTTCCGCGACTTCAGTTCGCTGATCACGGTCAGCAAAGAACAAGTCAGTTTCATCGCTGATTTTGGAATTGTGCCATCCACTGGAGGCTTCACGAATGATGTTTTTGGATTTTCCTTCGCCAATGCAGGCGGCACCAGCTTGGCGAGCGTTCAGTTCACTAACGCAGGTCCCCTCCCAGGAGACCTCAGGGTCCTAGCTAATGGGGCTGACACTGGCCAGTGGAGCTACAACTCGCTCTATCGCCTAACCGCCACGTTCTCCAACAGCACTTTCTCCTTGGATCTGGCCGGTCTCAGCCCGCAGACGAATGGCGGTGGCCAAATCACAAACTATTCCGTCACGGGCAGTGCGTCCTATGTGAATGGCGCGACCATCTTGAACAGTTTGACCGCTGCAGATTTCCAGCGTGCCTCGATCAACTGGGAGTTGACTGGTGGGACCAATGCCCCCGGAGACAACTACATGATCGTCAATTCCACTCAGGTGGTCTCTCAGGTTGTTCCTGAGCCGGGCACATGGGCTGCCGCCGCGCTTCTGCTCGGTGGGGCCGCCTTGGTGGTGCGCCGCCGGCGCGTCGCTGCGGCCCAGGCGTAAGTCAGCTTACTCTTCATATCATTTCAGGCGGGCACCGCGAGGTTGCCCGCCTGAACTATTTTCAGGCTAGGCGTTTAGCCTCCTTGCGCAGACCGTCTGGGTATGCCAAAGTTTCTACGTGCTGCCGCGTTGCCTCCCCACCTTCGTCGCCTGCGTTCTGGCTCTTCTTCCCTTGAGGGGCGCGGCCCAGACGTGGTCAACGGGCTATTTTCGCACCAACGATGGCTACGTCCGTAATAGCAGCCTCGATGATCTGCCGGCCAATGCCCCTGTTAGTCAGCAATGGCAGACGACAGATCCATTCAACACCAATAACAATTTGGGCTCGACCAGCCTCGTCCGGTTTATCAACAATTGGACATTCGGTTCACCCCAAAACGGTTCACCCGTAGCCGGCTACAATAGCGTCTATTTCGGGGGTTACAATTCTGTCCTCGGAGTGCTCCCCGGAACCACGAACCCCTCTCTTTATCGGAACTTCAGTGCGCTGGGATCAGGGCCGGTCGTGTTTTCGGTCGACTTCGGGATCGTGGGACCTTCCAGCACCATACCAAACAGCCAAACCTACACCAACAACGACGTTTTTGGCTTCAGTCTCATGAATGCCAATCAAACCGCCAGCTTGGCGCAGTTTCGTTTAAACCCTGCTAGTGCGGGGTTCACGAATGGTTTGGGCATCGACTGGTTGCAAAACGGAACAAACGTGGTGACCAACGGCTCCACCTTCAAGGGGTTTAGTATCGGCTACAACTCGCTCTATCGCCTCACCGCCACCGTCCAAGGCTCGTCCCTCAACATGTCGATCTCTGGTCTCACCGCCCAGAACGGCGGCGGGAGCCTGGGAATCACAAATTTTGCCGTGGCCAGCACGGTGAATATTATTTCCAATGGCACGCTTTCAGGATCCTTCACCGCCAACGATTTCCAAACCCTCTCCATCGATTGGCTCCTGGCCTCGACCAACAATCTCAAACCGGGCCGGAATTATATGATCCTCAACACGGTCGCTGTGATCCCCGAGCCCTCGACCTACGCCCTGCTGGGCCTGGCTGTTCTCGGCTTGGGCGGAATCATGTTCATCCGTCGTCGGCGCTGCCCATAGCGAGTCCGCAGCGAGCGTTCTCCGCGCCCGCTCGTTGGTGGGTGTCCCCATCGCGGTGAGAGCCGAAGCGCTCGCGCATTGAATCAAGAGCCGCAAGCCCTGGATCACCCGGTCTGCTGCTCTGCCCACGCCGGGCTGGCGAAATCCTCCGGACGGGAGCACAATGCCTGGATCTGTGCATTACCATGACACCCAACTCCGCACGGTGGTCGGCCCTTTGCTTCTTCTGGCCGGGGCTTCCATCGCCATTTTCATCACCGGAAGCCGCGCGGTCGAAGCACTTGTGGCCCTCCTGGCCACGGCCGGCGCGGCCCTGATTGCGGGGCAACCACGGATCAGGTCCAGTTGGGTGCCTCTGCTGCTCAGCCTGGTTTTCTTGCTCTGCACTCTGGCCGCTTTCCTCCCGCAAGAATTGGTCGGGGCCGCGCCCTGGCGCGCCGCGTTCCCGGCCGAGGGTCCTTTCGCCCTGGCCACCTCGGTGACTCCCCAGCCTTGGCTTAGTTGGTTCTGGTGGTCGATGCTCGGCGCGGCCTTCCTCGCTGCCACATTTCTGCTCGTCGCCCCGGTGGAAGGCCGCGGCCTCGTTGTTTTTCTCCATGCCGTGTCTTTGGTTGTTGCGGCGTATACCATCCTCGCGATCGTCGCCCACCAGACGGGCTGGAAGTATCCCTTCAGCGGCGGGGCTATCTTCGGCTTCCTGCCGAACAAGAACCACACCGCCACGCTTATGGTTGTCGGTGCGGTGGTTTCCTTCGGCCTGATGCAATGGGCCGTGGTGCACGGGCATCGCGGCGCAGCTATCCTTGGGGCGTTGTGCGGAGCACCGCCGCTGGCCGGGCTTTTATTCTTTTCCAATTCCCGCGCGGGGGTGGTCTTTCTCGCCTTCGGTCTGGCCCTCTGGGCGGTGGGGGTGGCGCGGGGCCGCGCCGGCCGCAACATTCTCGTCGCCACGGGTGTGATGGTCGCGTTTCTCCTCGTGCTCTTTCTTGCTGGTGGCAGCAATGTGCAGGAGCGTCTCTCACGGCTGATCCAGGATAGCATGGCGACCGGGGCAGAGGGTGTGCAGGATGTGGACTTTCGGCAACCCATTTTCCGCGACACCCTCAAGCTGGTCGCGGATGTCCCCTTGACCGGAACGGGCCTGGGCCAGTTCGAGTTTGTTTTTCCGCAATACCGCAAGGAATCGGTCGTGGCGGCGCAGGTGCTGCATCCGGAAAGCGACTGGCTCATGGTCGTGGCGGAATCAGGACTGCCGGCGGCCCTCGCCCTGTTAGGCCTGGTCATTTGGTATTTCCTCCGCTCATGGCGCGGGCGCTCCGAACCGGACGGCTTCCTGCGCTGGGTTGCGGCGAGTGCCGTCGGTGCGGCCATCGCGCACGGGATCGTCGATGTGCCATGGCATCGACCCGCGCTGGGTTGGTTTCTTCTCGTGTTGGCCGTTTCCACCCTCGCGCCAGCCGGACGGCCCCTAGCTCATCCCGGACTGATGCGATCTGTCTTTGCCTTGGCTGGAGTTGCTTTGCTCGCAGTCAGCGGATGGATGGCATCGCAGCAGATGCAGGGTGTGTTGCCCCTGGGGTATCGCTGGGCTGACGACAATGCGCGCCTCACTGAGTTCGGGCGCACCGAGCGCTACAAAGAGGGGGAGGTGCTGGTTACGTCGGTTCTGGCGGAATTTCCCCTGCACCCGGATGCCCATTACTGGAATCTGGCCTTTACGGAAGCGACGGGTGATAAGCTCGATGGCATCATAGCCGGCGGTCGGCTGGTGGAGCCAAATCTTCCCCGCACGCCCCGCGGGCAGGTCGCCCTGTGGCAGGGAGTCGACTCGCAGCGGGAGGCCGAGGCCTGGAGCGAAACGGTCCGGCGCGCGGCGGTGATCGACCGCCACCAGCAAAAATCGGATCTGCCGACTGCGAGCGGTTATGTCAGGGATGCATTCACTAGCCTCAAGGATGCACCCGGAGCGCAGTCATGGCTTCTCGGTAAGCTCAGTGGCGAGCCCTTGCTGGCCGCGCAGGGTGTCATCTCCGCATCGCCCGCCGTTAGCTCGGAGTGGATCGCAGCCTTGGCGAATTCCGCAGGCTACTTGGATGGCCTGCCTGAACGCTTGCGATTGGTCGTGCTGGATAAGTTGGTCTCGCTGCCTGATCCCGGCGTGGCCTTGACCTACATGCAGGCGCAGAGCGGGTCGGAGCCGGGCATTTATTGGCAGCCCTTGGCTAGGTATTACGCCAGGGCGGGCGACAAGCCCCGGGCCGTGGCCATCATCGCGGCAGCTGCCGGTGTGCCGATGGAGGGCGGCGGGCGCGGGATCAATGATTTCGGACGCCAACTCGCCACGCTCGAAGGGCAGGGGAATGACGTCTCGGTGCGGCGCTTGCTCAAGGAAGCCATCGAGGCGAAAAAGCCCGAGGCGGATCAACTTTCGGTCGCCCTGGCGTGGTTCGCGGCTTCGGGGGATTGGGATAATGCTTGGAGGGCCGCTTCCCGGCTCTCTGCGGAGACGAAGATCGGGAAGTGAGGGGAAAGGAGACCGGAGCGCGGAGAGGGTGGGGGCGGAAGCAGGAGTCGGGGCCAGGGATTGACGGGATTGACGGGAGCGCAGGCATCCTGCCTGCCGTGTTCCGCATCCTGCGGAACACACTTTGTTCGCTCACGGGCAGGATGCCCAATACCGTTTACTTGAGAAGGTTTTAACCGCAGATTCACGCAGATGAGCGCAGATTAAAAAAAGTGCAACAGTCTTTTTGTAAGCTAGTTATAGATTATATCTGCGAAAATCTGCGGCCATCTGCGGATCAATCTTTTCTGCTCAAGCAACAGTATTGGGCAGAATGACCGTGCCACTTCTGGGGCGCACGCGCGCCCTTGCGTGTGGGTCAGTCAGCCTGATGGAGGAACCAGAATCTCGATGGGCAAACGCAGTCCGCGAAAGTCATCCAGATTCAGCGTGTAGATGTTATCAGCATCCGCCTTCTGCGCGGCGACCGCATGAAGGAAATCGTGGACCAATCCTCCGCGAACGCCGTGGTGACGGGCACTCTCCAAGGCCGCAAGCGTTTCCTCCAAACTCAGTTCGACGACATGGAGATCCTTCGCCAGCTCCCGGCAAAGAACCGCAGCGTCTTCCGGGCGGCTGCGAAAGCCCAGCCTTCCGCCCGTCAAGGTGGAAAAAACCTCGGCGAAGGAATGCGCCCTGGTCACGCCTCCCGCCTTGGCCAAGGCCACGCGTGAGCCCTCGTCAAGGCAGGCTTCGACCAAAGCCGATGCGTCCCAATAGGCACTCATCGGGCGTCCCGGTCGGCCCGGAGGGCATCGGCAATCGCGGCGCGCGGGACGCCGGGAGCCCGCAAGATCGTGAAACCCTTCTTGCTGCGTGCGGTTTTCGCGACGGGAACATCGGCGGGTTTGAGCAAACGGAACGTCACGCGGGTGCTGTCCTGATACTCGGTGATGACACTGTCGCCGGGTTGGAATGGCGGCGGAAAAATTCCGCGACGGCGGGCGTCGAGTGTGGTGAGTTTTGCCATGATGGGAAATTCCCACAAACCTGGCATTTGCGCAAACGGATTCGCTTGGTTGTGACCCGCTTCGAGGTAAAGTAAATTATTGCGAGGAGGGTTGCTTCCCGGCTCGCTTCGAAGAGGGAAATCGGGGATTAAACAGGGTTTGCCATGCAAGCCCCCGTCCCCAGATCACGCGCGTTCCAAGAGGCGCATGCTTTGAAGGGGCCAGGCCCGTGCGACTTTTGGGAAGCACGCGCGCCCTCGCGCGCCACTTCTCGCGGAGCGGGAGAAGGCAGCGCGCTTTGCGCGGTGTCGGGGTGTGGGACGGGGGCGTCCCATCTCCTTGACGGGAGCCAAGGGAGCGCAGGCATCCTGCCTGCCGTGTCCCGCATCCTGCGGAACACATTTGTCGGATCACGGGCGGGATGCCCGTGCCACTTTGTCAGGGCCATCGCGTTGCTGGCGTTTCTCACCGCATCTGCCGCTCTCGCCCAATTCGTGCAACCTCCGCAGACGGTGAGCGATGCCGTTTTCCGTTCGCAATGGGTGGGGACGCAGGCTGACCGCGCCACGCCCTTTGGTTTCGGCCTGCCCCAGGAGGACATTGAACCTGTCGGGGACTGGGCGGCCAAGCTGAGCGAGGGGCTGAGTTTCAAGTCACTGCGCATCAGCCCCGGACTCGGCGTTGGATGGGAGTATTCCAACCGCAATTCTTCGGGAGTGCAAACCCAGCAGTCGGACGACAACAGTCCCTACGTCGCGCCCACGCTGGCGTTGGATTTCAGCCGCGAATACGGCCCCCTCTCCCTCACGCTGGCCTACGGCGGCGGGTATGTGTTGTACACGAATCCGAATTACACCTCGGCGCAAGCGGGCAACGGCCGCAATCCCCTCAACCAGACCTTGCAAATGCGCATCGGCCACGTCGGGGTGCGGCACGAAGCCAGCATCACCGCCGCAGGCTCCTACGGCACGGGCCAAAACGTGCAGGTGGGCGGCAACACGACGCAGGCGAATTTCAATCTCCGCGGGGATTACACCTACTCGCTCACCGAGTTCGTGACGCTTGGATCCTTCGCTTCCTATAACGCATCTCGGACAAGTTACGGGAGCGGCAATGACTCGGGCAGCAGTCTGAACAGCATCGACTTTGGCAGTTCGGCCAACTGGCTTTGGACGGGTAAGACGACGCTCGGCGTGACTCTGGAAGGCGGGATCAACACGCAGGACGTGCAGGGCGGCGGAGGCAGTGACTCGCGGCAATACGTGCAGATGCTTTTCACCGCGGAGCACAGCATGACCTCCAAGCTGACGATCAATGCCGGCCTGGGCGCGGGTTACGTGCAATCTTCAGGGGTCACCGACGTGAACTCCTCTTACACGGGCTTTCGCCCCGTGTATCAAATCGCCATCAATTACGTGCCGTCCGAGAAAACTTTCATCCGCCTCTCCAGCAGCTTCGAGGGTGTGGCGATTTCTCCGGACTATAGCCTGCAGGTTGGCTGGAATCCTCGGGCTACGACCTCGCTCACCGCATCGGTCTATCAGGACCAGGGTTACTCCCTGACCACGACCAGCCAGGTCCAGGTCAATCGGGGCTATGTTGGAACCATCCAGCAGAAATTCTTCACCAAACTCACCCTGGGTCTTTCCGCCGGTTGGCAGCAGACAGAAAATGTGTCCCTTGCCGTGGGGTCGAACGGGGGCACCGGCAGCTACGATTACGCCTTTTTCTCCGCCAACATCAGGTGGGACTTGAACACTTGGCTCTACTGGCAGACGACCATTTGGAGTTCCACCGGCAATACCTACCAGAGCACAGGCAGCGGAGATTATCCCGAAACCACGGCGTCAACAGGTTTGAACTTGATCTTTTGATCGGGCAAACTACAAGTTACCGCTCCTTTACAATGCTGCGACGACTTTTTTACCCTCTGTTATCCGCTATGCTCTTCGGCGCAACCCTGTGCGCCCAGGATGCGGCCTCGTCGGAAACAGCCTTGCCCGCCAAGCCGTCGGCCGCTTCCACTCCGTTGCCGATGCTGACCACGACACCCAGCATTCCTGCTGCCCCCGCCCCCGCGGCGGCTCCGATCGCCGCTCCCGTGGCCGCCGCGCCCACGGGATCCGCCTCCATCGCCTCGGGAGAAAGTGACTACGTCCTGCTCATCGGTGACGTGATTGAACTCAACATTTTCCGCGAGCCCGACCTGACCACCCAAGCCACCATCGCCCGCGACGGAACGGTGCAGTTGCCCCTCGTGCGCGAGATCAAACTAGCCGGACTGACCATCCGCGATGCACGCGAGATGCTCCGCGGACAATACGACCGGCAGTTCCTGGTGAATCCGCAGGTCTTTCTCAACGTGGTGAAATACGCTCAGCGCAAGTTCACCATCATGGGCCAGGTGGCCCGCCCCGGCAGCTACGAACTGCAGGGCGGCGAGCGCATCGATATTCTTGAAGCCATTGGCCTGGCCGGCGGGTTCACCCGCATCGCGGACCGTGGTCGCGTCATCATCCAGCGCAAGGAAGGCGGCGGGGTCACCTCGATTCGGGCCAACGCCAAGCGCATGGCCGATGGCAAGGAAGCCGCCGTCGAGGTGCAGCCGGGCGATGTCATCACGGTGACGGAAAGCTGGTTCTAGGCGTCCAAGTCTCATGAAGTCTTCATCCCCGGGTCCCGATCCCTTCGACGCGTTGCAGGAAAACTCCGAGCCGTTCGACTGGAGGCATTACCTCCACGTCATCCTCGAGCGTTGGTGGCTCGTCTGTCTCTTTCTTCTCCTCGGGGGCATTCTCAGCGCTTTCCTCATCAGCCGCGAGCAGTCCCTCTACGCGGCGCGCGCCGTGCTTTTCATCGAGCAGGGGAAGGAACAGGTGCTCGACCGGTTCAAGAGCGTGCGCGAAGGCGAGGTGCGATCGATCGACATGATCAACACCATCGTCGAAACCCTCAACAGCTATCCCATGGCCGAGCGCGTATCCAAGCGGCTCGAGCTGGCCACCGACCCCGGGTTTATCAGCGCTTCCGGATGGGATGCGGGCAAGGATGGTGAACTGACCCCGTCGTCTGCGGCGGGACTTTTGCCCATGATGCTCAAGTCCTCCTACCGGGAGATGACGCGTTTGATCGACATCGTCGCCCGCACGCCCGATCCCCAGCTTTCGGTCAAGTTGGCCAACGGCTACGCCGATGAATATCTGCGGATGTTGCTCGAACAGACCAGCGATGCGACGAAGTCGGCATCCCAGTTCCTCGTCGAGGAGGCGGCACGCCTTGGGGCTAAAATGAGGTTGGCCGAGGAGGCGATGCAAAGCTTCCGCGAGCGGGAGCGGGCCGCCTCTTTGGAAACCATGCTTAAGGAGGGGCAGATGACCGTGGACCAGACCACGATGGAGATTCAGCAGATGGAGGCCTTCGTCCGGCAGCTGGACACCGACCTCAACGCCGTGGCCGGTTACGGCGGCGAGACCAAAGCCCTGCTCCTCCTGCCCAGCGTGGGTAATGATCCGCGGGTTGTCGCGATGAACACACAGGTTGAGGCCTTGGAGCGCGAACTCGGTGAAATGGCCCGCCGCTACCGAGAGGGGCATCCGGCCCACTCCGCCACGAAGGCGAGGTTCGAGGTTCTGGAAGGCAATTTGTCGGCGCTTGTGGCCGAAGTCATCGGCCAACTCGAAGCCCGTCGGGCCCAGGCCGAGAAGCAATTGGAAGCTCTCCGGGAGAAGCGGGCGACAGCGGAAAAGCGTCTGCTCGAGATCACGGGAAAATCCATAGAATACAATACCCTGACCCGCAACCTCGAAAGCGATCGCGCCCTTTATGAGTCGATTCTGGCCCGGCTCAAAGAGGTTGACGTGACCAGCGGTCTGACCGACCAGTCGATTAATGTCCAGGAGCGCGCCCTCGGGGCCGGCCCGGTCAAAAGCAAGACAGGCCAATACATCGCCCTTGGCCTCCTCGGGGGACTGGCTGCGGGTATCGGCCTTGCTCTCGGCCTGAATTACCTCGATCCAACGCTGCGCACCATCGACCAGGTCGAACAGCGGACCGGCGTCGGAACGATCGCCGCCGTGCCGCAGATCAAGGCCAAGCCGGTCAGCGGTGGCGGCGGGGCCATGCTGCCGACCGTGACTGATCGCAAGGGTGTCGTGGCGGAGGCCTTCCGCACCATGCGGGCCACCCTGGCCCTCGTGGCGGGGCGGGACAAGAACCGCGTTTTTCTCATCACCAGCGCTGTTCCTGGGGACGGAAAGACCTTCACCAGCAGCAACTTTGCCGCCACGCTGGCCCAGCAGGACTTTCGCACGCTGCTCATTGATGCCGACCTGCGCAAGCCCTCGGTCTCGAAACTCCTCTTCAACGAGAACCTCAAGCCGGGCCTCTCCGAGGTTCTCCTTGGCACCTCCACCCTCGAGCAGGCCATCGTGCCGACAAAAATTGAAAAGCTCTGGGTCCTTCCCGCCGGTGGCATCGCGCCCAACCCCTCCGAGTTGCTGGCGCAACCGCGGCTCCGCGAACTGCTGGAAACCTTGAAAGGCCAATACGACCGCATTGTCATCGACTCGTCGCCCGTCCTTGCCGTGCGCGATCCGCTGCTGCTCGCTCCCTACGCGGACGCCTGTTGCTTGATCGTGCGGGCGGGCCATTCGCCGGCCAAGGCCACCTCCCAAGCGGTTCGACTGCTCGCGGAGGCGAACGCGCCCGCCTCCGGCATCGTGCTCAATGCCGTGCGGCAGGGAAGTGGTGCCTACTACGCCTACGCCTACCGCACCTACGGCACCTACGGGGCCAAGGGGGTTTACGGTGCCCAGCCAACGCAAGTTGATCCCACGCTTTAGCTTTATGAAAATCACCTGTCTCGGCGCTGGTTATGTAGGCGGTCCCACCATGGCGATGATCGCCGCGAAATGTCCCGACATCGAGGTCACGGTCGTTGATCCGAACGACGCCCGCATCGCCGCGTGGAATTCGGACGAACTCCCCGTCTATGAACCCGGCCTGGACGACGTCGTCCGCGGCGCCCGGGGGCGTAACTTGCATTTCAAGACCGATGTCGAGGGCGCGATCCGCACGGCGGACATCATTTTCGTCTGCGTCGGCACGCCGACCAAGAAATATGGCATCGGGGCCGGTCGTGCGGCCGACCTGCGTTACATCGAGAGCGCGGCCCGCATGATTGCCGCCGTGGCGGAGGGGCCGAAAATCATCGTGGAGAAAAGCACCATCCCGGTGAAGACCGCCGAGGCCATGCTGACTATTCTCCGCTCCAACTCACGACACGGCGAATTCCAGGTGCTGTCCAATCCGGAGTTTCTCGCCGAGGGCACGGCCATCGCGGACCTGCAAAAGCCCGACCGTATCCTCATCGGGGGTGAGCGGACTCCGGCGGGTGAGGCGGCCATGCAAAAGTTGGTGGATGTTTACGCCCGCTGGGTTCCGCGCGAGCGCATCATCACCTCGAACCTCTGGTCCAGCGAACTTTCCAAGTTGGTGGCCAACGCGTTTCTCGCCCAGCGCATTTCGTCCATCAACTCGATCTCGGCCCTGTGCGAAGTCACGGGGGCCGATGTCGATGAAGTGGCTCATGCCATTGGCACCGACTCGCGGATTGGCCCGAAGTTTCTCCAAGCCTCGGTGGGGTTCGGCGGCTCCTGTTTCCAGAAGGATATTCTCAACCTCGTTTATCTTTGCCAGCACTTCGGGTTGCCTGAGGTCTCGGCCTACTGGGAAAGCGTGGTCCGGATGAACGACTGGCAAAAGGCCCGCTTCACCCGCCAGTTGGTTCAGACGCTTTTCAACACCGTCGCGGGCAAGCGCATTGCCGTGCTGGGCTTCGCTTTCAAAAAGGACACGAATGACACGCGGGAATCCGCCGCCATCCAAGTGGTGCGTGATCTGCTCGAGGAGAATGCCACGGTCGTGGTTTATGATCCGAAGGTCACTGCGGAGGAAATCCGCCGCGATGTGCTTGGTCCCGGCAAGGAAGACACACGCCTCGTCGTGGCCACATCGGTGGCCGAGGCCGCGCTGGGATCCCACGCTCTGGCCGTGCTGACAGAATGGGACGAGTTCAAGAGCCTCGATTTTTCCGCGATCTACGACGGGATGCACAAGCCGGCTTTTGTCTTCGACGGACGGAATGTTCTTCCCCGCGCCGAGATGCAAAAAATCGGGTTTCGCGTCTTCGCCATCGGCAAACCGCCCAACACCTGAGTCAAACCCACCCACCGCCCATGCGTATTCTTATCACCGGAGGCGCCGGATTCCTCGGTTCCCATCTCTGCGATCGCCTCATCGCGCAGGGCCATGATGTGCTCTGCCTCGACAATTTTTTCACCGGCCGCAAGCAGAACATCGCCGGGTTGATCGGGCACCCGAGATTTGAGTTGTTCCGTCACGATGTGATCGATCCTTTCAAGTTTGAGGTCGACCGGATTTACAATCTGGCCTGCCCTGCGTCGCCGCCGCATTACCAATACAATCCGATCAAGACGACGAAGACCTCGGTCATGGGCGCGATCAACTGCCTCGGCCTGGCCAAGCGGGTTAAAGCCCGCGTCTTCCAAGCCTCAACCTCCGAAGTTTACGGCGATCCCGCGGTCCATCCGCAGCCGGAAAGTTACTGGGGCAACGTCAATCCCATCGGCCGCCGCTCCTGCTACGACGAAGGCAAACGCTGCGCGGAAACGCTCTTCTTCGATTATCACCGGGAGAACAAGGTGGACATCCGCGTGGTTCGCATTTTCAACACCTACGGGCCGCGCATGAATCCCGACGACGGGCGTGTCGTCTCCAACTTCATCGTCCAGGCTCTGCGCGGGGAGAACATCACGGTTTACGGCGAGGGCTCGCAGACCCGCTCGTTTTGCTACGTGGACGACCTGATCGAGGGCTTTCTTCGGCTGATGGAGCAGACTGAGACCGTGGGCCCGGTCAATCTGGGTAACCCTGGTGAATTCACCATGCTCGAATTGGCCGAGCTTGTTCTTCGCAAGGTCGGGGGAAAATCAAAAATCGTCCACCGCGAGCTCCCCGCAGACGACCCACGTCAGCGTCAGCCGGATATCGCGCTGGCCCGCCAGCATCTTGGCTGGGAGCCAACCGTTCCCCTCGAGGAAGGCATTGAGCGGACCATCGCCTACTTCCGCACCGAAGTCTGAGCGTTCGTCGCGACCCTCGCCCGCGCGACGGGCCTAATAGGCCTTGCTTGGGGGGTAGATCATCACAGCGACCGTCTGCAGGGCCAGGCGCATGTCCAGACCCAGGCACCAGTGCCGGACGTAAAATAGGTCGTAGCGGGCCCGGCCCCGCACGTCCCGGGCTCCGCGGACTTCGCCCCGGTAGCCTTCGACCTGGGCGAGGCCGGTCACGCCGGGTTTGACGTAGCGGCGGCTCCCGTAGAGCTCATGGAACTCTTCAAAAGCCCGCTCGTGCTCGATCATGTGCGGCCGCGGCCCGATCACGCTCATCTCGCCGCGCAGCACGTTGAGGAATTGGGGAAACTCGTCGAGGCTGAGGCGGCGGAGCAGGCGCGCTCCCGCATAAACCCTGTCGTCCTTGCGGCTGGCCTGTCGGGCTTCATTGTCGTTATCGACCCGCATGGTGCGGAATTTGAGGATTGGAAAAATCTTCCCATTTTCGCCCACCCGGTCCTGGCGGTAGAAGAGCGGGCCGGGGGAGTTTTTGCGCTGGATCACGGCGACCATGACAATAAGCGGCAGCAGGACGAAGGGAATGATGAGGGCGCTGACGGCGAGATCAAAAGCGCGCTTGATCGCCCGGTTGTAGGCGATGGCCAGCGGCAGGGTGGGGGGCGTAAGCACGGAGAGCCCGCTTACGTCCTGCACTTCAAACTGCCGCCCGTGGCGTCGTGACAACTCCACCGGAATCCAGCACCGGAATCCCCGACGGTCGCCCAGGGCCAGTAACTGTGTGACCGTCTCGTAGGACAACTCGCTCGAGGGAAAGACCAGCAGGTCCGGAGCAAGGTCGCTGACCTTGGCCAAAATCTCCTCCGCCGGTTCGTCGCTCCGGACGAGTAAGAGATTCTGCGTGTCAAGAAACTCCCGATAGCTGGCGAGTTTCTCATGGACGGATTCGCACCAGTCGGCGGAGCCGACAATCACCGTGCGCAGCTTGAAACGTAGGCTCCCACTATGCGAAAATCTCGCCAGCCACTTCCGTGCATACCGGTTGGTCGCAAAAAAAAGCGGGTAGGATAAGACGGTAAAGCCGACAAAGAAAATGCGGGATATGCTCGGGTCGCGGCTGAGTGTGAGGAACGCGCCAAACCCTGCAGCGAGCCAGAAAGATTGGCGCTGCGCCAGGTTCAGGGCTGGCCGGCGGCGCATTTTTCCGGCATTGATCCGTTGTGCATCCGGCCGGGTCAATGCCTCCCCGATCAGGGCTAGGAGCATGACGGCGAAGATCTGCAGGTAGGAACCGATGGCGGGCAGCCAACTAACGCGGAAATAGTTGTTGATCCCGTAGAGGGCGGCGTAGACCAGCGCAGCCACGGCGATTTGAGTGGTGCAGAATGTGAAGTAGAAGCTCTTTTCGCGTTGTAAAATCATGGTGCCGGTCCTGCTTTGCTGCCTTTCCGAGAGGGCCGGGTGCCCCGGGCCAAGGAAAGCAAAAGCAAACTACTCCAAGCCTAATCTCGCGTTGGGCCGAAAGGCCAGCCCGCAAGTTGCCACCATGCTCGCCGCCCGAGGCCAAAACAACGTCTGGTCTCCGGGCCCGTCGCCGCCTAAAACTCCCCGCGATGCTGACCAAAGTCTACTCCGCGGCCTTGCATGGGGCTGATGCGATCGAGGTGGAAATCGAGGTCAACGAGGGGAGCGGAGACCCCAAGGTTGTGCTCGTGGGACTGCCCGACGTCGCGGTCAAGGAGAGCAAGGACCGTGTGACGACGGCGATCGCCAACAGTGGCTATCGCTGGCCGCGCGGGCGCACGACGATCAACCTGGCCCCGGCCGATTTGAAAAAAGAGGGGCCCAGTTTTGATCTGCCCATCGCCCTCGGCATGCTCGTCATCGCCCATGGCCGCAACCTCCCAAGTCTGGCTGATTGCTGCATCGCCGGGGAATTGGCCCTCACCGGGGCAATCCGCCCGGTTAAGGGCGTGCTCCCGATCGCCCTCGAAGCCCGGCGACGGGGCAAGCCCGTGCTGATTGTTCCCGCGGAAAACGCCGCCGAGGCGTCCGTCGTGCAGGGGTTGTCGGTCCATGGGGTCCGCAACCTGCGGGAATGTTTTGAATTCCTCGACGGCAAGATTCGCATCGAGGCCACCGTGTCCGATCTTGTGGCGGTCTTCCACGGCCACCAGCATGCGGACATCGATTTTGCCGACGTGAAGGGGCAGGCCAGCGTCAAACGCGCGTTCGAGGTGGCGGTGGCCGGGGGGCACAATCTCCTCGTTCTCGGTGCCCCGGGTGCCGGCAAGAGTATGCTGGCCAAGCGCATTCCGACGGTCATGCCGCCGATGACCCTGGAGGAGGCGATCGAGACGACCAAGATTCACAGCGTTTGCGGCCTGCTCGCCGGGAAGCACAATTTCGTCGCCGTGCGTCCTTTCCGCTCGCCGCACCACACGATTTCCGATGTTGGCCTCCTCGGCGGTTCGAGCAATCCCACGCCCGGGGAAGTCAGCCTGGCCCACCATGGGGTGCTTTTTTTGGACGAGTTGCCAGAGTTCAAGCGCTCGACCCTCGAGGTCTTGCGTCAGCCGCTGGAGGACGGCCGGGTGACGATCTCCCGGGCGGCTGGAAGTCTCACTTTTCCCGCCGACATCATGCTGGTCGCCGCGATGAATCCCTGTCCGTGCGGATATTTTGGCCATCCGAAGCGTGAGTGCCGTTGTCCGCAAGGTGCCATCGAGCGCTACCGTCAGCGTGTCTCGGGTCCGCTACTCGATCGCATCGATATCCACGTTGAGGCGCCGCCCGTCGACTATGACAAACTCACCTCGAGCGCGCCCGAAGAAAGTTCCGCGACGATCCGGTCGCGGATTGAAAAGGTCCGCGCGCGTCAGGCCGCGCGGTTCGGCGACACTTTGAG
>JBMOJP010000028.1:0-27341 GCA_049315725.1 Chthoniobacterales bacterium | reverse complement strand
GCGGCGACGGCGGCAAGACGCATAAGCCCCGCGATTGGGAGGGACGCGTGCGCTAGCGGGTGGGGCCCGCCGATAAACGAACAATGAAGCCCCGCGTCCTTCTGGTCCATCCCGGCACGCAACATGCGCCGCGTCTGGCGCGTGAGTTGGAAAACCAGGGCGCGCTTCTGCGTTTTTGGACTGGGTTTGCCCAGAGCACCCGCGCCGCCAGCGGTGGAGCAGTTGCTCAGCGGCGGCCGGTTGACATTCCCAGTGATAAGTTGCGCACACTTCCTTGGGTCGAGGCATCTGCCCTGATTCTCTCGCGCCTCCCGATCAACAAGGAGCGGCTCTGGCACTGGCGAAACGCGGTTTTTCAGCGGCTTGTTCCACAAAACGAGATCGAGGCGTCCGATGTGGTGGTGGGTTTTGACACCGCAGCCTGGATCGTCGGCGCCCGGGCCCGCCAGGCTGGGCGCAAGTTCGTTCTCGACCAAAGCGTGGCGCATCCTTTGTCCCGCGCTAATGTGGTCCTCGCGGCAGGCGGCGATTCCGCGATGTGGCCGGAGGCCTTCGTGCCCCGGTTGGAAATCGTTCAGCGGGCCGAAGCGAAAGAGCATCGTCTGGCTGATGTTGTGGTCGTCGCCAGTTCGTTTGCCAAACGGACTCTTGTCGAGAACGGCGTGTCCGCGGACAAAGTCCGCGTGCTGCCTTATGGCGTAGGCCCTGAGTGGCTGGCGATCGGGGCGGCCCGGAAAGCTCGCACTTCCCGCCAGCCATTCCGCTTTCTCTACGCCGGATACCTGACCAAACGAAAGGGCCTCAATGTGCTTTTCCATGCATGGGAAGGAATGGAGGCTCAGGGCCTCGAGTTGCGTCTCGCCGGGGGCGGTGGCTTGGAAGGCGGCTGCCCGCCCGGAGTAGTGCAACTTGGACAAACCTCAAGAGAACAACTGCAGCGTGAAATGGCCGAAGCTGACGCGTTTGTCTTTCCGAGCTTGTTCGAAGGGTTTGGTCTCGTCGTCCTCGAGGCCATGGCCGCAGGGCTTCCTGTCATCACCACGGAGAACACGGCTGGCGTAGATTTGATCGAAAGCGGGGTTAATGGGCTCCTCGTGCCGCCCGCAGATGTCGGGGCCCTGCGCGGCGCGCTCGCAGCTTTGGCGCAGAGTCCTGGAAAGGCTCGTGAGATGGGGCTGGCCGCCCACCAAGTCGCCGCCGGCTACACGTGGAAGAAGTATGGTGAGAGGTGGGGAGCGATGCTGCAAGAGCTGGGCTCGTGACAAACATCAGGAGACAGGCTTCAGGCGGCAGGGGACGTGACAGAGTCAGCGGGTGGAATGTTCACGATAAGAGGCAAAGCTAGAAAAGACTCACGACTATGGCGGTGAAGAGTGCGAAGGAACTTGAGGTCTAAAAGAAAGCTTACTCGCTGGCGATGGAGGTTTTCCACCTCAGCAAGACCTTCCCGGTAGAGGAGCGGTATGCATTGACTTCACAGATCCGCCGTTCCTCGCGGTCGGTGGCGATGAATCTCCGCGAGGCTTGGGCCAAGCGTCGCTACGAAGCTCATTTTGTCAGCAAGCTCACGGACTGCGATGGCGAGTGTAATGAGACCGACACGTCTTTGGATTTTGCCCAAGACTGTGGATACCTTGCGGAGCGGCAGCATCACGAATTGAGTGAACTCAACCGAGAGGTTGGGCGCATGCTTGGGGCGATGATGGCAAATCCGGCTCCCTTTCTTTTGCCGACTGGCTCCTGATCCCTGGCACCTGTCTCCTCTCCCATCATGCTCGTCGTTCTCACCTCACACCCGATCCAATATCAAGCGCCCCTCTGGAGGGAGCTTGCTGCGCTCGGGCTGAAATTTGAGGTCTGGTTCCTGACGGACCAAGGCGTGAGTAAAACTGACGACAAGGATTTCGGCCAGTCCTTCGCTTGGGACGTCGATCTGCTCTCCGGCTATCCGCATCGCTTTCTGAATCTCTCGGGACCATGGAATCTCCACGCATTCAACGGCATTCCGCTGGTGAAACCAATGGCCACTTGCCTGCGCGAGGCCGGGGCGACTGCTCTCTGGACCGAGGGCTGGCGTTTCAAGGCTCAGTGGGATGCTGTGGCGGCAGCGCGAAGGATGGGGATTCCCGTGTTTCTCCGCGGGGAAACCAGCGACAAGATCCCGCCGAAGGGCGGATGGCGGGGCTTGGTGCGCAAGATTGCGCTGCGGCGGTTGTTCGGCCAAGTCGACTACTTTCTGGCCATCGGGCAAGCGAGTCGACGCTTCTATCTCCAGACCGGTGTCGCGCCGGACAAGCTGTTCGAGGCGCCCTACTGCGTGGACAACCAGTTCTTCCGCGCCGCGGTGGAGAAACTCCGCCGCGGTGGGACGGGAGACGGTCGAAGCGAGCTCGCTGAAAGCCGGAGAGAGGTCCGCCAGGCTTGGCAAATCCCCGAGAATTCCAAAGTCGTGATGTTTTGCGGAAAGTTTGTGGCGAAAAAGAGGCCGCTGGATTTGGTGCTCGCGGCGCGTGCACATTTTGACAGGAATAATTTTGCAAATTGCGAAAGTGAGAGTGGGCCGCGGCACCCGTGGCACTTGTTGTTCGTGGGTAGTGGAGAGCTTGGGGGGGAGTTGCGTGCGAGGTGCGATGTGCTGTTTGATGCCGAGGCTCCAAATGGCAAAATCACAAAACCTCGCAATTTCACTGCACCTCCGGCTTCGTTCGTGGGCTTCCTAAACCAGTCCCAGATCCCCCGTGCTTATGCCGTGGCAGATGTGGTCGTTCTTCCCAGTGAGTGGTGGGAGACGTGGGGCTTGGTCATCAATGAGGCCACCGCTGCGGGAGTGCCGACCGTGGTGAGTGATCAATGTGGTTGCTCGGACGACTTCGTCCTCAGGTGTCCCTTCACCAAGGTTTTTCCCGCGGGCGATATCGGAGTCATGGCGCGCTCCATCGAGGAAGCTTTATCGCGCAAGGCCTCACCGGAGGAAATCTCCGCGTGTGTCGAGGCGTTCAGCCCGAGCATCACGGCAAGGACCGTGGCTCATTGTCTTGGCGCGGCGTGATCGCCAGGGGCGAGCTTGTGCCGGGGGTGTTCTGGCGTAAGCTCGAAAGGGCAGTTTAAATACATCTCGCAACTAGTCCCCGCGGATCATTCCGTTCTTTTTCCCATGCGAACAATCACGATCGAGCGCAGCAGCACCACCAAGCTGTTCTGGGTCCTTATGGCCGTTCTCCTCGTCCTCGTCGTCGGCACGGGGAAGATGAACGATCCGGGCGTTACGAGTGCCGGGCTTCTCCTCCTCGTCGTGGCCGTCTTCCCGCTTTATCTCTGGCTGCTCGGTCTGTCCCACGGGTTGCCGATTTGGCCGGTCTTCGCCCTGGCCAATGGTGTAGTCAATGCCCTCCCGATGATCCAAAGCTCGGTCGCATTGAACGACTATAGCTCTGGGGAAATCATCATCGGAGGCATGACGATGGTCGGCTTTTTACTGCTCGGGACGGTCATTTGGCTATCCCTGACTTCGCGCACGCCCGCCGCGCCGAAATCTCTGGTCATGATCGGGCAGGCTCATGCCCTCTTTTATCTCTACTTGTTCGTCTTCGTGAGCGTGGCGTTCATGATCAACCAATTCACGGGCTGGATTGTTTTTGCGGGAAATTTGATGCAGGTGGCCCGAGGTATCACAGGTTCCCTGGGTTCGATGGGATTGTTTGTCCTGTCGTTTTACCATGGGCGTGGGCTGTTGAATCGCGGCCAGGCGGCGTTGCTCGCCGCCGGCTTGCTGGCCACAGTGGTGTTTTCGCTTACGTCCCTTATTTTGGCGCAGGCGGTGGTGCCGGTGGCTTTGGTTGTCTTTGGCTACACGCTGGGCAGTAACAAGCCGCCTTGGGGGGTGTTAACCACCACTTTTGTCCTCGTGGTCTTGCTGCATCCGGGAAAATACCAGATGCGGGAGGAGTTCTGGGACGGCGAGGGGGATGGGATAACTTTGTTTGACTTACCGCGGTTCTACGCCTCTTGGGTTGGTGATGGATTCGCAGCCGTGGGCGGTTTTTCGGGTTTAGCGGCCTCGCATCGCGAGGAGGATTCACCATCAAGCGCTTTTGAGCGCGCAGGTAACCTTCACATGCTTCTCCTGGTCCAGAAGAAGAGTCCTCAAGAAGTGCCCTACTGTCTCGGCGCAACGTATGCGCCGATTCCCCGTCTGCTCGTTCCGCGTTTTCTCGACGACCAGAAGGGCTTCAGCCACGCCGGCAATGTGATGCTTTCCGTCAATTACGGCGTCCTCACGATCGAGGGTGCCCAGAGCACTTCGATCGGCTGGGGACTCGTGCCGGAGGCTTACGCCAATTTTGGCTATCTCGGCGTGGCTGGACTGGCTGTCGTGCTCGCGGTTGTTTACGCCTTTGCCACCCGCCTGACTGTGGGGGTTCCCATGACCTCACTGCGTTTTGTTCTCGGTCTGCTCGCCATGGCGGCCGCGACCACGGCCGACACTATGGGCGTATTTCTCACCACTCAGTTTCAGGCCATGGTCGGAGTAAGTCTGGCGTCTTTGGTCGCGATGCGGCGGCAGCTCAACCCCTACGTTTTGGAGGCGACCGAAGAGGCTCAGCTTGCCGAGTCCACCGAACGCCCGGGCGGCTATAAGCCATGGAAGCACGAGCCCTCCGGCAACAAGAAGAGGTTTCTCGCCAGTGGGCAGCGAGGCACGTTTGGTCTGTATGATAAACCCAACGAACTCTCGCCGCTTTTCCCCCTCTTCGCGCCCGCTGAGGCCGGTGCTTCCGGCCCGGAGCTGGCTGCCCCAGCAGGCGTGGAAGGAGCGGGTGATAACCTGGATCTGCCGAAATGGGCACCACGTCGCCAGCATGCAGCCGCCCGCAAAAGGGCCGAAACTCTCAGGACAGCCGAATCCGCTCGCCAGGCGGAGTCCACACCGCAACCGAGGCAGCGCCAGCTGGCCGTGCCCTTTCAAAAATACCGTCGCAAGCGGGGTTTGTAGGTCAGACTGCTGGGGGCCTCTTTCCGTTCCTTGGGCTCTCGCTCCGCACCTTCTCACTCCAGGCTACCCTGCCGTTTCCCGCCATGCAGTTGAATTTTCTTTTGCCCGGGCTTTACCATTATCAGGGTGGAGTTCAGGTCTATTCGCGCCTGCTGCTCGACGCCGTGCTTCAGGTGATACCACCGGCTTCATTGCGCGTTCTTTCCATGAACGACCCGCAGGAACTCTTGGAACCCCTGCGGCGTGAGGGTATCCGGGCGACCGGCTTCGGCGATCACGGATGGCCTTGGCGAAGACCGGCCTTTGCCGCCACCGCCCTTCGTTGGTCGCGGGCAGAGAACATTTCCATCGTCAACTGGCTCACCCATCTGCATTTCAGCCCTGTGGCGGCCTGGGCCAGCCGCCTCGAACGTGCACCCTTCCTCGTCTCCGCCCACGGCATCGAAGCGTGGAACATCAAATCGCCAATGATTCGTCAATCCCTCGATCAGGCCGATCTCATTCTGCCCGTTAGCGAGTTCACCCGCGATGTGATGAAGGCGGATCTCCGGCTGCCGGAGGAGGCGTTCGAGGTGCTCTACAACACCTTCAACCCGGCGGAGTTTGTCGTGCAGCCGAAGCCGCCGCATCTCCTCTCGCGCTATGGATTGGCGGCGGATGCACCGGTGATACTGACGGTGAGTCGCTTGGAAAGCTCGGAGCAATACAAGGGCTATGATCAGATGCTGGATGTGATGCGTCTGGTCCTCGCGGCCGTGCCGGGGGCCAAATACATTCTGGTCGGCCGAGGCGATGATCTCGACCGCGTGACGTGCAGCATCAAGGCCAAGGGGTTGGGCGACTCTGTCATTCTGGCCGGCTTCGTTCCGCAGGAGGAACTGCCGGCGCACTACGCTCTTTGTGATGTCTTTGCCATGCCAAGCAAGAATGAAGGATTCGGCATCGTCTTCCTCGAGGCGCTCTCCTGCGGGCGTCCGGTCGTGGCCGGCAACAAGGACGCCTCGGTCAACGCCCTCAAGAACGGGGAACTCGGGCTTCTGGTTGATCCCGATGACACCAACGCGATTGCCGAGGCGACGATTTCCGTGCTGAAGAAAACTGCGGCCTCACCGCTCTTGTTTGATCCGGACGAGCTTCGTCGGCGGGTCACTGGCTATTTCGGACAGGAAGCGTTCAGGCGCCACGTGAGAAGGATTTTGGGTGCTTATGGATTTGGGCAGTCCCTCCAGGCTTGTCGCGCGGAATCTTGAGCTAACCCTGTTATGTGTGGAATCGGTGGTATCGTTCGTTTCGCTGGCACAGCTCCCGTTGAGGAGCAGAGACTGGGGCTTTTGCTTGGAGCGCTGCGGCACCGCGGGCCGGATGACGAGGGCGTTTACCGTGCGCCGGACGGCTGCGCCGGGCTCGTCCACGCACGGCTGTCAATCCTTGACCTCAGCGCGGCCGGGCATCAACCCATGGGAATGCGGCTCCCGGGGGCGGCTGGCTCCGGCGGGTCGAGGATGTGGATCGTCTTTAATGGAGAGATCTACAACTTTCGCCAACTGCGCGCCGAACTCGAGCGGGACGGCGAAATGTTCGACTCGCACACCGACACGGAAGTCATCCTGCGCCTTTACGCCCGGGAAGGAGCCGCCTGCGTGCGAAAGCTCTCGGGAATGTTCGCCTTTGCCATCTGGAACGAAGTCGATCAATCGCTCTTCCTTGCGAGGGACTTTTTCGGCATCAAGCCGCTCTACTTTCGTGACGATGGTGGGGAGTTCATCTTTTCGTCCGAGGTGCGGGGTATTCTCGCCACCCAGCGCGCACCACGGCAGCTCAATCCGCAGGGTGTCTATTCCTACCTGCGAACCGGGTCGGTTTCTGAACCGGAGACGCTGGCCCTGGGCGTTCGCGCATTTCCCCCGGGCCATCACGCCATGGTTACGGCGCGAGGCATCGAAATGCAGGCCTACCGGGAGATGTCTTTCGGCGCGGAAGAAATGTCAGCCGAGGCGGCTCGGGAGCAAACCGCGAGGGCGCTGCGCGAATCGGTCTCACGTCATTTTGTCAGCGATGTTCCGGTCGGGGTTTTGCTCAGCGGAGGTATTGATTCAAACGGGGTTCTCGGCCTGGCTGCGGAGGCCGGGCATCGCGGACTCAGCACCTTCTCCATCGGGTTCAAACAAAAGGACAATGACGAAAGTGCGCTGGCGAGGCGTTCGGCCCGCCACTTCGGTGCCGCACACAACCTTCTCATGCTCGATGGAGCTTCCGCGCGGGCCCATCTGGGCGAATTTTTCTCCAGCGTGGACCAACCAAGCATTGATGGGCTCAACACTTGGTTCGCCTGCCGTCTGGCCGCGTCTCACGGCATCAAGGTTGTTCTCTCCGGCCTGGGCGGCGATGAATTTTTCGGCGGCTACCCTTCGTTTTTCCGGGTGCCTCGCATGATGCAATGGCTGAGCGCTCTGGGCGGCCCTCAGAGCAGGCCCACGCGCTTCGCCGCCGGGTTGGCGGGGATGTTGCCAGATGCCCGGGCCCGCCGATTGTCGGAGTTTTTCGGCCACAATCCCACCATCGCTGGTGCCTTCGGCGTCATTCGTTCCGTTTTCCTCGCCAGCGAAGCGAGCGCGATCACCAGCAGCATGGTGCCTGATCGGCCGGCCGCTCTGGCGGATTACGCTGGAGAGGATGTCCCGTCTTCGTGGGCGGTGCCGGACCAAGTGTGCTACTTGGAGGTGCGCCGATACATGCTCAACCAGCTTCTGCGCGACAGCGATACCATGAGCATGGCCAGTGGAGTCGAATTACGGGTGCCGTTGGTTGATGAGCGCTTGTTCAGCGAGGTGTCGGATATTCCTTGGACGCTGAGACTCGCTCCGGGCAAGAAGCTGCTGAGGGAAAGTTTCGGTGTCCTTCCGGAGTATTTGTGGAACCGACCCAAGCGCGGGTTTGTCTTTCCCTACCGGGAGTGGTTTTCATCCGAGTGGAAGGAGTTTGTTTCGCCGGATGAAGACGTGGCCGATTACTGTCGTGGCAACTGGTATCGCCTCTGGGCCATCATTGTCCTGCGGGAGTGGACGCGACGATGGATCAATTGACGCCGAGCTTAGGGGCGGACAACCACCATCTTCTGTTCGATGAAAATTTTGCATGTCGTAGCCTCCATTCAGGCCGCCTCTGGCGGGCCGGCGGTGTCCGTCACGCGGCTGGCCTCCGAGCAGGCCAAGCTCGGACACGAGGTTGTTTTGGCCAGTCTGAATGAGGAGCATCTGGGGCCACTCGTGCCGGCCCCAGGGGTTCGTTTGGTTTCGCAACCAGCGGGGTTTCTAGCCACGCGCGGACGCGGGTGGTCACCAAGGTTTTACCGTGCGATAGCGCAGGAGGTGAGGACGGCTGACCTCGTGCATAACCATGGACTTTGGATGTGGCCCAACGCTTACGCCCGTAAGGCGGCGCAGGCGGCAGGAATACCTTTGGTCATTTCACCTCGGGGCATGCTCGACACCTGGTCGCTGCGGCGTAGTCACCGGAAAAAAGCTGTGGCCTGGTGGCTTTTTGAGGCGAAGAACCTGCATTCTGCTGCTCTTTTTCATGCCACGTCGGACCGCGAGATCGAAAACATTCGCGGGTGTGGTCTCGATCAGCCAGTAGTCATGGCCCCCAATGGGGCTGACCTTCCCGTTTTATCTCCCCGACCGCCTCGCGAGGTGTTGGAGCGCCGTTTTCCGATCCTCAAGGGCAAGCGGTGGATTGTCTTCCTTTCGCGACTTCATCCGAAAAAGGGCTTGGATGCACTGCTTGGGGCATGGAAGAAATGCGCCCCCAAAGCGATGCTGGTGCTCGCGGGACCGGACCTGACCGGCTATCGGCCCGAAATCGAGCGAATGATCCACAAACTAGGATTGGAAGCCTCGGTGTTGCTCACCGGGGAACTCCGTGGAGCGGAGAAGAATGTGGTGCTGGCCAACGCCGAGGTCTTTGTCCTGCCAAGTTATTCGGAGAACTTCGGCCTCGTCATCGCTGAGGCAATGGCTTGGGCGCGCCCTGTCATCACCACCACGGCCACGCCGTGGGCTGAGGTCGCGGCCTGCGGCGCGGGTTGGTGGGTGGCGCCAACAGAGGCAGCCATTGCGTCCGCTCTCGCAGAAGCTTGGCATGCCCCGACAGATCAGCTTGATGCGATGGGCCGTGCCGGACGATGTCTGGTCGAGTCGTCTTACTCGTGGAGCTCCGCCGCAGCAACTGTCACATCAGCCGAGGAACGACTCCTCGCCGGCGCCAGGTTATGCGGTGCATGAAGATAACCATCGCCACCGGACCGACCTTTCCAATTCCCACTCAGCGGGGTGGGGCGGTTCAGCGGCTTTGGGAGGTCTTGGCCGAGGAGTTTGTTGCCCGCAGACATGAAGTCACAATTTTCGCGCGGTCCTACCCCGGTCAACCTTCTCACGAAGTCATCAGGGGCATTCGGTTCGTCCGCTGGGGTGGCTACGACCAGAGCACATCGATCAAGACAGATCTCGTCAGATGTCTGTTCTATGCCTTGCGCGCATCGTGCCGCATCCCTGCCGCGGACATCGTGGTGACCAACGATTTTTGGACCCCGGCCGTGCTACCGCTCCTGCGGCCTCGCGCAGGGCGTATCATCGTCAACGCAAACCGTTTTCCCAAAGGGCAGTATCAGCTCTATGGGCGTGTTGCGGCCTTGGCCGCCGCCTCTGGCCCGGTTGCTCGGGCCATCATTCGGGAGGTGCCACAGCTCGCCGCGAGGACAGCGGTGGTTCCCAATTGCATCGCCCCAGCTTTTCTTCGGCCTGTCGCCGAACGCCGAGTCACCTCGAAGGTTCGGGTCTTGTTCGTCGGACGGCTCCACCCGGAGAAAGGCCTGAGACTGCTGGCCGACGGGCTTCGAGAGCTGGCCCGCCGCGGGGCGGCGGATTGGGAGTGCGTGCTTATTGGACCTTGGGCCGAGGCCGCCGGAGGCGGCGGAGCAGGTTTTCGGGAGGAGATTCAACGTCGCCTTCAAGGGCTTCCGGTGCGCTTCGAGGAACCCGTATATGACCCTGCTCAGTTGGTCGCGTCCTATGACGCGGCCGATATATTTATTTATCCTTCCCAGGCCGAGCTCGGCGAATCGTTCGGGATTGCCCCGCTCGAAGCCATGGCCCGAGGGACCGTGACCGTCGTGTCGGACCTCGATGTGTTCCGCGACTATCTGCAGCCTGGGGTCAATGGCGAGCTTTTTGACCATCGGAGTGCGGAAGCGGCGGGGACATTGGCGCGCACCTTGCGGGGTTTGATCGACTCCCCGCAGCGGCGGGCCGGGCTGGCAGTGGCCGGCCGTTCGACGGCAGAAAAATTTTCCCCCTCCGCCGTCGCCGAGATTTATATTAGCTTGTTCCGCCAGCTGCTCCCACCCTCATGAGCCTGCAAATCGAAAAAAACCGCTCAAATGCAAACTATTCCTGCCGCGAGTTGGGCGGGCGTGTGCTCTGGGCGATGTGCCGGCCGCTTTTTCGCTGGAGCCCGCGGTTGTGCTGGGGGTGGCGACGGTTTCTCCTCCGCCTCTTCGGGGCCCGCGTGGCTGACCATGTCCACATCCATCCTTCGGTCGTGATTTTCATCCCGTGGAATCTCGACATCGGTGCCTGGTCGGCGGTCGGTTTTGAAGCGCTCCTTTACAATTTGGGCCCGCTGAGGATTGGCGAAAAAGTGACCATCTCGCCGCGAGCTCATCTGTGCGGAGGTTCCCACGATTTTCGCGACGAGCTTATGCCGCTCCGGAAAGAGCCGGTGACGGTGAGCGATGAAGCGTGGATCTGCGCGGATGCCTTCGTCGGCCCCGGCGTCACCGTCGGCCGTCGGGCGGTGGTCGGGGCCCGCGCCGTGGTGACCAAGGACGTGCCGCCCCAAGCGATCGTGGCCGGCAACCCGGCCCGGGTCATTGGTGAGCGCTGACCGATGTTTTCCATCCTCATTCTGACCAAAGACGAGGAGGCCAATATCCAGGCCTGCCTTGAGTCCGTGTCATGGTGCGATGATGTCGTGGTCCTTGATTCCGGCAGCACGGATCGCACCCGGGAGGTGGCTGCTGCTCGCGGGGCGCGCGTCTTCGAGCGGGTCTTCGATGACTTTGGGGCTCAGCGCAATCATGCGCTTGATCATGTCGTTTTCCAGCATCCCTGGGTCTTTCATCTCGATGCGGATGAGCGGTTCAACGAGGGCCTCCGATCCGAATGCGAGAAGGTCATGGCCGCAGATCAACATAGCGCTTACTTCGTCGCCAACCGTCTCATGTTTCTCGGCCGTTGGATCAAGCACAGCTCCCAATATCCCTATCCCCAGGTTCGCCTGCTGAAGATCGGCGAAGCGCGGTTTGCCAAGTCAGGCCACGGGCAACGAGAGGACAAGGCGCAGCGGGGGACGGGATACCTCAAAGCAACTTACGACCACCTCAACTTCAGCAAAGGCATTGCGGACTGGGTTGACCGGCACAACCGCTATTCGACGCAAGAGGCGGAGGAAGTGGCTTCGCTCGCGCAGGGGCCGATCCCGCTGGGGGATGTTCTTTCGGCCGACTCGCTAGCCCGCAAACGCGCGCTCAAACGCCTGCACGCACGTTTGCCCGCGCGCTGGCTCTGGAAGTTCTGTTACCTCTATGTCTGCCGGGGCGGATTTCTCGATGGATACCCCGGTTTCGCCTACTGCGTCCTCAATGGCTTCTACGACTTTCTCATCAGCGTGAAGATCAAAGAGAGCCAGCTTCGATCGCTTTCGGATGGTCGGTGAACCACGGGGAAAAAGCGTGCGACCGCCCACCTACGTTTTTACCAACCGGGTTTATCCGCCCGTCGCAGGTGCCACCGGCCTGCTGCTCCGCCAACTCGCCGAAGGCCTCGCCGCTGACGGGGCCCGGGTGGTCGTGCTGACCAGCCAGGGTCGACGCGATCTGGGCTTGCCGCAACGGGAGACGATTGCGGGGGTTGAACTTGTGCGGGTGGGATCTGCCCCGTTCACGAGGGCCTCGCATGCGCGGAGAGCCTTGAGCTATGCCGGCCTCTATCCGCAGTTTGCCTGGCAGCTGCGCCGGCTCGGTGCGGTCGACGCGGTGGTCTCGATGACCGACCCGCCGCTGCAAATCGCCGCCATCTCACCGGCTTCCCCACGCGGGACGAGCAGAATTCACTGGGCGCAGGACTTGTATCCGGAGCTGGCCGAAAACCTCGGAGTGCTGCGTCCGTCCGGCTGGATGGCGCAAGCCCTGCGAGCGCTCTCCCGCCGTGCGCTCAAGCAGCAGGACGCCGTCGTCGCGGTCGGCCGGTGCATGGAGTCGCGGTTGCTCCGCCGTGGCGTGGATCCCCGACGACTGCGGGTCATTGCCAATTGGAGTCCGGTCAGCGCGGCCCCGGTGGAGCAAGTCGCCGCTCTGCGGCAAAGCCTGGGTTGGAACAAAAACTTCGTCGTTCTTTACTCGGGCAACCTTGGTCTGGCGCATGATTTCGGCTCATTGATCGAGGCTGCGCGCTTGCTGGAGCCGAGTGGGGCGCGGATTGTCTTTGCCGGGGAGGGGCCCCGGTTGGAGGAGCTTTGTCGAACCGTGGAAGCACTCCCGCATGTGTCAGTGATCCCGCCCCGGCCGGCCGAAGAACTCGCCGCTTTTCTTGGTGCGGCAGATTTGCATCTGGTCTCCATTCGCCCCGACCTGGCCGGCCTCCTCGTGCCCAGTAAGATTTACGGTATCCTGGCCGCGGGCCGGCCTGTTCTGCATGTGGGACCGGATGAGGCCGAGGCCGCGCGATTGCTCTCGGAGTCTGGCGCGGGTCTGTCCTTCCAGTCGGGCGACGCCACCGGCCTGGCCCGGACTGTCCGCGAGTTGATTTCCGACCACGCCCGGCGGGCCCGCTTGGGGGAGAACGCGCGGCGGGCCGCGGAGGACTTCACTTTCACCAAAGCGCTCGCCCGGTGGCGTGACGTCCTCCACCACAAATAAATGAAGTTCCTGATCAGCGGTGTGTGCGGTTTCGTCGGAGCCCCCGCGGGCCTTCGATTTCACTTGTGCCGGGCTCCACTCCTCGCGGTGTTCCGAGGTGTGGAATGGGCGCTCTCGCTGGAGCGCACAGCAGCTTGTGCTGAAGTGGCCGACTACGCGCTTGAGCGTCCGGGTTGGTGGGAGATGACCCGGCGGTAGGGAGGACAGGGATGGACGAAAAACGCAGCAACAAGTGGTGGCGGCTTTCATCATGACCTACAACAAGGGTTTCCGGCCTTCGCCCGTGGAGGTCGAGGCCTACGTCAAACGGGTTTTCTTCGCGACACCAACTGCGTTGGGGGGCGGGAGATGAGTGCTCCAGCCAGGATTCGCCTAGCCCATCTCAGCGAAGCAAACGCATTGAGTGATGCTTTGGCCGGGGGGGAAGAAGTGCGGATGGCCGAGATCAAGAACGACGCAGTGCGCTGCCGGTTCGTGCTCTCCCGCGTCTTGCGAAGGAAACTGCTCGCCGAGTGTCTGGGCTGTCCGCCGTCTGCCCTCCGGTTCGGCGAAGACCGAGAGGGCAAGCCGCACCTGCTTCCTCCGACCGAATGGGATTTCAACGTTTCCCACGCCGGGGACTTCGTTGTCGTGGTGGCATCCCGGCACCCCGTGGGAGTAGATTTGGAAGCAATTCGTGAGGTCCGTGAAATGTCCGCGATCGTGGCCCGCTACTTCCACCGGGACGAAGCAGTCGCGTGGTTCGGGGTCGGAAAAAAGTTTCGTCAGGAGGCCTTCTACCTCCTTTGGTCCGCCCGCGAGGCCGCGATGAAGTGCGCCGGTCTTGGGTTGGCCAAGGGTCTGGCCATCACCCGGGTGGACCCTGCGATCCTCTCCGCGCCCGTCGCCATGGCGGCGGTGGGGTCGCGGACGATGTCGGTGCGCCGCTTAAACGCTCCGCCGGGATACGTGATGTTCCTCGCCGAGGGATAGACCTGGGCCCGGCCAGTCCGCATCGGCACGGGGCGCGCGAGAATGTGTTCGCGCCACCAAAGGCGGAGCCTCGTCATAAAGGCGTCCATGCTCCGGACAACGGTTGGTCGAGGGTTGGTTCGTCAGGAATCCGATCTCTATTCACCGAGATGCGGGCATTTCTGGACGAATGCAAAGCCGAGGCGGTGCGTGCTCTGGTGGATCGCCGTCGCGAAGTGGAACTCGCGCTCTGTTGCTTGGTCGCCGGGGGCAATTTGCTCATTGAGGACACCCCGGGCGTGGGCAAGACCGCGCTGGTCAAGGCCGTGGCGCGAATCCTCGGACTTGATTGCAAGCGTGTGCAGTTTACCAACGATCTGCGGCCGCCCGACATCCTCGGCCGTCAGGTCTTTGATGCCACTGCCCGGGTGTTTTCCTTCCACCGTGGTCCGATCTTGGCGCAGCTCGTGTGGGGCGACGAGTTGAACCGGCTCTCGCCAGGCATGATGACCTGCGCAAGGTTGCCGCGCCTTATGAGGAGTGCCTTTACGCCCGCCCCGGGGTCGTGAGCACTCCGCGGAGCGCGTGGCCGGATTTGGTCGGCCGCCTCTCCGTCAGCGGGGCAAGGGCGCGAAGTCCGCCTGCGGGCTGATCGTGCTGACCGACTTGACTGTTGGGTGCGACTTGATCAAGTCGGCGAACTTATGCGCGGAGGGCTTGAGCTCGCGGGTTTTGGTCGCAGGATTCATATGCGAAAGCCCGAAGGTGGCCTCGAACCCATAGTGCCACTCGTAGTTGTCGGCCAGCGACCAGGCGAAGTAGCCCTGCACATCGTAGCCGTCACGGATCGCGCGACCGACCGCGGCGATGTGGTTGCGCAGATACCACTCACGCTTGGCGTCGTTGGGCGTGGCGATGCCGTTCTCGGTGATCATCATGGGCTTCCCGTAGCGGGTGGCGACGCGCTTGATTTCCTTGTAAAGTCCACCCGGGTCAATGCGCCATCCCATCATGGTGAACTTCTTGCCGCGCATTGATGGACCGGCCAAGAGGGAGACCGGGCCCGGAGCCTGCGAGTAGTAGTAATTGATGCCAAGGATGTCGCAGACGTCGTAGATGCGGTCGAGGTGGTCGGTGTTGCCGTGGATCATCGTGTTGTAAATGAGTCCGCCGGGGTCGAGCGGCGCGCGTTCCCACCAAGGGAGGGCCTCGACGCTGACGATCTTTGCGTCGGGGTTCAGTTTCTTCACGATGCCGGCCGCGTCGCGGAACATTCCGGTGCTGGCCTCGATGGCCTTCCAGTAATGGCCGAAAGCCATGGTCATGGCCGGAGGCCATTGGGCCACGATGTAGGCGGTGGTGATCTGGCCGTTCGGTTCGTTTTGCGGGGCGTAAAACCTCACATCGGACCCCATGGCCTTGACCATCTTGTTGACGTAGGCTTGCCAGCGTTTGCGCACGAGCGGATGGAGCCAGTTTGAGTTTCCCGGGGTTTCCTTGTCGTAGAGCCAGTCGGGGAAGGTGAAGTGCCACAAGCAGACGACGGGTTCAATGCCGAGGGCCTTGAGTTCGCGGGCCATGCGCACGTAGCCGCGGATGGCTTCCTCGTTGTATTCGCCGGGCCTCGGCTCGACGCGTGCCCACTCGATGCTGAAGCGGTAGTGGGTCGGACGGATCTTCTTCAGCGCCTCAAGATCCTTCTCGAACTGGCTCCAACTGTAGAGGGCGTTCCCGCGCAGCGGGGCCTTTTTCTGCGCCACCAGCACGTCCCAATCGGTGGAGAAAAACTTCCGCTGCCCCGGCACGACCGCCGGATCCTCGTATTGGTAACTCGCGGTGGCGATGCCCCAGGCGAACTTCTTCGGTGGATCGGCCGGCGGGATCGCGCCGACCTTGGGTGTGGGATCGAAGCGCCCGAGAGGATTGATCGGGTTGACGCAACCGGTGAGCAAGAGGCCGGAGGCCACCGCGACCAAAGTCAGAGGGAAGGGGACGGGTTTCATAGGTTGGAATGTTCAGCCATCCTGCGGCTGCTTGACCGAAAGGTAGGGAGCCACGTAGTCGCGGATGAAGGGTGCCTTAATATTGTCAAAATGGCGGGCGTAGTCGCCATCCCGCTCCTCGGCCTTGCGCCATTTGATGGTGACGACCTTCTTCTTGTAGAGTGCTCGTGTCTCGGCGCTGGCTTTCGCGGGAAGAACGAACCCATTGATGCCTGCTCCCGGATCGTTGAACTTCCGGTCTGTCGTGCCCGAGAGCGGCATGAGATCTCCGATCACCCGGTCATGTTTGGAAGTGAAGACGTAAAGTTTTCCGTCGATGCGCCGCAGGGCCTTGGTCAGGGCGTAATTCTCGCTGAGCGAGCAGCCCAGCAACACGACGTTCCGGACCTGCACCGCCGGAGGGAGAGCCTCGAGTGCAAAAATCGTTTCGGCGGTTCCGGCGGAGAAGCCGAGAACATTGATCGGGGCAGCGGGAAAGGCCTTTTTCCTGTTGGTGATTTCCGCCGCGAGGCCCGCCGCCTTCTTCCTCTTGTATTCGACACTCGCCACCTGATCGATGAGCAGTCCATCGCCTGTCTCCCAAGAATACATTTCGCCCGCCCCTGTGTAGCCAGCCTCGATCAGTCCTTGCCGCACGCCGCTCGCCCAGTTGTTCTTCGCCGTTCCACCCCCGGCGCCGTCCACGTAGTAGAGGTAGCCGTTGTGCATGCGGGCCTCTCGGCCGGGAAGGATTTGGGGTAGGCCGGCATGGTTGGTGCACCCGGTCGTGGCGAGCCCGAGGACGAGACAAAGCAATCGCAGGTGGAAACCGGGCAGGGGATTGGTTCGGGAGGTGGGCATGGCCGGCAGCTAAGATCTGCACGTTGCCGAAAACATTCAAAGAAAGGAACGCTTTTTGTCGGCGCGACAATTTTCTCGCTGATGGCCTTCGGGCTTCGACACAAGCCCTCTGTGCGCCACCGCAAAATCTACCCTCCGTTTCTGGCTGCTCTTGCATTGCCGGCTTAAAAGGTGTCGGCCGGCCCGGTCCAGACCACTGGGACACCACTTGCAACCACGAACATTTCCGGTGATCAGCTTCCTGCGCCGGACCTGAAATTTGGTGGTGTGTTCAAGGGAACCGGGCTGGAATCCAAGGCCTGGTGGCCATACCGCGTGGTTCCGCCAAAGAAAGCGCCCAACATTCTGCTCATCATGACCGACGATGCGTTTGGCGTCTTCGAGGGTGAGCGGGGTTTTCGGGATGGCTTCTTCCTTGAGCGCGCGGTGGAGGCGTTCGAGTTTGCCGCGCCCGAAGCTTGTGAAAGTATATCATGAGGGGAAGAGACAAGCGGCACTCTATGAGCGTCGGTGCATACGAAGCGCAAAAGGCAGCGACGCTCATAGAGCGCCGCTACAGGATCCTCTCCCGGCTGGGAGCAAGGCCGATAAAGTCATTGCATCCGCCGGGTGGCGTTCGTAAAAACCCTGCCGCATGAGCCCCACACGATACCTCCCCGCCCTCTCCCTCCTTCTGGGTTTCTTCAGCCCGGTCTCCGCCCAGGCGGCCGAGGCCAAAAAGCCCAACATCCTCATCATCTGGGGTGACGACATCGGTTGGTGGAATATCTCGGCCTACAACCACGGCCAGATGGGCTACAAGACGCCCAACATCGACAGCATCGCGAAAGATGGAGTGATGTTCACCGACTGGTATGGTCAGCAGAGCTGCACGGCCGGCCGCTCCGCCTTCATCACCGGCCAGTCGCCCTTCCGCACGGGCTTGTTGAAAGTCGGATTGCCAGGCGCCAAGGAAGGTTTGCAGGCGAGGGATGTGACCATCGCCGAATTGCTCAAGGCCCAAGGCTACGTAACCGGCCAGTTTGGCAAGAACCATCTCGGAGATCTCGACGAGCATCTGCCGACGGCCCACGGCTTCGGCGAGTTTTTCGGCTCGCTCTACCACCTTAACGCCGAGGAGGAGCCCGAGCATCCCGACTATTTCAAGGACCCGGCAATGATCAAAAAATTCAACACCCGCGGCATCATCCACAGCTGGGCCAACCCGGACGGCACCCAGCGGATCGTCAGCACCGGCCCGCTGACGAAAAAGCGGATGGAGACCTGCGACGAGGAATTCACCAAGGAAACTCTGCGGTTCATGGAGGAGGCGAAGAAGGCGGACAAACCCTTTTTCATCTGGTGGAACTCCACCCGCATGCACATTTGGACGCACCTCAAGCCCGAGAGCGAAGGCAAGACGGGGCTGGGCATTTACCCCGATGGAATGGTCGAACACGACGGCCACGTTGGCCAGATCCTGGCCAAGCTCAAGGAGCTCGGCCTGGACGAGAACACCATCGTGATGTATTCGACCGACAATGGGGCGGAGAAGTTTTCCTGGCCGGATGGCGGGTCGTCGCCTTTCCGCAACGAAAAGGCCAGCAACTGGGAAGGCGCCTATCGTGTGCCTTGCGCCATCCGGTGGCCCGGGGTCATCAAGCCCGGAACCGTCATCAACGACATCTGCGCCCACGAGGACATGCTGCCCACCCTGCTCGCGGCCGCCGGCGTGCCGGACGCGAAGGAACAACTGCTCAAAGGCATGAAGGTGGGCGACAAGACCTTCAAAGTGCATCTCGACGGCTACAACCTGACCGACACTCTGGCCGGCAAGTCACCCAGTCCGCGGCGCGATTTCTTTTACTTCAACGATGACGGTTCACTCGTGGCCTTGCGATTCGACCAGTGGAAGCTCGTTTTTTCCGAGCAGCGCGCGATCGGTTTGGACGTCTGGCAGGACCCCTTTGTGCCGCTCCGCTTTCCCAAGCTCTTCAATCTGCGGTCCGACCCGTTCGAGATTGCCGATCACGAAAGCATCAACTACGGGAAATGGCGCATCGACCACGCCTTCCTCCTCGTGCCGGCGCAGCAATACGTCGGGGAGTTCCTCGCCACCTTCAAAGAGTTCCCGCCCAGTCAAAAAGCCGGCAGTTTCTCGCTTGATAGCGTGATGGAAACGCTGACCAGCGGCAGCAACTAGCGTCCGGACAACGGGAGGTTTTCGTTGCGAGGGGGGGGCAGTTTACCGCCTGGTCCACGGGAGCCGTTGAATCGGAAGCGAAGAAAAATCTCCCGCAGAGACGCCGAGGCGCGGAAGAGTGGATGTTACGGCGGAGTGTGCAGACACTTTCGCGGCGCGTGCTCCTGTGTTTCCAGATCTCCGCGCCCCGTCGTCTCTGCGCGAGATTAACTTGCCTGCCTACGCTCAAAAGCGCGCGGCGGGTCTAGGCATCCCTCTCTGCCCGGGCCGGATGCGAAGTGGTGGCCCGTTCCGGGCTTGATTCCGACTCAGTGTTCGGCGGTGGCCTTGCGGTATTGCATGTAGCCGGTGCGGGCCGCCATGTAGGGGTCCACGGCCTCCTTGGTCATGGCGTCGTAGGCGTCCATGCGGTCGGGCAGCGAATTGACCGTATCCGGGGTGGTGACGGCGGTGGTCCAGAGCGCGCCACCGACGATGAAGGCGACCCAACTCAGCGGATTGAGGGCGGTATCGCCCACCACGCCAACCGTGTCGCGCACGCTGTTCGGGCCGAGGACGGGCAGGACGATGTAAGGCCCGTGGGGGATGCCCCATTTGGCAAAGGTCTGGCCGGTGTCAGCCGGCGGCAAGTCGGCGAGCGCGGGAAACTTGTCCGAGGGGGTCATGAGTCCGCCGACACCGAGCACGCTGTTGACGGCGAATTTCTCGGCTTCCTTTCCGGCGCCCGGGAGATCGCCTTGGAGAGCGTTGTTGACGAAGCGCACGGGGAATTTGACGTTGAGGTAAGCATTGCGAATTCCGGTGCGCACAAGCTTGGGCACAATGAACTCGTAGCCCTTGGCCACGGGGCGGACCACTCCCTTGTAGAGGTAGTGGTTGAAGCCGAAGAAGCCGCGGTTGACCGGCTCGATCGGATCATAGACTTCCATCACGGCGTATTCGTCGAGGTCGTCTGTCGTGCCTGCGGTGGCTCCCCCGCTCGTGCGGGTGGTTCCCTTGCCATCGGCCGCAGCCGTGGGCTCAACTTTCTTTGGGGCCGAAGCGCAAGCGGAGAGGAGGAGAACGCCGATCAAAGCCAGCAGTGAGGCGCTTGGGCGCAATGGCGGGACGGCGGCGGAGGTCATTGTGGCTGCGCGGCGGTTTCGGTCAGGGTTTTGACCACAGCCTCGGCTCCGCCTTTCTTGAAGACGGCGTCGAACTGCGAGCGGTAATTGGCGATGAGGCTGACCCCCTCAATGATGATGTCCGAGACGCGCCAGTTGTCCGCCTGCTCCAGACGGTAGGTCACGTTGTAGTTGCTTCCCTTGTAGGCCAGCAGGGTGGGGATTTCGACGCGGCCCGGCGCGGGTTCGACCGCGGCCTTGAATTTGATTTCGGGGAGTTCGTTGGGGGTGAGTTTTCCGCTGTATCCGCGGATGATAAGGACGGTGAAAAGGTCGATGGCTTTGGCTTGCTGGGCGGGCGTGAACTGCCGCCACCCGGGACCAACGGCCCGGCGTGTCATGGTCTCGAAATTGATGTGCTTCTCGAGGACGGGCCGGAGTTTGGTCGCCATGGACTTGTTGTCCTTGGAGCTTTTGGCCGTGGCGAGGGTTTCGTTGACCGCATCCTGCAGGTGTTTCTCCGCCTCAGCCGTGGAGGCGAAGACGGGGCAGGAGAGAGCGAGAAGGAGGGCCGGGGCGATGAATTTATGGAGCTTCATGGTGAGGTTTGTTCGGAGGAATCGGCCGGGGCCTCATCCTTCACTTTGCCGAACGCCATCTTTCCAATCAACGACTCAAGGTCAACGGCGGACTCTGTCATGGTGATGCGCGCGCCCGGGGCGAGTTGGGTGTCGTCGGCGCCCGGGGCGAGGGCGACGTATTTGTCCCCGATGAGTCCGGTCGTCTTGATCGAGGCCATGGTGTCGGTGGGCAGTTTGACGGCGTTGACCACCCTCATGGTGGCGATGGCGCTGTAGTCGGCCGGGTCCATGCGGATGTCCTCAACGCGGCCGACCTGCACGCCGGCGAGAAGAACCGTGCTGCCCTCGCTCAAACCGCCGGCGTTGGCGAAGCGGGCTTCGATGAGGTAGGAGTCGCCGCTGATGAATTCGCCCGAGCCGAGTTTGACCGTCAGGTAGGCGATGGCCGCCAGGCCCAGGAGGACAAAAACACCGGACAGAAGTTCAAGTTTGCTCTTTTTCATGAGACTTGGGGTTTACTCTGCCCGTCTTCGCGGATTCCGGCGAGCGAAGATCGCAGGGCGGCGACACTGTCCCGGAAGGCCCCGACGACGGGGTGGTCGGAGACGGAAAACTCGGCCGGGGTGCCGGCGAAGCAAATGCGGCCCTGGTTGAGGAGGGCCACGCGGTCGCTGGCCACGAGGGCCTCAACCACGTCGTGGGTCACGACCAGGGCGGTGAAACTGAACTGGCGCTGGTATTTGGCGATCATGGAGAAGACGACGTTGCGTCGCAGGGGGTCGAGGCCGGCGGTCGGTTCGTCGAAAAAAACCAGTTCCGGCTGGGTCACAATCGCGCGGGCCAGGGCGAGACGCTTTTGCATCCCGCCGGAGAGGGTTCCGGGGTAGTGGTTCGCGTGGTGGTCGAGTTCAAGCTGCTCGAGGGCTTCCATGCTTCGCCGGCGGATCTCGGCGTCTGCGAGATTTGTTGTTTGCTCGAGGGGCAGGGCGACATTTTGCAAGGCGGTGAGGGAGTCGAAGAGGGCGTTGCCCTGGAAGAGGAAACTGCAGCGGCGGCGGAAGGCGGCTCGGGCCAGGCCATCGCGGAAATCCAACGGCCGGCCATCAAAGCGCAGTCGCCCGGATTCCGGTTGCTCCACGTCGGCGAGGCATTTGAGCAGGACCGATTTGCCCGCGCCGCTGGGGCCAAGCACCGTGGAGACACTGCCGCGCGCCACTTCGAGGCTGATCCCCTTGAGCACCTCGTGGGCGCCGAAGCTCTTGTGCAGGTCATCAACCTGCAGCAACAGGTCGGCCGCGGGCGCGGTTTTGGTGGACGCGGGCATGGTGGCGATCAGACGAGAAACGAGGTGATGACGTAGTCGGCCGCGAGGACCAGAATGCTGGAGTGAACGACCGCGCGGGTGGTGGCGGCGCTGACAGCGCGGGCCCCGGTCACGCCGCGGATGCGGTGGGCGTTGAAACCGTGGTAAGCGCAGATGCAGATGGTGACCAGCCCGAAGGTGGCGGCTTTGACGAAGCACTCGCGAAGGTCTTTGCACTCCACCGCCCGCTCTACCGCGGCCCAGTAAACTCCTGAGTCCACGCCGAGGAGGAGAGACCCGGAGAGCGCCCCGCCCCACAGACCCACGACGACAAAGAGGGCGGTCTGGAGGGGGAAAACCACGGCAGCGGAGAGCAGTCGCGGGGTCACAATGTAGCCGAGGCTGTTCACGCCCATGGTGTCGAGGGCGACGATCTGCTCGGAATTGCGCTGGATGCCGATCTCCGCCGCGAGTGCCGACCCGGCCTGGCCCACGAGCATGAGCGCGGCGAGAACGGGGGCCATCTCGCGCACGAGGCTGAGCGAGACGAGGGCGCCGAGCAGTCCCTCCGACCCGAAACGATTGAGCACGTAGTAGCCCTGGAGCCCGAGGACCAGGCCGGTGAAAATGGCCACGATGAGGATGACCGGCAGGCAGAGCATGCCCTGTTCATAAATCGCGCGGGCCACCCGGGCGGGCAGCCGCCGGGTCTGGAACGTGGCGACGAAGGAGCGGCCTGCGAAAAGCGCAAACTGCCCAAACCCCGCAATGATTGACAGCGCCTGCCGTCCGAGCCAACGCACCATGAATCCCAGACTAGGCATACCGCGCGCCTTTGGGCAAACCCTCGCAATCGTTTCCCGGCGGCAGGAAAAGATTCTGCTTGCGGGAAATTGGAGAGGAGTGACTGTCACGTCCGATGCCCCGATGGATGAAAGCAGCAGCCGTTCTGGCCCTGGTTTGGGTTCTCGCGGCCGGAGTGATCCTCTGGTCGCGCGCGGCCCGGCCGACCGCTGAGTCCGTCTCCAACTACTTGGAGAAAAATCCGCTGGCCGGACTGGCCCCAGAGCAGAGGGCGGAGATCCTGGCCCGGGCGGCAGACCAATTGAACCGTCTGGATTTCGAGGAACGTCAGAAATTGCGCGCCTTGCGCCGGGACCGGGAGTTTTTCCAGCAGCTGACGCCGGCCGAACGGCGTGAGTTTCTCGAGCGCACCCTGCCCGAGGGGTTCCGCCAACTCATGCTGGCGCTGAACAAAATGGAGCCCGAGGCGCGGAAGAAAATCGTCAATCGCGTGTTGGAGGATCTTGAAAAAGACAGCCCGGAGGTGGCGGGGCGGATTGGTGAGGCCGATGCGCAGAAGGTCATCGCCGAGGGGCTGGAGTCGTTCTACGAAGATGCCAGTGCGGACGTGAAACTGGACTTCACCCCGGTTATCGAGCGGTTGCAGCGGGCCACGCAAAGCCTAAGGTGAACACGCGAACGTCGGGATTCACGCTCTTGGAGGCCCTGCTCGTCTGCGGGATCGTGGCCGTTCTCGCGGCCTTCATCGTCCCGGCGGTGCAAGCCGGGTTGGGCCGGGCCGACTCGGCCAAGTGCCTGGGCCACCTGCGCTCTTTGGGCGTTTCTTTGTCCGCCTACCTTGCGGATCACGGGATGAATTTCCCGCCCATGGCGGCGGGGCGGCGTGACCGGACCGAGCAGGTTCCTGTGCTCGACACCGAGTTGCTCCCCTACGTTTCCGACCCGCGCGTTTTTCTTTGCCCCGCGGACAAGGAGATCGGGGCGCGGAGCGGGACGAGTTACTACTACAACCTCGCCCTCGCCGGGCAGCCGGCCGCCTCGTTGAATTTTCTCATGGTGGCCGATTCACCCACGCGGATTCCCGTGCTGGTCGACAAGGAAGGCTGGCATCGTCATAGCGTCAGCCCCGTGAATTATCTTTACGCGGACGGCAGCGCCGGGGCCGAATTGCGCCTTTTTACCGCGCCCGAACCGGAATGACACCCATGGTCCAGCTGCAATCGCTGACGAAAAGTTTCGGCCGGCAGCGGGCCATCACCGAGGTGTCGCTCGACGTCGCGGAGGGCGAAATTTTCGGACTGCTCGGACACAACGGTGCGGGCAAGAGCACGACGTTTGGCATCATGCTCGGTCTGGTCGCGCCGGACCTGGGTGAGGCCTTCGTCGGCGGCCACTCGGTGCAGAACGACCGGTCCCGCGCCCTCGCCGGTGTCGGGGCCATTTTTGAGACGCCGTCATTTTACGAATACCTCTCGGGATGGGAAAACCTGCGGTTCTTCGTCTCGCTCAGCGGCCGCCGCGTGCCGCGGGCCGAGATGGAGGAAGCAGTCGAACTGACCGGCCTGACCGATCGCATTGGCGACCGCGTGCGAAACTACAGCCACGGCATGCGGCAGCGCCTCGGGCTGGCTCAGGCCCTCGTGCCCCGGCCGCGTTTTATTCTGCTTGATGAACCGACCGACGGACTCGATCCCCTCGGCATCCTCGAAATGCGCGCCACCATCCGCCGGCTGCGCGATGAGTTTGGCCTCACGTTCATGCTCTCCTCGCATCTGCTCGGCGAGGTCGAGCACCTTTGCGACCGGGTGGCTATTTTGCACGAGGGGCGGATGGTGTTCTGCGGACCGTGGATGGAACCGCCCAGCCGGTGGCGGTTTGCCCTCGAGCCGATGGAGGCCGCGCGGCCGTTGCTCCTGGCGCGAGGATTGACCGAGCACGAGGGCTTGTGGGCTGCGCCGGTGGATTTTGATCCGGCGGCACTGGTGGCCGACCTGGTCGCCGCCGGGATCCGGGTCCGCACGGTCGAACCGGTGCGCCGGACCCTCGAGGATTTTTACCTGGAGACCGTGCGCCGATGAGCATGTTCCTGCCCCAACTGGGCGGCGAACTGCGCAAGCTCTTCGCCCGCAAGCGCACCTACATCGGATTCGCGGCGTTCCTCGCGGTCGAGTTGGTTGTGCTGATTTTGCTGCGGCTGCCCAAGGTGCAGCGGAGCCTCGAGCGGCTCCTCGACGGTGCGGGCTACGCGGCGGACGATTACCTCAGCGGGCTGACGCTCGGGCTGATGATCACGCTTTCGACCGTGTTTCTCCTTGGCGCGCTTTATCTCGCGCTGGTCGCGGGTGATGTGGTCAGCAAAGAGGTTGAGGATGGAACCATGCGGATGATGCTCTGCCGGCCGATCAGTCGCCTGCGCATCCTCGCGCTGAAGCTCTGCGCCTGCGTGATTTACACCGTGGTGCTGACGGTCTTCATCGCCGGAACGGCCATGACGGCCGGCTGGCTGCACGCGGGTGGGGGAGGGCTGTTTGTTTTCGCTCCGAGCGAGGGGATTTTCGCGGTTTACGAGGCAGGTGATGGACTCCATCGCTTCCTCCTGGCCATTCCATTCCTCGCCTTGAGCCTGTGCACCATCACATGCATCGGGTTCTTTTTTTCCTGCCTGAACATGAAGCCCGCGGCCGCCACGATCGTGACGCTCTCGGTCCTCTTCGTCGACACCATCCTCAAAAATATCCCATTCTTCTCGGGGATTCGCGGCTGGTTCCTCACGGCGAAGATGAGCGCCTGGGCCAACCTTTTTGCCTACCGCATCCCCTGGGAGATCATGGCGGAAGATTATGCCTGGCTGGCGGCGATCAACGGAACTTTGCTGGTGCTGGCCGTGCTGGTGTTCACCTCACGGGATTTCAAAAGCTGAGCGGGAATCCGGCGGGTGTGCTGGCCGCCCTGCAGCCATCTTTTGGTTGGCCACTGGCTGGGCTTTTGGTTAGGTAATCCCCATGGATTTTTCAGGAGTTAAAATTGGATCGGGCGGGATCGCCAAGGTGGTGTTGGGCCTCGCAGTGGCTGGCCTGATCGGCTCCACGGCCCTCGCGGCTGAGGCCAACGACTCGGCCAAGGCGGCGATCGCCAAAGTTGGTCAAGCCTTTGCCAAGGCCTTCGAGGCCGGCGATGCCCAGGGCGTGGCCGCGGCTTGGACACCGGACGGTGAATACACGGACCTTGATGGCGTGACTTTTCGCGGGCGGGCCGACATTCAGAATCTTTTCGAGCGCGTGTTCGCGTCGACCCCCGGGCGCACCATTTCGATTGAGAGCGAGTCGCTGACTTTTCCCGCCCCCGGGGTGGCTCTGGAGAGCGGCGTAACCACCGTGGCGGGACAAGCTGGGCCATCGCCGAGCCGCGCGCGCTTTGCCAATGTCTTCGTCGAGCAGAACGGCCAATGGCTCATCGCCAGCGTGCATGACTCGCCCTTCGTGGCTCCAGATCGATCCCAAGAACTGGGCCCGTTGGCACCGCTTCTGGGCGTCTGGACGGCGGACTTGGGTGAGGGCCAGGAGATTCGCGTCGAAGCCGCGCCGAACGCCACCGGCAACTTTGTCCTCCTCGAGCGCACGGTTTTCCAGAATGGCCAACCGGTCGGCGGCGGCACCGAGTGGATTGCGTGGGACGCAGCGAACAAATCCATCCGGTCGTGGAGCTTTGAGTCCGACGGCGGGTTTTCCGAGAGCGATTGGAAGTCCGAGGGCCATGCCCTGGTCGTCTCGACCCGCGCCACTCTGCGCAACGGCTCGAAGGTCGAGGAAGTGCAGAAGCTCTCTGGCGCGGAGGATGGTTTGCTGGTGTTTGAAGCTGTGAGCCTCTCCCTCGACGGAGCCAAGCAACCCCTGGCCAAGCCCGTCAAATTCAAACGCCCCGGCCCTCAATCATGAAAACCTCCACCCTTTTTGTCATCGCTGCGTCGCTCACGTTCAGCCTGCCGACGGTCGTGCTCGCCTACGGCGGGTGTCACAGCGGATCTTTCCACGCGAGCGACGGCCATTTCAGCAGCTCCGGTTCGACCTCGTGGACCTCGCGCTCCGGCCAGACCTACGATGCCAGCCACAACGCCTCGGGCACCTACGGCGACGGCTCATGGCACGGCTCGGGCTCCGGCAGTTGGTCCGGCTCCGGCGGCGGCAGTGGAAGTTGGAATCGCTCGGGCGGGGGGACTGACGGCTATCGCTATGGGAGCGGGACTTACCACGGGGCGGATGTTTCAGGCACTGGCTACCATTATGGTGGCGTTGGTTACGGGGGTGCTTACGGCGGAGGCTATCGAGCGGGCTACGTGGCGGCTCCGGTTCCGCCGCCGGCCTTTGTGCCTGGTCCTGCCTATGTCGCGCCCGGTCCGGTCGTGTATGCCGGGCGCCCGGCGTTCCGGCGGGTCGGCTATGTTCGTCGCTATTAGCGCCCGGTCCCGCCCCTGCTGGGGTCTTTCATGGCTCTACAACGAAACGAGCCATGAGCAGGATAGCGGAGGCGACGACACGCTCGAGATGAAGAATCAGATCCGCCTCGCCATCGCTCCGTTGGACGGACGCGCCGTAGGCGGCCGACTCTA
>JBMOJP010000213.1:0-1506 GCA_049315725.1 Chthoniobacterales bacterium | reverse complement strand
GGTTCATCTCATGGCGCCCCTCGTTGTGGTCGAGGGTGCGGAACATGACGTTGGAGATTTCTTCGCCCGCGTGGGTCCAGATATCGATGATTTTGTTGTAGCGCTCGCCGTCGGTGATGATGCCCTTGCGATACTGCTTCTCGACTTCGTCGATCTGCTTGTGGGCGCGGTCGATTTCGACTTGCTTCTCCTTCGGGATGATCATGTCGACGATGCCGATAGAAATACCGGCACGGGTCGCTTCCTTGAACCCGAGATCCTTGAGGCGGTCGAGGGTTTCCACCGCGACTTTTTGTCCGCCCACCTGGTAAGTGTTCCAGATGATTTCGCTGAGCTGCTTCTTCCCGGCCGGCTTGTTGATGAAGCCAAGGCCTTCGGGCCAGATTTCGTTGAAACGGACACGGCCCGCAGTGGTCTCGATGACCTTCTTCGAGGGGTCTCCGTAGACGGTCTGTTTCCCGAAGTCGGGGTTCTTGTAGAGAATGCGGGTGTGGGTCTTGATCGCATCTTCCGAGATGGCCAACTCGACCCCGCTGGCATCGGCGAAAAGCGGCAGACGCTCGTCGCGGTTCTTCGCGGTAATGCGCGGATTTTGCGTGAGGTAGTAGCAGCCGAGGGTGATGTCCTGCGACGGCGTGGTGATCGGCTTGCCGCTGGACGGCGAGAAGATGTTGTTCGTGGCCAGCATGAGCATGCGGGCCTCGAGTTGCGCCTCGGCCGAAAGCGGCACGTGCACAGCCATCTGGTCGCCGTCGAAGTCGGCGTTGTAAGCCGTGCAGACGAGGGGATGGATGCGGATGGCCTCGCCCTCGATGAGCAGAGGCTCGAAGGCTTGGATCGAAAGGCGGTGCAGCGTGGGGGCGCGGTTAAGCAGAACCGGATGGCCCTTGGTCACCTCCTCGAGGATGTCCCAGACGATGGGCTCCTGGCGTTCAATGATTTTCTTCGCGCTCCGCACAGTATGGACGTAGCCGAGTTCCTTGAGGCGGCGAATGATGAAGGGCTCGAAAAGCACGAGCGCCATCTTCTTGGGCAAACCACACTGGTTGAGCTTGAGTTCTGGTCCGATGACAATGACCGAACGGCCGGAGTAATCCACGCGTTTGCCGAGAAGGTTTTGGCGGAAGCGGCCCTGTTTGCCCTTGAGCATGTCGCTCAGCGACTTGAGAGGACGGTTGCTCGCGCCGGTGACAGCGCGGCCATGACGGCCGTTGTCGAAGAGAGCATCCACCGCTTCTTGCAGCATGCGCTTTTCGTTGCGGATAATGACCTCGGGCGTCTTGAGCTGGAGGAGATTCTTCAACCGGTTGTTGCGGTTGATCACCCGGCGGTAAAGATCATTGAGATCGGAGGTGGCGAAACGCCCTCCTTCGAGCGGAACGAGAGGCCGCAGGTCGGGCGGGATGACCGGAAGAACATTGAGGATCATCCACTCGGGGCGGGTGCGCGAGTGGAGGAAGCCCTGGGCGAGCTTGAGACGCTTGGCCAATTTGGTCTTGGTCGTCT
>JBMOJP010000027.1:0-27447 GCA_049315725.1 Chthoniobacterales bacterium | reverse complement strand
TTACCATTACGATCCGTATGCGCAGGCGCTGTCCAAGATCGAGCGCGGACATCCTCGCGACAAAGGTGATGTTGCGGCCATGCTGGCCGCAGGGTTGGTCCAACCTGAACGGTTGTTGGCTTTATTCCACGCCATCGAACCGGCCCTCATCCGTTACCCGGCAGTGAGTGCCTTGGGCTTTCGCACCGAGGTCGAGGCGCTTTGCGCAAAGTAGGGCGAAACCAGATGTCATGAATTCGATGGCAATGTTTCCCGGGGCGGAACTGGTGCAGCAAGGGGTGGCTGATTTGCGAGATGGGGCCGTGACGGTGGAGGCATGCCTGGCTTCCATGGCGAGCCCGCGTCTCGTGCGTCACGGATTGTTGGAGGAGACTGTGTGCCTTGTTCCGGAAGCCGAGTTGACCCTTTACCGCTTGCTCGGGCAGGAAGCGGGCGATGCTTATGCGCGCTACAATAGTTTGGTCCGGCGGTTGGTGAGTTTCGAACGGGCGCTTGATCATGCCGGGATCTGCTGAGGTCTGCCTGGGCCGGACGCATCGCGCCATCGATTTTTTCCCGCGGGGGGCGCAGAGTTTGGCTCTGCGCCCCCCGCGTTTTTTCCATGAACATTCTCGGCATCTCGGCCTTCTACCATGACAGCGCGGCGGCGCTGGTGCGGAATGGGGATATCGTCGCGGCCACGCAGGAGGAGCGTTTCACCCGCCGGAAGCATGATGAACGATTTCCCTCGCAGTCCGTGGGCTATTGCCTCGGGGCGGCGGGGATCACACCGGCGGAGCTCGACGCGGTGGTCTTCTACGAGAAACCCCTGCTTAAGTTTGAGCGATTAATCGAAACCTACCTCGCCTTCGCCCCGCGCGGGCTGGCTTCCTTTTTTTGTGCCATGCCACAATGGCTGCAGGTCAAGTTGCACTTGCCGCGCGAAATCGACCGGGGTCTGGGCGGGAACTACACCGGGCCGATTTACTTCACCACCCACCATGAGGCCCATGCGGCCAGCGCATTTTTTCCCAGCCCGTTCGAAGACGCGGCGATCATCACGGTGGACGGGGTGGGAGAATGGGCCACCACCACCTGGGGCGTTGGGCGTAAGAACCAGATCGAGTTGCGGGGCGAAATTCGTTTTCCCCACTCGCTGGGCCTGCTTTACAGCGCGTTCACCTCTTACACCGGCTTTCGCGTCAATTCCGGGGAATACAAACTCATGGGCCTCGCGCCTTACGGTGAACCGCGCTTCGCCGCGCTAATTCGTGAGCACCTTATCTCGATCCGCGAGGATGGCTCGTTCTGGCTCGATCAGCGGTATTTCAATTACTGCCGCGGACTGACCATGACCAATGCGCGCTTTCACCGGCTTTTTGGCGGGGCACCCCGTGAGCCCGAGAGCCCGCTGACCCAGCGAGATATGGATCTGGCCGCGAGCATTCAGCTGGTGACGGAGGAAGTGATGCTGAAAATGGGCGCGCACGTCCACGAACAGACCGGGATGAAGAAGCTTTGTCTGGCGGGTGGTGTGGCCCTCAATTGCGTGGCCAACGGGCGGCTCCTGCGGGAGGGGCCGTTCGACGAACTTTGGATTCAGCCGGCCGCAGGAGACGCTGGCGGAGCCCTCGGAGCGGCTCTTTGGTGCTGGTATCAGCAAAAAGGTCACGCGAGGCCAGTCGTCCCCGGGGATGCCCAGCGCGGCTCCTGCCTCGGCCCGCAGTTCTCCTCGGACGAAGTGCGGAGGGAGTTGGATGAAGCGCAAGCAGTTTACGAATCGTTCGTCGACGAATCCAGCTTGGCCGACGCCGTGGCGCGGGAATTGGCCGAAGGAAAAATTCTCGGCCACTTTGCCGGTCGGGCCGAGTTCGGTCCGCGAGCCCTCGGGAACCGTTCCCTGCTGGGCGATCCGCGCCGGGCCGACATGCAGAAGCGCATGAACGTCGCGATCAAATTCAGGGAGTCGTTCCGTCCATTTGCGCCTGCGGTTCTCGCGGGCCGACAAGCCGAATTCTTTGCCCTTGAGGCGGAGAGCCCTTACATGCTTTTGGTCGCGACTGTGCAGCCTCACCGTCGAAAAGGACCAACGGCCGCGCAGGGAGCGTCGGCCGGGCTTGGCTCCGTGGGCAGCGAATTGCCTGCGGTCACTCATGTGGACGGTTCAGCGCGGGTGCAGACGGTCGATGCGGAGCGTTTTTCAAGGTTTCACGCCATCTTGACGGCGTTTGAGCGTCTGACCGGCTGCCCGGTGCTGGTCAACACAAGCTTCAACATCCGCGGCGAGCCCATCGTGCACACGCCGACGGAGGCCTATCGTTGTTTCATGTTCACCGAGATGGATGTTTTGGTCGTGGAGAACTGCTTGCTGCGGAAGGCCGATCAGCCACCCATGGCCGGAGCGGAGGCATACAAGAAGCACTTCAAACATGATTGATCGAAAATGCCGAAATCTGAAACACTGAAAAATAGCCTGCGGCTCCGGTTGCGTTTGTGAAAAACTCGTGACCTGTCAAATTTCACTTTTCACACCCCTCCATGTCCCGCCGTTCCTTCATCGCCGAGTTGTTCGATTTCATCATCTCGCACAAGGCCTATTTCATCGCGCCCATCATTTTGATTTTACTGCTTGTCGGTGTCCTCATTGTGCTTGGGGGGACCAAAGCAGCCCCATTCATTTACACCCTGTTTTAGTCTCGCCTCCCGCCGTCCATGATTCGCATCAACTGGCACCCCTCGCCGAAAGAAATGCGGCAGTGGGCTTTGGTGCTGCTGGGGGCGCTGGGGGCGGTTGGCGGGCTTTTCTACTTCGTGGATTGGGGCATCTTCGCGGGCGGCCGGGGTTTCGCCACCTTTCTCTGGGGTTTTGGGGCCGTGGCATTTCTGACCGGCATCACCGGCTGCAAGGCTGGACTCCCGGCGTATTGGGCCTGGATGGGGTTCGTTTATGTCATCGGTTCAATCATTGGCTACGTGGCGCTGACTGCGGTGTTTTTTCTCGTCGTTACACCCATGGCGATGCTGGGAAGGTTGTTGGGTCGCGATCCGCTGCAGCTGCGAGGACGGGCGGCGCCTAGTTACTGGCACCCGCTTGAGTCACGCCGCCCGCACAACCCGGAGCGGCCGTTCTGAGTCCTTTACTCCTCAGCCGTCCCATTTCAATGTTCATCTTCCTATGATTCTCGACGCGCACGACAATCTGCAGCGATACCAAGGACTTTTTCGCGGTGTGGACCCGGCTCCGCTTTTTGCCTGGCTGGTGGCCGGCTGTCGCGCCGTCGAGCCCGGGGCCAAGGTGGAGTTCGCCGGGGACCAGCTCTTTGCCAAGGTTCTCCGGCAGGACACCGGGGCGCGAGAGGCTTTTCGTTGGGAAACACACCGGGAATACATCGACCTGCAATTCATTCTCGGAGGCGGGGAGATTATCGAGTGGCAGTCCGCATCAAAATTATCCCCTGATGTTGCCTACGACGAGGCCACGGACCTCCAATTTTATGCGCCGGCTCAGGCGGAGATTCTGCTCCCCCTGCACGACGGGCTGTTTGTCTTTCTTTTTCCGGAGGACGCGCACAAGCCCCTGGTGGGGGATGGGACGAATACCTTCGTCCACAAGGTGATCGCGAAGATCCACCGATCGTTGCTGGTTGTTTAGCGACAGCGAAGGTTGATAAGCGTCTGTCGCCATCGAGGCCGGAGGCTGGTCTGAATCGAGTTGCCTCCACGCGGAGGAAGGACTTTGTTGGCAGGTAGAAGAATGGCGAGTCATCGGGTTATCATCGTTGGAGCCGGAGCCGCGGGACTGGCGGCCGGCGATCATTTGATTGCCGCCGGTCCGGAGGTCACCCTGCTCGAGGCGAGCGAGAGGGCCGGTGGGCGAATCCGTCATTTGGATGGGTTCGCTGATTTTCCCATCGAACTCGGGGCCGAGGAAGTTCACGGCCTGGAGAACTGCCTGGTTCCGCTCGTTCGTCAGGCCGGGGCGGAGTTGCTTCACCATCAGACGCGGAATGATTACATCCGCTTCGATGGTCGGTTAATCTCTCTCGAGGCGGCGCGCGTCGGCGGCCACCTGCCCGAGGAGGTTGATTTTGTTGACGAAGTCAGTCGTTTCGATGGGCCCGGCTTGGACGGTCGAACAGTGCCTGGTGGCTCGCCATGTCCAGGGCCGGGCGTGGCATTATCTCGACCCGCGGCTCGGCGCTGAACATGGCACGACGCTCGACCGGCTGGGGATGCGTGGTTTCGTCGGTTAGGAAAAGAACTGGCACTCCGCGAGGAGAACTACACGGTGCGTGGGTCTTATGTCCGCCTGCTGGAGCCTTTATTGGCTGGGTTGCGTGAGCGGATCCGACCTGGTGCCACCGTCGCGCGGATCGAATGGGGTGGGCCCAATGCCGTGGTCCGGCTGGCTGGTGGTGATGAATTGCGGGCGAATGCGGTGATCTGCACCGGCTCGGTCGCGGTTTTGCACGAAGGCGGACTGGAGTTCGCGCCCAGCCTGCCGCCGGAAAAGCGCGAGGCCATTGGAGCATTCGGCATATACGATGGCCTGAAGACTCTTCTTCAATTTCGGTGGCGTTTTTGGCCCGAGAAAATGGATTTCCTCCACTTAGACGCGTTTCTGCCGCAGTTCTGGACTCCAAGGAACGGGCGGGGTGGTCAAGCGCACGTGCTGACCTCGTTTGTCAGTGGAACCCGCGCAGATTTCCTGCGCGGGCTTGGGGTGGACCTGTCGGCGCCGCTTGGCCAGAAGCTGTTCTTTGCCGGTGAAGCTACAGACTTCGACGGCTACAGCAGAACGGTCCATGGTGCCGTCGCGAGGGGACGACGTGCCGCCCGTGAAGTCTTGGCGGCGCGGGCTACAGCTTGAGAATGCGGGCGCTGACGATGTCGGCATCAAGGCGGAGTTCCGCCATGACCTGCTCGTCGGGCGCGGAGTCCAGATTGAGGATGGTCAGCGCGGTTCCGCCGGCCTGATCGCGTCCGAGCGACATGCTGGCGATGTTCACCTTGTGGCGCCCGAGCAAAGTGCCGATATGTCCGACAATGCCCGGGCGGTCCTTGTTTTCGAGCAGGAGGAGAGGTCCTTCGGGTTGGGCTTCCACGTAACGGCCGTTGATCACCACCACGCGCGGTTTACTGCCGAAAAACGTCCCGGCGACCGAGGCATGGCCGTTCGAATCTTCTGCCGTCACGGTGATGAGGTCGGTGAAGTCGCCGCTGTCGCTCACGCGGGACTCGACAACCTGCAAGCCCAGATTATCGGCGAGGCCGGGGGCGTTGATCTCATTGACCTCATTGCCGCAGATGTGGCTAAGGAAACCCTTGAGCACGGAACGGGTGACCGGCGTGGTGTCGAGATCGCGGGCCTTCCCGCTATAAACGACTCGCAGTGTGCCGCAGCGTTTCGGGGCGATCTGCACGGCAAAACGTCCGAGGCTTTCGCCCAGGCGGAGATAAGGACCGAGAACAGCGAGGGTCTTGGCGTCCACACTTGGGGCGTTGACGGCGTTGTTGATTGTGCCATCGAGCAGGGCGGCGCGGATGGCGAAGGCAATCTCGATGCCGACGCTCTCCTGGGCCTCGGCGGTGGATGCGCCGAGGTGCGGGGTGAAAACGATGTTCGGCGCGGCACGAAGGGGCGAGTCGGCCGAGGGAGGCTCCGTCTCGAACACGTCCAGCGCGGCTCCGGCGATGTGGCCGAACACGAGGTTGGCGGCCAGTGCTTGCTCGTCAATCAGTCCGCCCCGGGCGCAGTTGACGATACGCACGCCTTTCTTCGCCCGACCGAGCCGTTCCGCATTGAGCATGTGCCGGGTTTCATCCGTCAGCGGCATGTGCATGGTAATGAAGTCCGCCTGAGGAACAGCGTCGTCGAGCTTTTCGACCAATTCGACCTGGAGGGTGCGGGCGCGGGCCTCCGAAAGATACGGGTCATAGGCGAGCACACGCATGCCGAAGGCGAGGGCGCGCTTGGCTACCTCGGTGCCAATGCGGCCCATGCCAAGCACTGCCAGGGTCTTGCCGTTCAGCTCGACGCCTTGAAAACTTTTGCGGTCCCACTGGCCGGACTTAACACTCGCGTCAGCTTGGGGAATTTTTCGCGCGACCGAAACCAGCAGCGAGAAAGCGTGCTCGGCTGTCGAGACAGTATTCCCCCCCGGCGTGTTCATAACCACGATGCCGCGCTTGGTCGCGGCCTCGACATCTACATTGTCGACCCCGACGCCGGCTCGCCCGATGGCCTTGAGTTTGGTCGCGGCGGCGATGACATCGGCCCCGACTTTTGTCTGACTGCGGACAACCAGAGCGGAATATTCGGAAATGATCTTGAGGAGTTCCTCATGGGGAAGCCCGGGTTGGAAAGTGACATCAAGCAGGCCGCCTTCCGCGAGGGCATCCACGCCGCGCTGCGAGATCGGATCGGAAACGAGAACTTTTGGTTTGGACATGAGCTGGCAACTTTAGCCGCCGGGCCGCGGGTCGTCACGCCTACAGTGGCAGGGTCTGGTAATCGGAACAGAGGAAGACGCGAAGCCTGCGCGTGGTGGGCAGACTAATCTCGGCCAATAGGCGGCACGAGGCGAATGCTGCGCTCACGGCCTGCGGCAGTTCCTCGTCCGTTTCCATGGTCAGATAGAGTGCAGAGCGGCCGAGGAAAGCGTTGACTCCCGCCTGCTCGGTGAACGGGTCCGTGCCCGGCTCCGGCGGGGCCGGCGGCGCCTCGGTGAATTGGTCATACCTCGGCCAGAAGGCGAACTGGCTCTCCGGATTGGCCGACTCGAGAACATAGACTGCAGGATGCCCGGGCAGGGCGGGGGTGGCGTTACTCAGGTGCAACGCGATGGCCGAGGCCAGGGGTGCGTCCTCGGCGATGAGAAACAAAGGCGAGGTTTGTCCGGCGCGCAGATTTTCAATTTCGTGCACAACGGTCATGTTGATGTCGGAACCCGACGGTCGGGCTAGGGCGAAATGCAGGCCAGTCCAGGCAGCCGCAGTAGCGAACATGATCGAGAGGAGGAGACGGGAAGGCACCCGGCCGATTGAGGCAGGCAGCCAAGTGATGAGTGGCAGAGCAACGCCGGCGGCGATCAGCCCGGCAGGTTGCGCCGGCGCGCCGCGCAGGATGGCGTAGGCGGCGACAAGGAGGGCGAGGAGCGCAGGCACCGCGAGAAACTTGAGCTTTGGTGCGACGGCGATCTTCCGCAGCGCGAAGGCGAGAGCGGCGACCACCGCGACGAGGACCAGCGGCGAAGCCAGCGTTGACGCCCGCTCAAGTCCGGCGGGCCACAGCGACCATTGGAGATCGAGGGCTGTTTGCCAGGTGCCTCGAATAAAGTGAATCCAGTCATGGTTGGCATTCCACGCCAGGAGCAGGCCCGCCGCAACGAGAGGTGACATCGCGGCCAGCCAGAATCCCGCGGTCCGCAACCGCGGACGCCAGCGGCGGGACGCAAGCATCACCACAACGATAGCGGGAAGAAAAAACCAAGCTTGGTAGCTGAAGAACATTCCACCCGCGGCGCACAGCCCGGCACCTGTCCACCACGCCGTCGAATCTTGACTCAGTCCTCTCCAGGCCATCGCCAGAAAGCCGAAGGCAAACATGGCCAGCGGCATGGCGCTGCCGGGGTTCACCGCATTCAAATTAAAAACCGGGAGCAAGTTCAGGAGAACCGCCGCCGCGACGGCGGCGGGTCGTCCAGTCAGCGGGGCGGCGAGACAATAGAGCCCAAGCGTGGCCAAGAGCGCGAAGATTGGCCAGAGCAGGCCGGCTGTGTTTCCCCACGACAAACCTGCGGCGACGGCAAGTGCCGTGCCCCCGGGACCGTCGAAGTAGGCCACCTCCGGTTGCTGTCCGCAGAGCGCCCAATAGGCTTCGGGGCCCGAAAGCTCCGCGCCAGCCACGAGCAGCAGCCGCACCACCGTCAGCCCTGCAAGCAACGAGAAAAAGACCAATCGCGTCCTCATAACTACGCAAGCAAACGGGGGTGCGCGGCGGCCAATCCGGGAGCAATCCGGGGTGCAAATTTGCGCCAGATGAGGCCGTAAAGCCGCAGGAGCACGAGAGTGGTCGCGATCGAAAGCACGGCGCTGATGACGATGTCCGAGGGCCAATGGGAGCCGGTGGCCACGCGGGAGAGGGCGACCAGCGTGGCGGGGAGAAAAAACCACGCGCCACGCCAGCGATAAAACGCCGCCAGCACCGTGGCGAAACAAAACATGTTCATCGTGTGCCCCGAGGGGAGGGACTTGCCCACGTCCGGCAAGGGTTCGTCGAAACGTGCGGGTCTGATGTTCAAGGGCTGTCCGAGGGCGAGAAAACGCGGACGAGCCGGAGCCAGATCAAGGGAGCGGGCCTCGGCATGCACGTAGTAGGGACGCTGGCGGCTGATGAGTTTTTTCAAAGGGTTGATTAGTCCTCCCTCCATGAGGCCGACTGACAAAAGCAAGCACACGAGCATGGCCCGGGCGCGGAAGCCGCCACGCCAGAGGATGAGGAGCCCGGCCAGCACGAGGAACGGCATCCAGAAATCGAGGCTCGAAAGCACCGCCCAGAAGCTGTCCAGCCAAGGCCGCCCGCGGTCGGCATTGAAAAAAAGAAAGACTTGCTGGTCGAGAGGAGCGCCCACATGTGCTAGTCTTCGCGGAACCGGCGTATGAGACAAGAAATCACCAAGGCCCGGCGTTGGCCCGCCGGAGCATGTGGAGCGCTCGCGGCTCTCCTGCTGCTGTCTCCGGCCACCGCCGATGATACGCCGCACCCCCAGCAACTTTTGCAGGCGGCCCGGCTCGGCTCGACCAGTCAGCAAGCGACCTTGCGAGGACAATTGCGCAGCGGCCCCGAGCTCTCTCCCTTCACCCTGCAGGTTGATTTCGGCAAACTCCGGTTTTCCTTCGATCGCCCGTCCCGCGTGATCGAGGTACGCTTGGGCGAAGATTCCGCGGGGGTGTTCGACGGTGCGGGTCGCCCGATAAAAAAAGGCATGCAGGAACCGGTCGCGGAAGGGACGGATGTCACGGCCGAGGACTTGTCGTTGGGATTTCTCTACTGGCCGGACGTCCGGTTGCTCGGCGAAGAAAGGGTCCGCGGCCGGCCCGCCTGGCAGATTGAACTGCGGCCGGGCCAGCGGGGTTCGAGCTTCGCCGTGGTGCGGATCTGGCAGGACAAGGACAGCGGAGCGCTTTTGCGTATCGAGGGCTTTGACTGGCAGGGAAAGCTTCTGCGCCGGTTCGAGGTGGTTTCCGGTCAGAGGATCGACGGGCAGTGGATGCTCAAGCAGATGCGCATCGAGCGGTTCGCGCCCGAGGACGCCGCGCGCCCCGTCACCCGTTCTTACCTCGAGATCCTCGGCAAGGAGGGGGCATGAACGCTGGGGGCGGTGGCCCCTGCACCGTGATGGCCGTGCAGCGCGTGCGGCCGGAAATGACCGAAGCATTTTTGCGCCTGCAGGAAGAGACTTCCGCGGCCATGCAGCGGTTCCCCGGCTTTCTCGGCAAGGAACTAATCCGGCCGAGACCCGGATTGCAGGAGGAATGGGTTGCCGTTTTTCGCTTCGCCTCGACCCGGTCGTTGCGCTGCTGGCTCGAAAGCGAGGAGCGGCGGACCATGCTTGAGCAAATGGCCCCATGCACGGAGGGTTCGCCCTTCTTGCAGATCGTGGCCGGCGAGGCCGAGGAAACTCCGCCTATCACGGTGGTGTTTTCCCACCGGGTCAAGCGGGGATGCGAGGACGACTTCAACACGTGGCGGGACGAAATTTTGCAGGTCATGTCCGCGTGGCCCGGTTTTCTCGGGGTCGATGTCTTCGATCCCCGGCCGGACGTGCAGGACGAATGGATCCACATTTGCCGGTTCGGTTCGGCGGCAAGTTATGAAGGGTGGATGGCCTCACCGGGCCGTGCGGCGTGCGTGGCGAAATTGCCGACGCTGGTTGCGGATTATACCACACGGCCGCTGGCCAGCGGGTTGGGCGGATGGTTCGCTTTTGACGATGCCCCCGAACGGCGGGGGCCTCCGCCGGCCTGGAAACAGGCTTTTCTTGTCACCCTCGGGTTATATCCCACCGTCATGCTGTTCATGCTGTTGGTGAACCCGTGGTTCAAATGGCTGCCCTTTCCCCTGCAGATGATCTTCTCGAACATTGTCTGCGTCACCCTGCTGACCTGGCCGGTCATGCCTTGGTTGAACCGCAGGTTTGGCGGATGGCTTTCGCAACCCGAGCGCCGTTGGGCCGGAGGGCTGCTCATTGTGACTATGCTTCTGGCCTGGGTGATCGCTTTCGTTTTTATCTGGCGGAACTTTTCGATTTGAAGAGGACGATGGTTCGGACAGGATGCGCGTCGTGACCACGCCTGAAGTCCACCCCACTCCCTGGCAAAAGCGCCTGTGGTATGCGTCACTCACGTCGGTCGCGGTGGCGGTCCTTGTCACCATCGTGACGATGGCCGGCAGCTTGGTGGTCCGGGCCCTGGCCTTCCTGCAGCCGCTGCTCATCCCGGTGGTCGTGGCTGTCATCTTGACCTATCTGCTCTCCCCCGTGGTGACCAAGTTTTGTGCCTGGGGGCTCAGTCGCACGTGGGCGGTGCTGGTGTTGCTGTTTCTGCTCGCGGCCGGTTTCTGCGGCGTGGTGCTCTGGGTCGCCCCCGCGATCTCCCACCAAACGGTGGAGTTCGGACGGGCTTTACCCGAGCACACCGCGCGCGGCGAGAAGTGGTTGCTCTCCATGCTCGAATGGGGCCGCGGCATGCAGCAGCGGTTCGAGCCCGGGGTGGTTGAAGACTCAGAGAGGAACATCCGTGCCGAGGTCTGGGCGCTGGCCGGAAGCTACGTCCAACAATTCGTCGACTGGCTGCAACTCAAGCTCCCGGAGATCGCGACCAGCGCGATCACTTTTTTCAAGCAAAGCATCGGCGGGGTTCTGGGCATTGCGGGCATCGCCCTGAGCCTGCTTCTCGTGCCGCTCTTCCTTTTCTTTTTTCTCAAGGATTGCGACAAGCTGGCGGCGGACTGGCGCAAATACATTCCTTTGCCCGACTCGCCGCTGAAGGACGAGGTGGCTTCGCTGGTCGAGGAGATCAACAACTACCTGCTTCGCTACTTCCGCGGACAGTTCCTCGTCAGCCTGATTGACGGTGCCCTCATCGGCCTGGCCCTGCTCTTCATGGGCTTGAACTTTGCCCTCCTGATCGGCTTGGCCGTGGGCATCCTGGCCATGATTCCCTACCTCGGCATCCTCATCTGCTGGATTCCCGCGGTGCTCATCGCGGCTGCGCAGTTCGGGGACTGGACGCACCCGCTCATCGTCACGCTGATCTTTGTCGGCATGAACAACCTCGAGGGTTTTTTCATCTCCCCGCACATCGTGGGCGAGTCGGTCAGCCTGCGGCCGTTCACTGTGATCATGTCCGTGCTGATTTGGAGTCTGGTTCTCGGTGGTTTGCTCGGCGCCCTCCTGGCCGTGCCGTTGACCGCGACCCTCAAGGTGCTGCTCCAGCGCTACGTTTGGCGGCGGCGGTTCTAGGCAGGCGAGGGGCCCGCGCCACCCGCGCGAGCAAGTCCTCCCAGTGCTCTCGGCCGCGGAGGATCTCGATCTCGACGCGGAGGAAATACATCGGCACGACCGGCGCGTCGACGTCAGGAAATCGCACGGCGTCCTTCTCCGTGGTGACCAAAGCGTCGAGCGACCGCCGGTCGCACCACTCGAGAAAGCGAAGAATTTCCTTTTTGGTGAAGCGGTGGTGGTCGGCGAAGCCCTTGGCAATATCGATATGCAGTCCAAGTTTCCGCACACCTTCCTCGAAGCTTTCCGGACGGGCGATGCCGCTCATCGCGCCCACGTGCCGCCCCTTGAGGTGTTCGAGCGCCCACTGCTCGCCGGTGCGTATATCCTCCCAATAACGCGGTGAGTGATTGCATTCGATGATCGCCGCCGTGCGGTTGAGCGAACGCAGCCGGGCCAGCAGGGCCGGATCAGGCTCGGGACCGCATTTGGTGATGATGATGTAGGAGGCGCGGCGCAGGTTGGCCGGAGGCTCGCGCAGGGTGCCGCGGGGCAGGAGATGCTCGTTGCCAAAGGGTGATTGGGAGTCCACCAGCACGACATCCAGGCGATGTCGCAGGCGCTGGTATTGGAGGCCGTCGTCGAGCAGCAGCACGTCACTGCGAAAATACCTCAGGGCGTAGAGGCCGCTTTTGACCCGGTCCTTGTCAACCAGCACGCAAACGCCGGGCAGATTCTTGGCCAGCATATGCGGTTCGTCCCCGGCGCGGCGGGAATCAAGCAGCACCTTGCGGCCGTTCGAAACGATACGGGGCGGGAAGAGGTCGAGATTTTTGAAGATCTTCTGCCGCAGTCGCTGCATAAAGGGACGGGGCACGCTTTTGTAGCCACGGCTCAGGATGGCCACCCGTCGTCCGCGGTTCTGTAATTCCCGGGCCAACATTTCCGCCACCGGGGTCTTGCCCGTGCCGCCGACGGTGAGGTTTCCGATGCTGACCACCTGGCAGCCAAGTTCCTGCGGGCGGAACACGCGCTGGTGGTAGAGGGCCAGGCGGATTTGCACCGCGCGTTCGTAAACAATGGCGAAGCCTCCGAGCAAAAATTTGAGGACATTCGCTCGGTTGCCTTCCCGGCGCTCGAGGATGACATCGACCGCGTAGCGCTCGAATCTTTCAAGGACGACCCGCATGGCCAGTCAGCTGAGCACCGTGGCACCGGTGTTGTCCGCAACCAGGACGTGCACAGACGCGGAGGGAACGATAGCCTGCATGGCCGCGGCCACCGCCCCGGGGTTCTCCAAAGTGAGACACGCCACCGCCGAGCCGGATCCACTGAGGTAACCACCGAGCGCGCCAGCCGCGACTCCGGCCGTTACGGCGGGCCGCAGGTGGGGGTTGGCCGCTTCCCGGTAGGGTTCGTGCAGCCAGTCGCGCAGGGAGCCCCGGAGCAATTTGTATTGCCCCGAGGCGAAGGCGGCGGTGATCAGGGAGGCATGGGCGGTGTTGCGGGCGGCGTCGGCATGACTAATCCCGACCGGGAGACGTCCACGCGAGGCTTCGGTCTCGATTTCGTGGTCTGGAATGAGGACCACGAAATGCAGGGCTGGCGCAACTTCGCAGCGAAAGAAAACGCTGTCGGCGCGGGCGGCGGCAAAGCCCCCGAAGGCCGCCGGGGCAGCGTTGTCGGGATGGCCCTCGAGTTCGGCACAGAGGCGGTAAAGAGTCAGACGGTCGAGCGAACGGCCGGAGAGTTCGTTCAAGCCGTGGAGGATGCCAAGGCGCACGCTGACACTGCTGCCCAGGCCGCGGGACCGCGGGATACGGCCGGAAATCTGCCACGAGAAGGCAAAAGACTCCGTGCGGGCCGAGGCGAAAAATGCCTGACCGGCCGCCTCCACCATCGCGCTCGGGGTCGCCGGTCCACTCCGGGCCACCGTGACAACATTGTGGCAATCCAAGGCCACGCCCAGACAATCGAAGCCAGGGCCGAGATTGGCGCTGGTCGCGGGGATGCGCACTTTGACTTCTTCCATCATGGAACGAGAAGTTTGGCCCAAGCCCCGGAAAGTTGCATCAGAAATCCAGAGTTTGCTTGCCGCGGGAGGAAAGAGGCGGCGAAATAGACGATTCCATGAATTTTCCTCACGACATTCTTTCCATGGCCGCGCGGGACGCGCGGGGATTGGCCATTGACGGCGTGGCTGCCTGCAAATCTGGTCACCTGGGGCTGCCCCTCGGATGCGCCGAAATTGGCGCTGTCCTTTTCGGCACGGCCCTGCGTTACAACCCCAAAGAACCCCGCTGGCTCAACCGCGACCGCTTTGTGCTCTCCGCCGGACACGGCAGCATGTTTCTCTACGCGTGGCTTCATCTCGCTGGCTACGACGTGTCCCTGGAGGAGGTCAAAAGCTTCCGCCAACTTGGCAGCATCACTCCGGGGCATCCCGAGTTTCACGAGACCCCGGGCGTGGAGTGCACCACGGGCCCATTGGGGCAAGGCGTGGCCAACGCCGTGGGCCTGGCCATATCGGGCAAAATGTCGGCCGCCCGCTTCAATACAGCCGAGCACAGCATCTTCGACCACAAAGTGATCTGCCTCGCGGGTGACGGCTGCCTGCAGGAAGGAATAGCCAGCGAAGCCAGCGCTCTCGCCGGCCACCTGCAGCTGGACAACCTCATCCTCATCTACGATTCCAACAACGTCACCCTCGACGCCATGGCGCTCTTCACCCAGAGCGAGGACACCGGGGCCCGCTACCGCGCCTACGGCTGGGACGTGCAGGAGGTTGATGGGCAAAACTTGGAGGATTTCGCTGGTGCCCTGAGCCGGGCGCGGGCGGCCACGGGCCGGCCGCAAATGATCGTCGCTAAGACCATGATCGGCAAAGGCATTCCCGAAGTGGCGGGCACGAGCAAAGCGCACGGCGAGGGCGGGGTCGCTTTTGCCGCGGCGGCACGCGAAGGATTGGGCCTTCCGGCGGAAAAGTTTTTCGTCGCACCCGAAGTGCGCGCGTTTTTTGCCGCTCATGCCGCAGAACTCGCGACGGCCTGCGACCAATGGCACGCCCGCTACGACGCCTGGCGCACGGCCAATCAGGATCTCGCCGCCGAGTTGGAGTCGACCCTCGACCAAAAAGTTCCCGATCTGCTCAAGTCCATCCCGGCGTATCCGGCGGACGCCCCGGACATTGCGACGCGCAAGGCTGGCAGCGACGTCTTGCAGCATGTGGCCGCCGCTCTGCCACTACTGGTCAGCGGCAGCGCCGACCTCCACGGCTCGACTCTCAACTACATCAAGGACGGCGGGGATTTTGACGCCCGCAACAACGCGGGTCGCAACATCCGCTTCGGCATCCGCGAACATGGCATGGCCGGCCTCCTCAACGGTCTGGCCTACGATGGCATTTTCCGTCCGAGTGGTGCGACCTTTCTCGTCTTCAGCGATTACGCACGTCCCTCGATCCGCATCGCCGCGCTGTCCCATCTGCCCGTGGTCTACATCTTCACTCACGACTCGGTCGGGGTGGGCGAGGACGGCCCGACCCACCAACCGGTCGAGAGCGTGGCGGCACTGCGTGCGATTCCAAATCTTGATGTGATTCGCCCGGCCACCCCGGCAGAAACCGCCGGGGCCTTTGCTGCGGCCTTCGAGCGCATGGACGGTCCGACCTTACTGGCGCTGAGCCGACAAACCCTGCCTACGCTCCGGGAAATTCCCGAGGACGAAGCCCGGACCGGGGTTCTGCGTGGCGGCTATGTGGCCCGCCGCGAGACCGCAGCGCTCGAGCTAATTCTCCTCTCCACTGGGAGCGAATTGCATCTGGCCATGGAGGCCGCCGCAAAACTCGGGCCGGCCGTGCGGGTCGTTTCACTCCCTTGCTTCGAGCGCTTCGACCGTCAGGACGCCGCCTACCGCGAAGCCGTTTTGCCCGCGAAGTGCGACCTTCGGATCTCCATCGAGGCGGGCGTCAGCCAGCCGTGGTTCCGCTATGTCGGACGCACCGGCACCGTGCTGGCTATTGACCGCTTCGGCTTGAGTGCCCCGGGCGGCGCGGTCATGAAGGAACTCGGGATCAGCACCGATGCGCTCGTCGCAGCGGCCCAGGAACTCCGCGCCAGGTCTTGAACAAGCTGGCGTTGCTGACCCTGGCTTGCGGCTGGTGCGTCGCGTCATGGTCCCAGGCGGCGCCGGAGATGGACGGGGCGAATCCGTCGGAATTTGTCCCGGTCTGGGCCAAGCACGCTGTTTGGTATCAAATCTTTCCCGAACGTTTTCGCAACGGGGATCGGAAGAACAATCCAACCCGCGATGATATCGCGGGGGCCTTTCCGGACGAGCCAGATTGGCCGTGGCACATCCACCCTTGGACCTCAGATTGGTATGGGCGCCAGGGTTGGGAGCAAACGGACCAGCGCCCCTTCCACGAGATCATCCAACGTCGTCGTTACGGCGGGGACCTGCAGGGCGTGCTCGACCAACTCGACTACCTGCAAGACCTCGGCATCAACGCCATCTATCTCAACCCCGTCCTCGACTCGCCGTCGTCCCACAAATATGACGCGATCAGCTACCACCACATCGATCCCAACTTCGGCCCCGACCCCGCGGGGGACCGGAGGCTGATGGCCTCGGAGACCCCGGGAGATCCCACCACCTGGGTCTGGACCGCAGCAGACAAGCTGGCGCTTGAACTGATCGAAAAGGCGCACACGCGCGGCCTCCGTGTGATTTTCGACGGGGTCTTCAACCACATGGGGCAGCGCAGTTGGGCCTTTCAGGATGCGGTCAAGAACCAGCAGAAATCCGCCTACGCCAATTGGTTTTCGGTCAAATCCTGGCGGGATGAGGCGCACGGCACGTCATTTGATTTCGAGGGGTGGTTCGGTCACAAGACGCTGCCCGAGTTCCGCGAGGATGCCGATGGCATCGTCGCCGGTCCGCGCGATTACATTTTTGCCGCAACGCGGCGGTGGATGGATCCGAATGGGGACGGCAACCCATCCGACGGGATCGATGGCTGGCGCCTTGATGTCGCGTTCTGCGTGGCCCATCCGTTCTGGAAGAAGTGGCGCAAGTTGGTCAAAGGCATCAACCCCGAGGCCTATGTCACGGCCGAGCTGATCGATCCTGTGCCGAAGCTCAAACCTTACCTGGAGGGCGACGAGTTCGACGCGGTCATGAACTACAACTTTGCTTTCGCGTGCTCGGATTTCTTCGCCGCTGAGCAGACGCGCATCACCGTGAGCGAGTTCGACCGCCGCTTGCGGGAACTGCGTGACGCTTTTCCGCCTGGTGTAGCCGAGGTGCAGCAGAATCTCTTCGGCAGCCACGACACCGACCGCATCGGCTCGCACATCGTCAATCGGGACAAAGAATCCGCCAGCGATTGGGGGACTTACTTCGCGTTCTCCCAGGTGCAAAGCGGACGCTACGATCCACGCAAACCCACGCCGGAGGAATTGGAGGCGCAGAAGTTGATTGCCGTGATGCAAATGACCTATGTCGGTGCCCCGATGATCTACTACGGCGACGAGGTTGGCATGTGGGGGGCCAATGACCCGGATTGCCGCAAGCCGATGGTTTGGGACGACATGGTCTATGCGAACGAGGTCACTCTCCCGGACGGGTCGAAGAAGGCGCAACCCGATAAGGTTGAGGTCAACCACGACCTGCGGGCCCACTACAAAAAGCTCATCGGTCTGCGGAGCGAGTTACCCGCCTTGCGCACGGGATCATTCGAGACCCTTGTGACCGATGACGTGCGCCAGGTTTACGGCTTCCGCCGCGAAGTCGGTCCGCAGGAGGTGGTGGTTTTGTTCAACAACTCAGCCGCACCCCAGACCGTCGAGATCGAGCTGGCCGGCCAGTGGAAGGATCGCTTGGGCCGAGTTCGGCCCGAGACGGGGGAGGAGGGCAAAACCAGGTTCTCTCTCGCCGCCCGCAGCGCGGCCATCCTGCAGAAACAGTAACGTGCGCAGCGCGCCTTACTTCGCCTTCTTGACCGGCACGCCCTTGAAGCGGCCGATCTCGGGGAGTTGGCCGAGCAGCGGTTTGGCGTAGGTGATGAAGGCGGCGGTCACGTCATTGCCCGCTTTGTTGATGAACTTGTCCGGCATGTGGCGCGTTTCTTTGGAGACTTTCCGCAGTTCGACCAACCCGTAAGCGGGGGCGTATTTCGGGCCCGGCTTGCGACCGATGGTGACGGAGCCGCTCTGCTTCACTCCGGCCACGGCGTGGCGCACGGCGAGGCTGCCGACGGTTCGCGCTTCGACTGCATCCACGGATGAAGCGATCCCGGGGAACGAGCGCTGGAGGTAGCCGAAGGTGTCGGCGCGAACGCGGGAAATCTTCGTCTTGGCCTTGATCACGCCGGCGAGCATGTCGCCCAGCGCGCCGGAGCCGCTGAGCTGCACATTGCCGTGGGAGTCCACCTCCTTGCTCAGCTTGGCCGCGATGGCCGTGCCGTTCCGATCGCAGATACCCTCGGAGACCGCGACGACGCAGCGGCCGAGCTTGCGATAGACAGACTCGACGTCGCGGGCGAAGCGGCTTTCGTCAAACGGACGCTCGGGCAGATAGACGAGGTGCGGGCCGTCTTCCGGATAAACCCGGGCCAGGGCCGCGGCCGCGGTGAGAAAGCCGGCGTGGCGCCCCATGATGACGTTGATCTTCACCCCGGGGAGGGCGCGGTTGTCGAGGTTGTCGCCCATGAAGGCTTCGGCGACGAAGCGGGCGCCGCTGGCGAAACCCGGCGTGTGGTCGTTTTCGCGCAGATCGTTGTCGATCGTCTTGGGAATGTGGAAACAGCGGAGGTCGTCACCGGCCGCGCGGGCCGCCTCGTTGATGATGTGCGTGGTCTCAGCCGAGTCGTTGCCGCCGATGTAGAAAAAGTAGCGGACGCCATAACGGTGAAGCACGCGGGAGATGGCCGCGCAGTCGTCCTTGGTCGGCTTCTTGCGCACCGAACCCAGTCCGGATGAGGGCGTCTGGGCCACGCGCTCGAGCGTGGCGGCATCCTCCTTGCGGAGGTCGATGAAGTTCTCACCGAGAATTCCGGCGATACCGTGGAGCGAGCCGTAGATACTCTTGATCTGCTTGTGCTTCTTCGCCTCGAGGACTGCCCCGATGAGGCTTTGATTGATGACCATGGTGGGGCCGCCGCTTTGTGCGATGACCATATTGCCGAGAGGTGCTGTGCTTTTCGCCATATTGGAACCATTCACCCTACGACCCCGCGGGGAGCCCGTCGAGATTTCGCCTCAAGGAGCGAGTCGCTCGCAACGCCATGCGCTGGCGTCGGCGCGAGCATAGCGAAAGCGGTCGTGCAGCCGGTTCTCCCGCCCCTGCCAGAACTCGATTTCTGTCGGAACAACGCGAAATCCGCCCCAGAAGGAGGGGAGGGGAACCTCACCCTGCGCAAACCTGCGCTTCATCTCCTCCCACTTCATTTCCAGCAATTGGCGCGAGCCGATCACGGTGCTCTGCTGCGAAACCCACGCTCCGACGCGGCTACCGTGCGGGCGCGAGGCAAAGTAGGCGAGGGACTCGGCCACGCTGATCCGCTCGGCCCGCCCCAGAATTCCGACCTGGCGTTCGAGGGGATACCAGGGGAAGAGCAGGCTGACCTGCGGATTCGCTTCGATGTCACGGGACTTGCGGCTCTCATAGTTGGTGAAAAAGACGAAACCGCGTTCGTCATAAGCCTTCAGCAGGACCGTGCGCGAACTGGGGCGCTCGCCGTTGGTCGTGCCAAGGACCATCGCGTTGGGCTCGATGAGGCCGGCGGCCGCCGCCTCGCCAAACCACCGGCGAAATTGTCCCATGGGGTCGGGATCGAGATCGGCCTGGCGCAGGCCGGCCTGCGTGTATTCGCGACGCAGGGCGGCAACATCGGAGGGCGCAGGCGAGTCGGTCACCCCGCCAATTTACGCCGCGGTCTTCCGACCTCCAGACCTTTCGCGGGCGGGGGCATAAACCCTGCGCTTGACCCAGCCCGAAGTTCCGTTACCGATTACGCCGGTAGTTTTAAACGTTCGTATGCCCAAAGCCTCAGCCGAATCAACCCGTGAGCGAATTTTGCGCGCCGCCGAGCGTATTTATGCCGCCAGCGGCTTTCACGGGATGTCGCTCCGCGATGTCACGCTGCTGGCCGGGGTCAATCTGGCCGCGGTGAATTACCACTTCGGATCGAAAGACAAGCTGATCCACGCGCTGGCCGACCGCCGCTTGACCCCGATCAATGCCGAGCGTCTCGAGCGCTTGGCCAAACTGCGTGCCCACCACGGGGAGGAGGCGATTCCGCTTCGCGACCTGGTCTGCGCGCTGATCGACCCGATGTTCAAAGCTCTTCGGCAGGGCCGCAACAATCGTGCCATCATGGTCCGCCTCGTCGCGCAAATGATGATCGACGACCCCGAGCGTTTTTCGCAATTGCACCGGGTTTTTTATCAAGAGGTGCTGGAGTGTTATCATCAGGAGTTGCGAAAAACCCTGCCTCACCTCAAAGCGGAGCAGATTCATGCCCGCTTCTACTGCGCCTTCTGCACCGTGCTCGGCTTGCGCCTGATGCACGAGAGCATGGAGTGGTTCATGAAAATCCGGGCCGAGGAGCGTCAGTTCGATGTCTTGGAAGAGGAAATGCACGCGCTCCTCCTCGGTGCTTTTTCCGCCGGGTCCGCGTGACTTGGCGGGGGTAAGTGGGGTATCCTTGTCGAGATTGCAAAGGCGAAAGATTCTCATTCTCGGGGCGGGCGGCAGGCTGGGGGCTAGGCTGACCCATGCGTATGGTCGCGACCATGCGGTGCAGGCTCTGGGGCGGAAAGAGGCTGACCTGGGACGGCCTGAACAATTGGCCGAACTTCTGCGCGCCGCCGATCCGGAGGTTGTCATCAATTGCGCCGCAATGACCAATGTGGATGCCTGCGAGACTGAGCGCGAATTGGCCGAAACGGTCAACGCGGTGGCCCCGGGCGTTTTAGGCCAAGTATGCTCAAGCCTCGGCGCGCGTCTCATCCACGTGAGCACGGATTACGTTTTCTCCGGCGAAAACAACGAACCCTATAACGAGCAGGATGTTCCGCGACCGCTCTCCTGGTATGGCGAAACCAAACGTCGGGGCGAGGAGAACGTCATGGAAGCCGACCCGCGGCATGCCGTAGTGCGTGTGGCGTGGGTTTTTGGGCCGGATCGGGACAGCTTTATCGACAAGGCACTGCATACCGCCATGCGCGGCGAGACGGTCAGGGCTGTGGCCGACAAATTTTCCTCGCCGACCTACACTCTGGATGCTGCGGCCGCCTTGGCGGGGTTGTTGGCGGACGAGGCGGTTGGCGGAATTTATCACCTCTGCAACCGCGGCGTCTGTTCGTGGCAGGAGTGGGCGCAGGCCGGAATTGATGCCGCCATCCGCTTGGGCGTGCCGATTCGAGCGCCGGTGGTGGAGCCGATCAAATTGTCGGACCTCGCGGTGATGAAAGCCCGGCGCCCGATCTACACGGTTCTGGCCTGCGGCCGCTTGGAGGCGCTTCTCGGCCAGCCCATGCGTAGCTGGCCGGAGGCTGTGGCGGATTACGTGCGCCTCTTGCGTGATGAAGGCCGCATTACGCCGGGCGCCGGCGGGAGTGGAGGGGTCAGCGATCGGGCGTTAAGGTAAAGAAAACAAAGCCCCGGCAGCAGGACGGCGAAAAGTTCGACCGCCCAAACCGCCGCAAAAGCCGCAGCCGAGGACTCCGCAATCTCGGGGTGGGTCAGGCCGCCGTGGGTCCAGATGAAGTCGAGCCGGTAGACCAATTGAGCGACACCAAGCAGAAGCGGAGCCGTGCAACCGCAGAGCATCAGTTCGTCCGTGTGGCGCAGTCCGCGCGCCACGCCGAGACAGCCGAGGAGCCAACAAAGCGCGAGCGCGGCACAGACCAGCAGCAGCAAACTCGGCCGCGTCAGCAAGTTCGGCACCAAGGCCAAGCCGGCAAAGACCAGCACGTAGCCAAACTGCAGCGCGGCCCGGCGCCGGCCGGATCGAGCGAGGTCGGCCAGCGCGGCGGATTTTTCCGGGGAAACGGTCGTTGGCGGTCTCATGGTGTGGCCGGAACAGTGTTAGGCATTATACATGACATATATTGTCTCCACTTATAAGTTACTGGCTGACGGACTGGGCTTTCCGGCTTTGTGAGTAACTTGTTCATTATTCTGCCGCAACGAACCCAAGCGCGCAGCACCTGCAAGTTGTTCACACCGCCCCGAGGTCTGGCGAGCTGATTCACCGCGGCCTATCCGGGTTTGATCAGCGTCACAAGCTCGTCCTCGGTCAGCCCGCTCCCGCCGCCCGCTCCGCTGGCCGTGTCGTCGGATTCGAGAAACTCCTGGGCCCACTCGCGCTTTCTTTGCTGCAGTTGCACGACCTTTTCTTCCACCGTGCCCGCCACGACCAATCTTCGGCTCAGCACGGCTTTGGTCTGGCCGATTCGGTGCACCCGGTCCGTCGCCTGGTCTTCCACGGCCGGATTCCACCAAGGATCGAAATGAATGACCTGGTCGGCTTCCGCAAGATTGAGTCCGGAGCCGCCGGCTTTGAGGCTGATGAAGAACACCTGGAACTCGCGGTCTTGTTTGAAGCGTCGAACCTCCGCTTCACGGTCCTTGGTCTGTCCGTCGAGATAGCAGGACTTGAGATCCCAGCGCGCGGCTTCGTCCCGCAGCAGCCGCAGCATGGAGGCAAACTGGCTGAAAACGAGTGTGCGGTGTCCTGTGTCCACGGCTTCAGCCAAGAGCTCGCGCAGCATTTCGACCTTCGCCGACGAGATCGGCCTATCCTCCATTCCCGGCAACAAGCGCGTATCACAGCACGCCTGCCGCAGTCTGAGGAGCAGCGTGAGCATGGCCATTTTGCGGGGCCCGCTCGGCCCGCGGGCCTCGAGAGTTTCGATTTCCTGCCAACCCACGCGCTGACAGCGCTGGTAGATTTCGCGTTGGTCCTCGGCCATTTCGCACCAGGCGGAGAACGAAACCTTGGGCGGCAACTCCGGCAACACCTCTGCCTTGGTTCGCCGGAGAATCAGCGGATGAATTTTCCTTCGCAACCGACGCCGGACATCCGGCTCGCCGGAAGTTTCGAGAGGTTTGGCATAGCGTTGCTCGAAATCGGCCGCCGTGCCGAGGTATCCAGGTGCGGCAAATTGCCCCAGCGACCAAAGATCGCGGACCGAGTTTTCCAGCGGCGTTCCGGTCAAGGCCAACCGGAAGCGCCCCCTCACGGCCGCCGCCGCCGCGGCATTCTGGCTGTCCGGATTCTTGATGTGTTGGGCTTCGTCGAGCACCACGGCAGTCCATGGGATCGCGGAGATAACCTCGAGATCCGTGCGGAGCAAGGCGTAGTTGGTAATCACCAGGTCCGCCCTGGCCAACGCTTCCGACCTTCCCCGCCGGGCCGCTCCGGCCCAACGAACGACCTGCGCAGACGGCCAGAATTGCGCCGCTTCGGCTGCCCAGTTGAAGACGAGCGAGGCTGGACAAACGACCAGGCAAGGCCCGCCGAGATGACGCATGAGCGCGAGGGCCTGGAGGGTTTTTCCCAGACCCATGTCGTCGGCCAGGATCGCACCCCCGAGGCTGGCGGCGCGATCGGCCATCCAGAAAACGCCATCCTTTTGGTAGGGGCGCAAAATCGCTTCCAACGCGCCGAGGGGAATGACTTTTCGGCTGGCCGGCGGTGCGGTTTCGCCCTGCCACGCAGCCAGGCTTTCGCGCACAAACTCCGCCTGACCGACCGGAACGCGCCACTGGGCCCCACCCTCGCTGCGCACTCCGGCGCCGGAGAGTGTCTCTTCGAAATCGCCCCACGTCCTCCGATTGACCAAAGCCAATCGCCCATCAGGCAAAGCCACGGTCGCTCGCCCAGCCGCCGCAGCTCTTCTCACTTCCTCCCACGGTAATCTCTGCCCACCTGCGGCCAGCTCACAGTGCAACCGAAACCACCCATCTGCGCCGTCAGCCGTGAGCGTGCCCCGCAGTTCCACCGGCACCAAAGCCTCCCGGAACGGATGAAATCTTGGGCCTGATTCAAGGCGCCATGTCACGGGCAACTCCCGTGCGCCCTCGGCCAGGAACCGCAGAACCGCCTCGCGGCCGGTCAAAGTGAGCCGACCGGCGCGGGCCACAAACCCCTCGCGCTCGAGGATCTTCCGGGCCTGTGCCCGGAGTGTTTCGTTCTCGGCTTGGATCTCCGCTTCCACGCCCTGCAGCGAGCCCTCCAGGGTCACGCAAACTTCCCCGGCAGGCGTGGCCCCACCCGGGCGGGGTTTGGTGGCTGCTGTTGTGCCTTTTGTCCCCTCGCCCGCCGTGCTCCCGGCGAGGACAAACAGGGCCGCGGCCACCGCGTGTGGGCAGACCTTGCCCTCGGTCCGCGCGGTCCGGCATTGGCAGATGTTCTCCACCTCCGAGCCGGAGAGAATGCGCAGTCCCGTGGCATAGGTGCGGTTGCCTTCGCGCACGACCCCGCTCAACAGGGGTGGCGCGAAGGAAGCGCGCACCACGCGGCCACCGCCGAGCAACTTGCGCGCCTCGTGCACCACCGGCCAGCCCGCGATCGCCGCCAGCCATTTCTCCGAAAATTCCGCCATCGAGTTGCCAACCGTAGCAGGGCGGCCCCGCGCCGACGCGCGCAAAATCTTGGAACTACCCTCCCCACCGCCTACAAAGAAAGGTTCATGTCCAATCGCATCGACGCAAAGTTTGCCGAACTCCTCTCCCTCGGACGTTCTGGTTTCATGGCCTACATCACCGCGGGAGATCCTGAGATGGAGGCCACGGTGCGCCTGGTGCCCGCCTTGGCCGAGGCCGGGGTGGACTTTGTTGAGTTGGGCGTGCCCTTTTCCGATCCGCTGGCCGATGGGGTGGTCAACCAACTCGGGGCCCAGCGCGCCCTCCTCGCTGGAGCAACCATCAGCAAAGTGTTCGACGCCGTCCGCGCCATCCGCCGCGCATCCGAAGTCCCCCTCATCCTCTACACCTACCTCAACCCGGTCTACATCCACGGCTTTGCCAAATTCCACGAGGAGGCGGCGGCGGCCGGCGTGGATGGCATCCTCATTCTTGACCTGCCGCCCGAGGAGATTGACGCGAACCGCGAACTGGCCGGCCGCCACGCGATGAGAGCCATCCGCCTCATCGCACCAACCACGCCCCCGGCCCGCATGGAGCGGATCGCCCGGGCGGCCGAGGGATTCATCTACTACGTCTCGCGTGAAGGCGTTACCGGCGAGCAAACCCAGGTCTCTTCGTCCATCGCTGCGCAGGTGGCCGAGATCAAAAAGCACACCGACCTGCCCATCGCCGTCGGCTTTGGGATTTCGTCAGCGGCGCAATCTGCGGAGGTGGCCCGCGACGCCGATGCTGTCGTCGTAGGCAGCGCCATCGTGCGGCGCATGGAAGAACACGGCGCCGCCCCGGACTTCGTCGCCCGCGTGGTGGATTTCGTCCGTCCCCTGGCCGAGGCCGCCCATCGGGCGCGGGACTGAGACCTGCCCTCCTCGCCCCACGCTTGTCAAGCGGGCCGGGAACGTGTTGAAAGTGACGGTCGGTTTTCCATGATTTACGATTTCTCCCTTCGCACCGTCGGTCTGGCGGTTGGTCTGATCTTGCTTCTCAGCCACCTGTTCGCCCTTTTCGCCGCCGAGCGGGTTCGGCCTTGGCTGGCGGATTTCCCGCGGTCGCGTGCGGTCGGCATCGTGCTCTGCACCATCGCCGCGGCCTGGGCTTTCTGGATGGCGGCCACGATGGATCTCGGGGAATTCACGCCCAACCGAACCATGATCTGCGGGGCGGTCCTGGCCGGGGCCATTCTGGTTCCCCTCTTCGCCGAGGAGTTTCTCGCCGTGCGTGCCCTCGGCATCCTCGCTTTGCTTGCCGCGGAGCCGCTGCTTGATGCGGCCTTCCTGCGCCCGGAGCAAAGCCGGATCCTGCTTGTGCTCCTCGCCTATCTCTGGGCCGTCGGCGGCCTTGTGCTGGTCGGCGCGCCTTACCTCCTTCGCGATCTTCTGGATTGGGTCCGGGCCGAACCCTGGCGTTATCCGGCCGTAGCGTGGGCCGGGGTGGCCTACGGGGCGCTTCTCGTGGTGGTCTCCCTGCTTTTCTTCGCCGCCTGATCAGCGCAAGGTTTTGTCTTCCATGATCCAGATCATCTTCAACGACCTCAGCGCGGCGGAAATGGCCGCCCTGCCCAAGCTCCTCCAGTTGGAGATCCTCGGTGAGTTCCATGTCATGCCCGATGATCTGGAAAAACTCGATCCCAAGCGCTTCGGCAAAGTGGAACGCGACCACCGCACCCTCTACCGCTACCGCGCCGGTGACTACCGGATTTACTTTGAGGCCCAGGACGGTGGGCTGCTTGTCCGGCGTGTTTTAAGCAAGAACACCATCCGCGATTTCCTCTTCCGCACCAGCCTACCCATGGGTGAGGACGAAGACCTGGCTGGACACCGCGAATTCTGGCAGTTGATCGACGAGTCGAAGAAATCCGCCTAGCCTCGGACGGTCCTGTTTCATCCCCCACGAAATCCCCCCCATGTCGAATCAGCAGAAACTAACCAACCCGTTCTACGCCCTGCTCAGCCTGCCCTCCACTGCGATGGGCTTCGCGCTGTGCGTGCAAATAAATGCCCTCAGTTGGATTCTGAGCGAGAAATACAAGCTGTCGATCGAGCACGTGGGATACGTGTGGTTGGCAGGACCCCTCGCAGGTTTGCTTGCTCAACCGATCGTTGGTCTCATTAGCGATAAGGTTTGGTTCTGGGGCGGGCGGCGGCGCCCCTTCATTCTCATCGGGGGCGTCACCGCCTCGCTCATGCTGTTGGCGCTGCCCTTTTTGGCGGAGGTCAGTCTGTTTACCGGGCTGGGCATTCTCGCAACAGCGATCGTCGTTGCCCTGACTCTCGATCTTGCCATCAACGTCGGGTTCAATCCGACACGATCGATCATCGCAGATCTGACTCCCGAAGGCGAAGCACGCACCAAAGGCTTTGCTTGGATGCAAACTGTATCGGGCTTCTTTGGCGTGCTTGCGAGCGTGATCGGAGCAGCAGCAGGCAATTACGCGCTGATCTATATCGGTGTCGCGTTGGTGCTGGTTCTGAACGTCGTGCCCGCATTCCTCCTCAAGGAACCGCGCGAACTTGGCACAACTGCCTCGCACGCGTCGCCGACGGAACTTAAGGCCGGCCAGGGAACAACAAAACTCCCGCGTCTGCTCCATATTTACTTGGCCCACGCCTTCACCTGGCTGGGCGTGCAGACCATGTTCGTTTTCCTTTTTGCCTATGCCCGCCATGCGTTTTTTGGGGGCCGCATGGATCTGGGCGACGACGAGGGAAAGACGCTAGGCAAGATAATCAGCATCTCGTTTGGAATCATGCAAACCGTGGGTTTCGTCTTGCCCGTGCTAGTCTTGAATCCTCTCGCGAAGAAAATTGGTCTTGTTCGCACTCACACCGTCTGCATTTTCATAATGGCAATGGGCTACGGCGCGCTGGCCTACTTCGGGACAGGACTACCGATTCTACGCCTCTACGCCCTCATGGCCGTCGTCGGCATCGGCTGGGCGTCGGTCGTCAGCCTGCCCTTCGCCATCATGAGCGACAGCGTGGATAAGACACGCATGGGCCTCTTCATGGGCCTCTTCAACCTCTCCGTCGTCATCCCGCAAATCCTAGTCAGCGTCGGAATCGGCAGCTTCGTCGACGACGCTGCCGACAAGAGCCTCGTCTTCATCATCTGCGCCGCGTCCCTCGCCATCTCGGCTGTTCTTTGGGCTCTGCTGCGCGAGGACAGAGCGGAACCCGGGGAGATCGCCATGCGTGGCGGCGGTCATTGACGGCCCGCGACGCCTAAACGGATTTGACCTCAGCAAGCCCCTTCGCTAATTTCACTGTCTCTCGCGGCCATAGCTCAATTGGATAGAGCATCTGACTACGGA
>JBMOJP010000103.1:0-6715 GCA_049315725.1 Chthoniobacterales bacterium | reverse complement strand
GGAGGTCCGACTGACGAACCCCGCCAGGGCAGGAATGCAGCAACGGTAGTCTGCTCGTCCTTGCCGCGGTCCCCCGGTGTCCTTCCCTCCGCCAATCCGCGGACTTAAAAGCTTGCGCCGGGCGGATGTTCGGGATGCTTTAGCGCGCGGAGGCGCTGCACCTTTGGGCGCTGCGAATCCCGGCATGCCGGCTTTTCTCAAAATATTCCTCTACCTCGTGGTGGCCCTTGGTCTTGGGGCTCTTGTTGCCCCGCCGATTTTTTGGGCCGGGCAGGCCCTTGCTTCGTCGGGCACTTCGACCTGGTTGGCCGGGTTTCCCTTTCACCGGGTCCTCTCGCGTTGCCTGCAGGTCAGCACCATTGTCCTGCTCTGGCCCGCGCTGCGGTGGATCGGCCTGCGCAGCCGCGCGGAGCTGAACCTGCGGACCAACCCGCTGGCCGTGGCCGACGTGGTGGTCGGGTTTGTGCTCTCAGCCGGGATCGTCGCCCTGCTCACGGCCATCTACTTGCTGGGTGGCATGTTTGTCTTTCGTCCCGAGGCGGACTGGACCGGGCTGGGGCGAATCATTCCGACCGCCATCGTCGTCTCGATCGTCGAGGAGACAGTTTTTCGCGGCGTTGTTTTGGGCATCTGTTTGTGGACGCTCCCGCGGACGGGCGCGATCGCGGTGACCACGCTTTTTTTCGCGGTGGTGCATTTTCTCAAACCGGCCAAGTCGGCCCTCGCACCGGACGCCGTGCGGTGGTGGAGCGGGTTGGTTGAGGCGACGAACTTCGCGCCGGGTCTGCCGGATGGCTGGCTGCTGTTTTTTGGCCTGGCCAGTCTTTTCGTGGCTGGTTGGATTCTGGGGAAGGCGTCGGTGCGGACGCATTCGCTCTGGCTCCCCATCGGTCTCCATGCGGGTTGGGTCCTGGCCCAGCAGACGTCGAATCTGTTTTTGCGCCCGGCGCCGGAGGACGCATCATCCCTGCTGCCGTGGGCCGGTCCCAATGTGGTCAGCGGCGCGGTGCCGACCGGGCTGCTCCCGCTTGCGGCGCTCATCCTGACCGCCTTTCTCGTCGACCTCTACTTGCGTTATGTTTTCCGCCCGCACGCCGGCAGAGATTTTTGAGGCGGCCCAAGGACTGCTCTACCCGCCGCATTGCGCGGTGTGTTCACGCGCGCTGGCCCGGCGGGTCGGGGTGCTCTGCCGGGAGTGTCGCCGGGCCTGCCCGCGCTTGACCGGGGCGCGTTGCACCGTGTGCAGCCAGCCCTACGGCGGGGCCATCACCTCGACCTTCCGCTGCATGAATTGCGGCGACCGCGAGCTGGCCTTCGAATTTGCCACCGCGGCCTATCGCAGTCGCGGACCCGTGCGCGAACTGATCCACCAGTTCAAATACCAGCACCGTTTGCACCTCCGTCATCACTTGGCCCGCATGCTCTGCCGCAGCTTCCGCGATCCGCGGGTCCGCTCAGTCGGTCTGGACGGCATCGTCCCTGTTCCGCTCCATCCGGTCCGGCGCCGTGAGCGTGAGTTCAACCAGTCGGAAGTGCTGGCCGATTTGGCGGGCCCGCGACTGGGGCTGCCGGTGAGGGATGTCCTGCGGCGGATTCGCTACACCCACACGCAGACGAATTTTCATCGCGAGGAACGCTTCGACAATCTGGCCGGGGCCTTTGCCGTCAAACCCGGTGCGGCGGTGTCCGGGCGTAATTTAGCCGTGGTGGACGACGTGCTGACCACCGGGTCCACGGCCGACGCCTGTGCCCATGCGCTCCTCGCGGCGGGGGCTGCTGTCGTGGTTGTCATTACCGTGGCTCGCGGCTAGAAAAGGGCGATGGGAATTTTTCAAAAACCCGCGCTGACCTTCCGGACGAAGGCGAAAAGCAGCATGCCCGAGGGGCTCTGGACCAAATGTCCGGAGTGCGGCGAAGTCATCCACCAGATCGAATTGGCGCAGAACCTTCAGGTTTGCCCGAAATGCCAGCACCACATGACCCTCGGCTCGGCCGAGCGGATCGAGAGCTTGGTCGATCCCGGCACCTTCAAGGAAATGGATGCGGACATGCTTTCGATCGACTCCCTGCGTTTCCGCGGCGTGGCCACCTACGAGGAGCGCCTCGCGACCTACCGCAAGAAAACGGGCCTGAAGGATGCGGTCATCACCGGCGATGCCGCGATCTCCGGGCATGCGGTCGCCCTCGCCGTGATGGACTTTAATTTCATCGCCGCCACTATGGGCTCGGTCGTGGGGGAAAAGATCACCCGCACGATCGAACGTGCGACGAAAAAGAAGCGTCCGGTTGTCATCGTCTCCGCCTCGGGCGGCGCGCGCATGTATGAAGGCATGCTCAGCCTCATGCAGATGGCCAAGACCAGCGGAGCGCTGGCCCGCCACGCCGAGGCCCGGTTGCCCTACATTTCCGTCCTGACCAACCCGACCACCGCCGGGGTCATGGCCAGTTATGCCTCCCTCGGTGACATCATCATGGCCGAACCCAAGTGCATGATCGGTTTCGCCGGGCCGCGCGTCATCCGCGAGACAACCCACCAGGAATTGCCCAAGGGATTCCAGACGGCCGAGTTTTTGCAGGACCACGGGCTGGTTGACATGATTGTTCCGCGCGCCCGCCTGCGCCCGGTGCTCACGGAACTATTCGAGTTTTTCAGCCGCAAAAAGTGAACTACAGCGAGGCGCTCGCGTGGCTTTTCCGCACGCAGACCTTCGGCATCAAGCTGGGTCTGGAAAAAACCCACCTCCTGCTGGCGGCCGTCGGTCAGCCGCACGAGCAGCTTCGCTTTCTCCATGTGGCCGGGACCAACGGCAAGGGGAGCACCTGCGCCATGCTCGATGCCATCCTGCGCGCCCACGGGGTCCGCAGCGGTCTCTACACCTCGCCGCACCTGATGGATTTTCGCGAGCGCATCCGCCTGGACGGGGAGCTCATTCCCGAGGAAGCCGTGGCCGACGGCTTGACCAGGCTGCGCCGGGCGGCGGAGGGCTGGGAACACGCGCCGACATTTTTTGAAATTGTCACCGTGCTGGCCGCGTGGTGGTTCGCGCAGGAAAAAGCCGACCTCGTGGTGTGGGAAACGGGCATGGGCGGTCGACTCGATGCGACCAACGTCGTCCGGCCCCTCGCTTCCATCATCACGCCGATCGGACTCGATCATCGCGAATGGCTCGGCCCGGACCTGGCCAGCATCGCGGGGGAAAAGGCCGGAATTTTCAAGCCGGGTGTTCCGGCCGTGTCTGCTCCGCAGGAGGCGGAGGCGCGCGTCGTTCTCGAGGAAAAAGCGGCCGAGGTTGGCGCGCCGTTGTCCTTTGTCGCCGCTCCCTGCATGGACTCCATCGCCCTGCCGGGCGAACATCAGCGCTGGAATGCCGCGCTGGCCTTGGCCGCGCTCGACGCGGCCGGCCTCGCCGGCGGGGAAGAGGACCGCCGGGCCGGCCTCGCCGGCGTGCAATGGCCGGCGCGCTTTCAGCGGGTCGGTGCGGGGTTGGTCGTGGACGGCGCGCACAACGAACCGGCTGTGCGCGCCCTGGTTGCGACGTGGCGGGAAATGTTTGGCCCGGTCCGCGCCCGACTGGTCTTCGGCGCGATGAAGGACAAGGATGTCGCGACCATTCTCGCCCTTTTGCGCGGTTTGGCCGACGAGGTTTGGCTTGTGCCCGTGCGCAGCGAGCGGAGTTGCGCGCTCGAAGAACTGGCCGCTCTGGCCGCCCAAGCCGGCTTCCCCGTGATTCACCGCTCGGAGGTCAGCCCGGCGCTGGCCGCGGCGTCTTTCCCGGACGCCCCTGTGCTGGTCACCGGCTCGCTTTTTCTCGCCGCCGAAGTTCTCGCGATCGTTCAAGGCCAGGCCGCGCCCGCCCGTTCATCCCAATAGACCCGGGCGGTCAACGTAGCGCGGCGATCTCGGCCCGACGGTCCGGTGCGCGGAAAACCGACGTGCCCGCGACAAGGACATTCGCCCCTGCTTCGCGGCATAACTTCGCCGTTCGCACGTTGATCCCCCCGTCCACGGTGATGAGAAAATCCAAGCCTGCGTCGCGGCGCATCGCATCAGCCGCGACAATCTTGGGCAGCATGGCCTCAAGAAACGGCTGGCCGCCGAAACCAGGTTCGACCGTCATGATGAGTAGAATGTCGAATTGGCCGAGATACGGCCGAACGGATTCCGCCGGCGTGTGCGGGTTCACGGCCAGCCCGGCCCGGCGTCCGGCGGAACGGATACGGGCGAGGGTTTCCGGCACATCTGCTTCGGCTTCGAGGTGAATGTTGACCGAGGCCGCGACCGGCAGGTAGCGGTCGAGATAGCGGTCTGGGTTGGAGATCATCAAATGGACATCCAGCGGCAGACTGGTGTGGCGTGCCGCCGCCTCGACAAAGGCCGAGCCGAACGAGATGTTGTCCACGAAATGCCCGTCCATCACATCGCAATGGATCCAATCCGCCCCGGCCGCCGTCACGTCCTCGACCTCGCGGCCAAGACAGGCGAAATCGCTGGCGAGGATGGAGGGGGCAATCAGCGTCTGCATAACCGGAGGTTAGGATGAGCGAGGCGGAAATCCAAGGATTCGACTGGCAGCCGGACGTTTTCTACATGCAGTCCGCCCTGCGCTGCGCCCGCCGGGCCGGGCAGGCGGACGAGGTGCCGATCGGGGCGGTCATCGTGCGGAACGGCCAAATCATCGCCCGAGCCTGGAACCAGGTGGAAATGCTCAAGGACGCGACGGCCCATGCGGAGATGCTGGCCATCACGCAGGCCGAGGCCGCAGTCGGCGATTGGCGTCTGGGGGAATGCGATCTTTATGTGACGAAGGAGCCGTGCCCGATGTGCGCGGGCGCGATTGTGCTGGCCCGGTTGCGCAGGGTCGTTTTCGGATGTCCTGATCCCAAGGGCGGCGCGGCCGGCGGCTGGATCAACCTCTTGCAGAGCGAGCCGCTCAATCACCGCTGCGAGGTGACCGGAGGCGTGCTGGCGGGGGATTGCGCGGGGCTGCTCAAGGATTTCTTCGGCAGGAAGCGCTCACCCATCGTGGAGAGCTGAGCCAGACTCAGCGGCTTGGCCCCGCGGGCCAGCGCGTCGATTTGGCGGCGGTTGATCTCGTCGATCTGCGGGCGCAGTTCGCTCGCGAGATCACGCGAGCTGTCGGCCGGGGGAGGGGTCAGATTTTTGCGCCACGCGTGGATCCACTCCCACTGCACACGGCGCGAGGCCTCCATCTCGTCGGCGAAAAAACGCCGGACCTTGTCGGCCGGCAGTCCGGCGCTTTGTCCCGCGCTGATCAAGGTGGCGAGTTGCCCCGTCTCGCGCACCGGATCGTAGACCGGGAGGTCGCGGGAATGTTTATACCAGGCGACATCCGGGGCGAGGGCGAGCCGCTCGCGGGCCATCGCGGCCAGTTCGCCGTCGGGTGAGGCACAGCCGCCGGTCAGCAGCGTGAAAACCACAAGTGGAGTGAAGCGGCGCATGGTCAGAAATCGTTTTTCAGCACCACGCGGTAGCGGGCTTTTCCGGACTTGAGGTGCGCGATGGCTTCGTTTGCTTGGGACATGGGGAAGGTTTCGGTCACGGCCGCGATATCGTGGCGGGCGCAGAAATCCAGCATTTGCGCCGTGGTCGCCGGGCTTCCGAGGGGCGAGGCCGAAACCGAGTTCTGCCCGACAAGGATCGGAAACACGCCGATGTTCAGCGGTTCGAGCACGGCACCGACGTAGTGCAGTCGGCCGCGCGGAGCCAGCGTCTGGATGTAGGCGTTCCAATCGAGGGGAACGTTGACCGTGACGAGAAGGAAGTCGAACGAACGGGCGAGGGGCTTGAGCTGCACGGGGTCCTTGGAGTTGACCACATGGTGGGCGCCGAGCTTGCGCAGTTCGTCCGTTTTGCCCTCCGACGAGCTGAAGGCCGTGACTTCGCAGCCCCACTTGTTGAGAAACTGCAGCGCCAGGTGCCCGAGGCCGCCGACGCCGATCACGCCAACGCGGTCGGTCGGGCGCACCCCGAATTGGACGATGGGATTGAAAACGGTGATGCCGCCGCAGAACAGCGGGCCGGCTTTGGCTACATCCACCCCCGCAGGAATTGGCACCGCCCACGCCCAGTGGCAGCGCACCCGGTCGGCAAAGCCGCCTGGCCGCCCAACGATTGTGCCCTCGCCGCTGGCGCAAAGATTGTGGTCGCCGCTCAGACACTGCGGGCAGGCCATGCAACTGGCGGAGGACCAGCCGAGGCCGACTTGATCGCCGACTTTGACCCGCTTGGCCCGCGGTCCCACCGCGATGACGCGGCCGGAAACCTCATGACCGGGAATCATCGGGAATTTGGTCATGCCCCATTCGTTGCCCAGCATGGAGAGGTCCGAGTGGCAGATTCCGCAGTAATCCACCGCGATCTCGACCTGCTCATCACCCAGCTGGTCGGGCTGATACTCAAACGGTTCAAGGTCGGCTCCCGGCGACCTGGCGGCGTAGGCTTTGATGGAATCCATGGGCGGAAATCTACCGGACCGGCGGGGACAAAGCGAGTCTCCTCAGTCTGGAAATGGCGCTGAGAGTTTTGGGTTGAGCGCTGAAAGTTTGAAAACCAACGACGCGGCGGTGTTATGCCAATCTTCCCATGCCGGCAGACTCCACGAGGTGGAGGCCGCCGCTGACGGCAGGCGAGGGCGCCTGCGTTCCCCGGGAATCACAGCCCTCCAATTGCATCGTTCCGGGTGAGCTCCTCGAA
>JBMOJP010000212.1:0-1551 GCA_049315725.1 Chthoniobacterales bacterium | reverse complement strand
AAGGGCGAGGAGCAGGCGGAGCGGGTCGGGAAATTTTGCCGCAAACAGGGGATTGCTCCGGCGGTGATTTTGACCAGTCCGGTGACACGCGCCTTGCAGACCGCGAAGCTTGTTGCGAAGAGCCTCACCGATGCCGAGCTCATCGAGGTGCCGTGGGCGCAATGCGGAATGGACCCGTGGGCGGCGATGGATGAATTGAAGGCTTACGCGAAATTTCCTTCGCTCATGCTGGTGGGCCATCAGCCCGACCTAGGCGCGTTGGCTGCCGTGTTGCTTGGAATGGACAACGTGCAGCACCTGCACGTGCGCAAGGCACTGCTCACCGGGATCGATACGTCGCGTGGGTTGTCGACCGGGGCGGGTGTGCTGCAGTTTTTTGTCCCGGTGAAGTTGATGTGACGCGCGAGATGCGCGTGCAGAAGCATGGTGAAAAAGATCAATCTGCGGGCGACTTTGGAGTGCGGCCAAGTATTTCATTGGACGGAGCGGGCGGACGGGGCTTGGGAGGGGTTGATCGGGAGCGAGTTGGCGGTGGTGAGGGAGAAAGGAGGCCGGTTGGAGGTGGCGGCAGGGGGCATGGGGCGGTGCGCGGAATACTTCGGCTTGGACGACGATTTGGAGGGGATCTACGAGGGATTTCCCCGGGACGAGACCATGCTTGCGGCCTTGGAGTTTTGCCGGGGGCTGCGGATAATCCGCCAACCGACGTGGGAGTGTCTGGCCACGTTCATCACTTCCTCAATGAAGCAAGTCGTCCACATAAGGCAGATGTCATTCGCGCTGCGCGCGCGTTTCGGCCTCGCCGTGCCCGGGACTGCGTCGCGGACTTATCCGACCGCGGGGAGTCTGGCCGCGGCGTCGGAAGACGAATTGCGCGCCTGCGGTCTCGGTTACCGTGCCAAGAATCTCCGGGCCACCGCCCAGCGCGTTGCCTCGGGGGAGGCGGACTTGGAAGCGTGGCGGGACCTCGATGACACCGCTTTGCGTGAGGCCCTCTGCACGCTGCCGGGTGTCGGACGCAAAGTGGCCAACTGCGCGATGCTCTTCGGCTTCGGGCGCCTTGGAGCTTTTCCGGTGGATACGTGGATCGCACGGATCATGCGCAACAATTACTGGCGCGGGCGCGCCAAACCCACGCCGCTGGCGCTGGAGCGGCGCTTGGCCAAACGTTTCGGTCCGCACGCCGGCTACGCGCAGCAATATCTTTTCCATCACGCGCGGATGACGCAACGGAAGGCGGTGGCATGAGCGAAACGCAGGTCATGGAAAAACGAAAGACGACCCGCCGCACGTGGTGGGCCCTGCTTTTCTCCCTGCTCGTCCATCTGACGATCATTCTCGCGGTGGCGGGGATCTATTTTCTGGAAGTGGAGCCTCCGCCCGAGCCGGTCGAAGAGATCGAGATCACTATCATGCAGCCGCCGGCCGCTCCGCCGCAACCGACCTTCGTCGATACATCCGCGTCCGAGGCGGAGAAACCACCGGAGAATGCAGCTTTCGAGTCGGATCGCGACACCGCGGCAGCTTCGCCCGATGCGGCGACGGGTGCGG
>JBMOJP010000026.1:0-28040 GCA_049315725.1 Chthoniobacterales bacterium | reverse complement strand
GCGCACGGCGGCGGGTCTCAAAGAGGTGTCCCTGATGCGCAACAAGAAAAGCCGCAATGATCTCGTCGTCCTGCATGCGGTGAGCAGCCTGCCAAAAGCCCGGGCGTTTTGTGCCCGGAAAGATCTGGCCGTGCTCATGAAACAGCTCGGAGTAATCGGCAAACCGGAGATCCTGTTTCTGGTCGGTGCCTAATCCGAAGGCACTGCCGGGCGAGCACAAAAGGGGTCAGTCCTGGGTCAGTCCTTACCTTTTGACATTTCGATCTGCTGCATCAGCCGTGGCACCTCCGGACGCTCCTCCGCCTCCGAGCACCGGCTCACCCGGCGAGCCGCACCCAACTTCAGCGAACGCCCAATCCAAGCGTTCCCCATGATCGTGCGCCTCTTGACCCGCGGCACTCTCCCCAAGCCTACGACGAAATCCAGCGGCTGCTTAAGTAGCTACCGCCAAAACGGTGCTGCTTGAAAAAGCGAGAGATCGGGGCGAAGTGGTTGATCGAATGAAAAACGCACAGGGCGCGCCGCATTAATTTTCCTTGGGCCGGAGGCGCGGGAGGTGCACGATACCCGCCCTTTGCCCATGCGAATCGACCCGCCCATCACCGAACTCCTCGCCTCCGGAAAACCCCTCCTTTCGGTCGAGTTCTTTCCGCCCAAGAACGACGAGGGCGGGGAGCAGTTGCTCCGCACGGCGGAATCGCTGCGTCCGTATCGTCCGGATTTTGTTTCCATCACCTACGGCGCGGGCGGCACCACGCGGGAACGCACCTTCAAATACGCGAAAATGCTTCGCGAGGATTTCGGTTGGCTCGTCATGCCCCACCTGACCTGTGTCGGCTCGACCGGGGCGGAGTTGCTCGACATTGTCGGCACTTACCACGCGGATGGCATCCGCAACATCATGGCCCTGCGGGGCGATCCGCCCAAGGGAGAGACGGAGTTTGTGCCGTGCCCGGACGGACTGCGCTATGCGAGCGATCTCATCGCGCTGATTCGGGAGAATTTTCCCGACATGTGCCTCGGAGCCGGAGCCTACCCCGAGAAGCACCCCGAGGCGGAATCGATGGAGGACGACCTGGCGCACCTCAAGATCAAGGCCGATGCCGGGGCCTCGTTCCTGACCACGCAGCTTTTTTTCGACAACGACTGTTATTACAAATTCCTTGAGTCCTGCCGGGCACGGGGGATCAATCTGCCGGTCGTGCCGGGGCTGCTGCCGGCTCTCTCCCTCGCGCAAATCCGGCGCTTCGGGCCCATGTGCGGTTCGTCGTTGCCCCGGGCGCTGGTCGAGCAACTCACCGTCGTCGAGGACGACGCCCGTGCGTCCGAGGCAGTCGGGGTCACGTGGGCCTACCACCAAATGCGCGAACTTCTGCGCCATGGTGCCCCGTGCGTCCATCTCTACATTCTGAACCGCTCCTCCGCGGCCATCACGCTGGCCCGCTCGTTCGAGCGCGACGCGACCTGACCGAGCCCTCCACCCGTTCCATGAGCGATCCCTCCGCCGCCTCCGTCAATCCCCTGCGGGCCGACCTGATCAACCGCGCAGTGCCGGATCCGTGCGCCCTCGTCATCTTCGGTGCGACTGGTGACCTGACGAGACGTAAGCTCATTCCCGCGCTCTACAATCTGGCGGCCGACGGCAATCTCCCCTCGTCGCTCGCGGTGGTTTGTTTTGCCCGCCGCGACAAGACCAGCGAGGGTTTTCGCGACGAGCTGGGCGAGGCGGTGCGAAAGCATTCGCGCCGTGCGGTCAACGACGAGCTCTGGCGGCGGTTCGCGGCCAACATTTTTTACCATCGCGCGAGTTTCGACGAGGCGGCCGGCTACGAGTCGCTGGCCGGCGAGCTCAAGCGCCTCGACACCGACCTCGGCACCCGGGGCAACCGGCTCTTCTACCTCGCCTCGTCGCCGACTGAGTTTGACGTCATTCTGGAGAACCTGCGGGCCAGCGGGCTGAGCCAGGCCGGAAAAGGCGCATGGTCGCGGATCATCGTGGAAAAGCCTTTCGGCACCGACCTGCCCAGTGCCGAGCGCCTCAACACCGCGGTCGCGGCGGCCTTTCCCGAGCGTGAAACCTTCCGCATCGACCACTACCTCGGCAAAGAAACCGCGCAGAATCTGCTGGTCCTGCGCTTTGCCAACACGGTCTTCGAGGCGCTCTGGAATCATCGCTATGTCGAGAGTGTGCAGATCACGGCGAGCGAACCGCTCGGAGTCGAGGCCCGGGCGGGCTATTATGAAAACTCCGGGGCCTTGCGCGACATGGTGCAGAACCACCTCCTCCAACTTCTCTGCCTCACCGCGATGGAGCCGCCCTCCGACCTCGGGGCCGACGCCGTGCGCGATGAGAAGGTCAAGGTTCTCCGCGCCCTGAGGCCGCTGACCGGGGCCGCCGTGGCCGCCAATGTCATCCGCGCCCAATACACCGAGGGCTTCATCAACGGACGCGAGGTTCCAGCCTACCGCGCGGAACCGGGGGTCGCACCGGAGTCCATGACGGAAACCTACGTCGCCCTGCGCCTCCACATCGACAACTGGCGCTGGGCCGGGGTGCCATTTTTCGTCCGCGTGGGCAAACGCCTGCCAAAATCCGGCACGGAGATCGCCATCCAATTCCGCGGCACGCCCCCGGTGCTGTTCAACCGCGAGAGTCAGTTGCAGGACGCCAATGCGCTGGTCATTCGCATTCAGCCGGACGAGGGCATTTCTTTCCGCATGGCGGCGAAGATGCCGGGTGCGCTTTTGCAGATCGAGCCGGTCAAGATGGATTTCCATTACGGCACATCGTTCGGCAAAGCCACGCCCGAGGCCTACGAACGCCTGCTCCTTGACGCGATGAGCGGGGACGCCACGCTGTTTGCCCGACGGGACGAGGTCGAGCGCGCGTGGGAATTCGTCGATGGCATTCGCGCTGCGTGGGATGACGGTGCGGCCCCGCAGCTCGATTTTTATCCGGCCGGATCTTGGGGACCACGCGAAGCGGACGAATTGCTCGCGCAAGATGATGCGACGTGGCGCCGCCTCTGATGCTGTGAGCCCGCCCCCCGTTCTATCACCCGGCCTGCCCGTGGAACTCGGGGAGATCGACCGCGAGCTTGGCCGGCTCTGGGAGCAATCCGAGGCCGGCAAGGTGCGCGCCTCGCTGGTCAACCTCGTGATTTACAGCGAGGCCCCCGACGCGATCGAGACCAACACGCCGCTGCTGGCCGAGATCGCAGCCAACCACGCCTTTCGCGCCCTCCTCGTGCAGGGTAATCCGGGGGCCGGGCAGTCCGGCGTGCGAGCATGGATCACTGCGCATTGCCATCTTCGGGGCGCCGGGCAGAGCGAAATCTGCTCCGAGCAGATCACCTTCTCGCTCGATGGCCCCTGCACCGGGCGGCTGCCCAACATTGTCTTTTCGCATCTCGACTCCGACCTGCCGCTTTATCTCTGGTGGCAGGGCAACCTGCAGACCCGGCCGAATCCGCAGCTCTGGAGCTGGGTGGACCGGCTCATCGTGGACAGCCGGTCGTGGAGCCGTCCCGACGTCGAGTTCCATCGGCTCAGGGAAATCGGGACCCTGGCGCGGGGACGTTACGCCGCATGCGACCTCACCTGGACACGCTTGTTCAATCTGCGATACGCCGTGGCCCACCTTTTTGACACCCCAGCCGCGGTCCAGCGCCTGGGACAACTCCGCCAGGTCACCATCCATCATGGCCCGTCGGATCACATCACGGCGCTGGAGTTGCTGGGCTGGCTGGCCAGCCGTCTGCATTGGCAACTGGAGCAGGAGGAGGCAGGCGAAACGGTCTTCCGGCGGACGGACGATAGCGTGATCCGCTTCGCCCTCCATCGTGAGCCCGAAGGCACGCCTTCCATCGCTTCGGTTCATTTCGACTTTGGTGACGCCGAAGGCCGCGTGCGGCGGGAGGAAGGGGGGGATTTTTACCTTCTCGACTTCAAGGCGGCCAGCGGCCCGGCGGTAGCCCAGATGCTGCCGGCCGGACGCGAAAAAACCTCCGATGTTCTCCTCGCAGAGTTGGGCCGCTCCAGCCGGCATCCTCTCTTCTGGCCGTCCGTCCGCGTGATCGAGCCGCTTTTGGGCGGGGTTTGAGCCCCATGCTTGTCAGGCGTGCGCCCGGAGCGCATGATGCAGGGTTTATGCGCAAAAAAATCATCGCCGCAAACTGGAAAATGAACATGACGTCGGCCGAGGCCGTGTCCTTCATGGAGGATCTCATGCTCGAGCTGGCGAAATTCGAGGGGGCGGAAATCGTCATCGTGCCGCCCTTCACGGCCCTGCCCAAGCTCTCGGAGATTTTGAGCGAGATTCCGGGCGTGACCCTCGGAGCGCAAAACATGTGGCACGAAGCCTCGGGGGCCTACACCGGCGAGATCAGCGCGGGGATGCTGCGCGAATTTTTCACCCGCTATGTTGTGCTCGGCCACAGCGAGCGCCGGACCATTCTCGGGGAGACCGACGAGTTGGTGAACAAGAAGGTCAAAGCGGCCCTCGCGGCCAGCCTCCGGCCCATCCTTTGCATCGGCGAAACCCTGGCCGAGCGCGATGCGGGCGAGCACCACCAAGTCCTGGCCCGGCAGCTCAAGGGCAGCCTCGCGGGGCTCGACGCCGAGCAGATGCTCGACACCGTTCTCGCTTACGAGCCGGTCTGGGCCATCGGCACCGGCCGCACCGCCACACCCGAACAAGCACAGGAAGCCCACGCTTTCATTCGCCAAACCCTCGCCGAACTCTTCGACGCGGCCACGGCAGCCAAGGTCCGCATCCAATACGGTGGGAGCGTCAAGCCGGACAACGCCAAGGAGCTGCTCCACCAACCGGACATCGACGGCGCCCTCGTCGGTGGCGCGAGCCTCGACGCCCGCAGCTTCGCCAAGATTGTCCAGGCGGCCGTGCGCAAATCCTAAGCGTTGGCGTTTGCTTGCGCGGTTGGCGACCAATCAGAGCAAAGTCCTCCTGCTTTCAGACTATGGTCTTGGCCAGGGGGCACGGCCGTCCCGGCCGGGATGTCAGGAGGAAAACGGGCGTCCCGCCGGCGGGACGCCCGTGCTCCCTGGTTCGGCAGATATCCAAAAGCTTGGGGCGTTTGGCGTCATCGCGCCGCCGCCTCCTGCTGTTTGATCCAGGCCTCGCTGAACTCGGTGTAGTGGATCCGCGCCTGCCGGGCGGAGTAAACCATCCGCACCCGTCCGTCCGAGCCGATGATCATGGAGGGATAGGAAAACTCCTGTCCGCTTTCCTCCTCGAGCGTGGCGATGCGCCGCCAGGTGCGGCCTTCATCGCGCGAAAGGGCCAGCCGCAGATTTTCCCGCTTGCCCGGCGAAAGGTCGTTGAAGGCGCAGAGCAGGGAGCCGTTGGACAGGCGGACGGCGCAGACCCCGGAATCGCGGTTGGGCAATTCCGAGGCGACGGGCCGAGTCCATGTGCGGCCGGCATCCACCGACCATGAGACGGACATCCATTGAGCCGGGCGAAAATCACGAAAAAGCGCCACGGCGCGTTCCGCGGCCAGTGGCACGAGCGAAGGCTGCAGGATGTAAACCCCGCCCTCGATGCGGGAGACGGCGGCGGACCAGCCGGAGCCGCGCGGCTGGAGCCAGAGGATTTCGGGAAATTTTCCGAGGAACTCGTCGTAAACCGGCACGGCCCAGCCGCCGCCGACCAGTCGCGACGGCGGATTGCGCGGCAGCGAGGTGAAGTTGGCCAGCGGATTCATCGTGAGCTTCTGCGCCGGCGACCAGGTCGCACCGCCATCCTCGGACCAGGTGAGGTTCATCGAACTTCCCGACCAGCGTCCGGCGGAGATCGAAACAAAGAGAAGTCCAAGCCGGTTGGAGCCGTCCGAAAGAAGCAGAGGGTTACCCAGCGAGATGACGCTTCGATTCAGCTGCGAGATGACAAGATCACGGGTCAGGATCTCGCGCGGCGGCGTCCATGAGCCGTCCGCCTCGCGCCGAGCGAAGAAAATCCCCACATCTCCGGCGCACTCGGCGGTTCCGGCATACCAAGCCACCGCCAGCGCCCCGCCGGGCAGCTCGGCCAGGGTGGCTGAGTGCGCTTTGGGCTGCGGCGTCTCCGGATTGACCACCGTGGTTTGGAAAAACGGCACCGCGTCCTCCACCGGGCTTGCGGCCGGCAGGACAAACCCCGGAAACGCGCGGGTCGCCGCCTCCCGCGAAGACCACCACGGGCCGAGCCCCGCGGCCAGCGCGGCCAGGACCAATGCGGCGCGGATCAGCACGGGGGCTTGTCGACGCGGCCTGCTCATGCAGTGACAATTTCCACCGGGCACTCCGGCAAGGCCTTCAAGAAGGCGCGTCCGTAATTTTTTGTCACTACCCGGTTGTCGAGCAGCACGATGATCCCCTCGTCGGTGGCCGTGCGGATGAGCCGGCCGACACCCTGGCGGAGCTTGAGCACGGCTTCGGGCAGCGAGTATTCGGAAAAGGGATCGCCGCCGCGGGCTTCGATTTGTTCGAGGCGGGCCTCGACCAGCGGGTTGTCGGGCACGGCGAAGGGCAGGCGCGTGATGATGACATTACGTAGCGCTTCGCCGGGCACGTCCACACCGCTCCAAAAACTGTCGAGACCGAAGAGGACCGAGTTGGCCTCACCCTTGAACTCCTCGACCATGCGGTGCCTCGAGAGTTCGGCTCCCTGCACGAGCAGAGGCCAGCCTTGCTTGGCAAAGTGCGCCTCCATGCGATCAGCCAGACGGCGCATGAGCCGCGCGTTGGTAAAAAGCACGAAGGCGTGGCCCCGCGTCTCGGCGGTGAAGTGCCGGATCCACCGCTCAAGCTCGGCCTCGTAGTCACCCGCCCGCGGGTCGGGCATTTTCTTGACCACGTAGATCTTCATCTGCCGCGGGTAGTCGAACGGACTGCCGATCTGCACCGCCTCCGCATCCTCCGCGCCGACGCGCTCGCGGAAGTAGAGCAAATCCGGCCGGCCGACCGAGAGTGTTGCGCTGGTCAGGACGGCGTTGGTTTCCTCGCGGAAGAGCAAGCGCCGCAGTTCGGCCGCCAAATCCACCGGAGTCACGTGCGCGGTGGTGAACTGGTCCTTGCGTCCGGAAAGCGCCGCCCAATAAACGCTGTCCTCCGCGCGCTGATCGGCAAAGACCGGCAGTCCATCGATGAAAGCCTGCAGGCGCGACGAGGACTCGCCCGCCTCGGCACGCAGGTCCTCGTTCGCTTCGGCGGCCGCATCTTTCAATACCTGACGCACGGTTTGGAGGCGTGGAACCAAATCCATCGGCAACTCCAACGGCTGCCGCACACGCACCTCCTTGCCCTTGGTGAAGACGCAGGCATTCGTCAGCGCGGTAAAAAAGCGTTCACCTTCGTCCAAAGCGGAGGCCACGGCAGCGCCGCCAGACTTTGCCTTGAGCGCAACCATCAATCCTTTCTTGGTCCGCGGATGCCACAGACGCTGGAGAAGGAAGCGCAATTCGTATTGCGAAAGACGCACGCCGAGGTGCTTGGCTGCCACGCCCTCGATGGTGTGGGCCTCGTCGATGACGAGAAAATCACGCGGATAAAGATAACCCCCGTCCTCGAGCGAGAGTTCGTCGCGACCGCCGAGGAGGATGAAAAGCAGGCTGTGGTTGAGCACGATGACATTGGCCGCATCCACCCGACGGCGCGCCTGCTGGTAGAAGCAGCGTGGGCCGTTGGGGCCGCATCCGCGCTGTGTGCAGATGCCCGCCTCGCTGCAAACCAGATTCCACACCGCCGGATCGGGCAGCGGTTCCAGGTCGGCCAGTGAGCCGTCGCGCGTCCGCTGGCTCCAATCAAGGATCCGCTCCAACTCGACCGTCTCGGCCGAGGTGAAAAGCTCCGCCCGATTCTCCAGCGCCTTGTGCAGGCGGCGCGGGCAGAGGTAGTTCTGCCGCCCCTTGAGCAGGGCGGCGTCGAACTCGACCGGGAGCAATTTGGCCACGAGGGGCAGATCTTTGTGCAGCAACTGCTCCTGCAGGTTGATCGTGTGGGTCGAAATGATCGCCTTGCGCCCCTCGCCCACAGCGGCGAGCACGGCGGGCGCGAGGTAAGCCAGCGATTTCCCCGTGCCCGTGCCGGCCTCGACGACCAGATGGCCACCCTGCTCGAGCGTGGCCGCGACCCGCTGGGCCATGAGCAATTGTTGCGGGCGGAACTCGTAGTTGTTCGCCGCCGAGAGGAGCCCGCCGGGGGCGAAGATCTCGTCCATGCGGGCCGCCGGGGTCGGCCTGGCTCCGCCTTCCGGCACCAGGGAGATCACGCGGATGGCCCCCGCTGAATCGCGTTGCTCCCTTCGCCAGCCTCCACGATAGTTGCAGCCCGGGCGCCGGCTGGCGTGCCCTGCCTGTCCGGACGCACTCCGATGCAAATACTCGACCGATACATTCTCCAGCGGGTTCTCACCCCGTTTCTGTATTGCGTGGCAGGCTTTGTCTCCATCTGGCTTGTCTTCGACTTGAGTGAGAATGCACCGGCTTTTCTCGAGAACAAAGCCCCGCTTTCCAAGCTGCTCGAATTTTACGTCCTGCGGGTCCCGGAGATCATTCTGATGAGCCTGCCCGTGGGCCTGCTCCTGGCCGTGCTCTACACCTTCACCCAGATGTCGCGGCGCAACGAAATCATCTCGATTCTGGGGGCCGGGCGCAGTGTGATCCGCCTGCTCCTGCCGCTGTTGCTACTCGGCGCCTTCCTCACGGGCGTGGCCACGATCTTGAATTATTCGGCATCGCCCCATGCGGGTGCGGTCAAAAAAGAAATCCTCGAGGAAATCTCCGGCGGCCAGGACCTCGACCGCAAAGCCATCCGCGGGCATCTCTTCCGCAACCGCGAGGACCACCGCTTCTGGCACATCGCCCGACTCAACCCCTCGGTCGAACGAATGGCCTCGGTCATGATCATGCAGGAGGACGAAAGCGGAAAGCTGCAGCGCAACTACTACGCCGAGAAGGCGACCTACGACCACGAGACCAGGACCTGGCGACTGGATGAGGGCAAGGTGGTTGATTTCACTCCGCAGGGCGACGTGAAGGAACAGCGATGGTTCGAGGTTCTCCGCCTCCGGGGCTTTTCCGAGACGCCGTGGCGGATCAGCAGCTCGGTGCTCGACGCCAATTATTTGTCCGTCCCGGAACTGAGGGAATACCTGATGAACAACGCGCACTTCACGTCCGGACGCCTCGCGGCCTACCGCACGCAACTGGCCTACCGCTGGGCTCTGCCCTGGAGCGTCCTGCTCGCTGTGCTCATCGCCGGACCGCTTGGCATTGTCTATTCCCGCCGCGGATTGCTCGGCGGCATCACCATGGCCATCGGGCTCTTTTTTCTCCTCGTCCTGACCAGTAGCGTGTTCCTCGCCCTCGGCAAAGGCAGCCGGGTGGACCCGACCATCGCGGCCTGGGGGCCGATGGTTGTTTTTGGCTCGATCGGCCTGCTCATGCTATGGATGCGCTCGACCAACCGCGAAGTGCCCAACATCCTCAGCTAATCCGCCATGAACCAAGATTGGGAAATCCGCAAACGCTCGGACCTCTGCACCACCACGCAACGCCCCTTCGAGGAAGGTGAGTTTTTTTTCACCGCACTCTACCGCGAGGGGGACGGATTCCGCCGCGAGGATGTGAGCGAGGAGGCCTGGGCGTCACGCGGGGAGGAGCCCCGGCCGTTCTCATTCTGGCGGTCGAAGTTCGAAATGCCGCCCCCGCCGCCGCCCGAACCGCTGGCCAAACAGGACGCGGAGAGCATTCTCCGGCGGTTGGTTACAGCAGGCGACGAGACGACCCGCAACGCGCGCTACATCCTCGCTCTCATGCTCGAACGCAAGCGCATCCTCAAGCCGATGCCGACGGAGGACGACAGCGTGATGGTTTACGAGCACGCCCAGACCGGCGAAACTTTTCTCATCCCCAACCCGCACCTCCGGCTCGAGCAAGTCCCGGAGGTGCAGCGCGAGGTCACGGCCTTGCTAGGCGAGGCCGCCTGAGCGCCGAGCGCCCGTGAGCGCCGCCCCACCCAGCGCCGGCTTCGTCCGCCGCCCGGAACGCCCGGTGCTTTTCCTCGCGCCCATGGCCGGGGTGACCAACTCGGTTTTTCGTCGCATCTGCAAATCCCGCGGGGCCGACGTGCTGACCACCGAGTTCGTCTCGTCCGAGGGCATTCTCCACCGCAACGAACGCACGGCACGCTATGTCGAGTTCACCGCGGAGGAGCGACCGCTGGGCGTGCAACTCTTCGGCGGCTCGCCGGCGCAAATGGCCCGGGGCGCCATCGCCGTGGCCGAGTGGGTTCGCCCGGATTTCATCGACCTCAACTTCGGCTGCCCGGTCAACAAAGTCGTCTGCAATAATGGCGGCTCCGCCCTCCTGCGCGATGGCGGGCTTCTTGCCTCCATCGCCTCGGCCGTCGTGCGCGCCGTGGCCCCCCTGCCCGTCACGGCCAAAATCCGCACGGGCTGGGATGAACACTCGGTCAACGCGCCGGACAACGCCCGCCGCCTCGAAGACGCCGGCATCCGCCGCCTCACCGTGCACGGACGCACCCGGGCTCAGGGCTATTCGGGCGAAGCGGACTGGGACGTCATCGCCACGGTGGCTGCCGGCGTGGCCATTCCCGTGGTGGGCAACGGCGATCTGGCCAACGCGGCGGACGCCCTGCGGTGCTGGGCCCATGCGCCGGTCTCCGGCCTCATGGTCGGCCGTGCAGCCATGACCAGCCCGTGGATTTTCGCGGAGATCCGCGCCGCCTTCGCTGGTGAGAATGCGCCGCCAGCCCCCACGCTGGGCGACCGCTGGGATTTGATCGAGGAGCACTGCCGCCAGGAGATGACCGGCTGGCGCGACGTGCAAAAAGGCATGCACGCCATGCGCTCCCGTCTCATGGCCTACTCACGAGGGATGCCGGCCAGCCGTGAGTTGCGGCGCCGCTTCGGCGCGGTCGAATCGCCGGAGCAACTTGCGCAGATCCGCAGCTGGCACGAGTTTACTCCCCATGCCGGGACACCTCCCCACGAGGAACCAGCCGAGGAGGCGGATGCGGCGCTGGGCTGAGCCCCGGGCGTTGCTCATCGCGCAGCTGTTTTTTACGACCGCTTGCGGTCAGGCCCAGACTCCGCCCACCCTTGACGCCCGGCGACACATGATGGTCGAAGAACAAATCGAAGCCCGTGGTGTCCGCGACCCCGCCACCCTCACGGCCATGCGCGAGGTGCCGCGCCATGAATTCGTGCCGCTCCACCTGCGCGACGAAGCCTACAGCGATTACCCGCTGCCGATCGGCCATGGCCAGACGATCTCGCAGCCATACATCGTCGCCTTCATGACCGAGGCCCTCCGTCCGCAGCCGGGGGAGAAAGTCCTCGAAGTCGGGTCCGGCTCGGGTTATCAGGCGGCGGTCCTCGCGCAGATGGGGGCGAATGTCTCTAGCGTGGAAATTGTCGAGCCCCTGGCCGAACTGGCCCGGCAAACGCTGGAGCGACTGGGCTACAAAAACGCGCGGGTGCGCCACGGCGACGGCTACCGCGGCTGGCCGGAGCACGCGCCGTTCGACGCCATCATCGTGACCTGCGCTCCGGAGAAAATCCCGCCCGACCTCGTGGCGCAGTTGCGCGACGGCGGACGCATGATTATTCCGGTCGGCGGCGGCCTCAGCCAGGAACTCATCCTCCTGCGCAAACACGGCGACCAGATCGAAAAACAATCCGTCCTCCCGGTCCGCTTCGTCCCTATGACCGGGGAGGCCGAACAAAGCCGCTAGTCGGAGTCACCGCAACTCAAACCCGCGGATTCTTCGGCCGATAGACCAGAAGCCGCAGACCATTGAGGCAGACAAGCACGGTGCTGCCTTCGTGTCCGATCACGCCAATGGGCAGGGGCAGCGCAAAACCGAGCGCGGCCGCCACCAGCACGAGAATGACCGCGGAGGCAAAGGTGAGGTTTTGCTGGAGGACGCGTCTGGCGTGCCGGGCCATGCCCACGAGGGTTGCGATATTCTCCAAACGGTCGCCCATCAGCACAACGTCGGCGGTTTCCATCGCGATGTCCGAGCCCGCCGCGCCCATGGCGACGCCGAGATTGGCCACGGCAAGTGCGGGGGCGTCGTTCACCCCGTCGCCGATCATCATCACCGTGCCCTCCTCCTTGAGTTGTCGGATGACCTGCACCTTGTCGGCCGGAAGCAGTTCGGCCCGGAACTCGTCAATGCCGGCCTCCTCGGCGATGGCCCGGGCCACCGCCTTCTGGTCGCCTGTGAGCATGACCACTTTTTTGACCCCGAGCGCGTGGAGCTGAGCAGCGATGGACCTTGCTTCCGGACGAATGGTGTCCGCCAGGGCAAACACCGCCAGCGTGGTCACCGCATTACCCTGCCCACGCTGCCCCAGCCAGATGCAGGTCTTGCCCCGGCCCTGGAGGTCCGCCACCGCGGGCATGAAGGGGTCCATTTCCCCGGCGGACAACTCCCGGAGGAAGCGCTCGCTCCCAACCACGTAGCGCACGTCATCGATCACAGCTTCCGCCCCCTTTCCCGTCACGGACTGGAAGGCGGCCGCGGGGGGAAGCGGCAGGCCAGCCTTGGCGGCGGCACCCATCACGGCGGCGGCGAGCGGATGCTCCGACTTCGATTCCAGAGCGGCGCACACCGCCAGGAGTCGCGAGGCCTCGCCGGACAGCGTCCCGTGCAGCGGGGACTCGCTGGCTTGGGGCGTGAGAATATTGGTGACCTGCGGCTTGCCTATAGTCAGCGTCCCGGTTTTGTCGAAGCAGACAATGTCCACCCGCGCGGCCGTCTCGAGATGCAAGCCGCCCTTGATCAGAATACCGCGGCGAGCCGCGCCTCCGATGGCCGAAAGCACGGTGGCCGGCGTGCTGATGATGAGGGCGCAGGGCGAGGCGACCACGAGGATGGTCATGGCGCGGTAAAACGCTTCGGTGAATGTCTCGCCCCACAGGAGCCAGGGCACGGCAAAGACCAGCACCGTGAAGGCGATGACGCCGGCCGCATAGGTTTGTTCCGCCTTCTCGAGAAACCGTTGGGTGCTGGACTTCTCCGCCTGCGCCTCGGCCACCAGCCGGACCATTTTCGCGAGGGTCGAGTCCTCCGACTTCTTTGTCACCTGGATCTCGAGCCCGCCCGACTGGTTGAGCGTCCCGGCAAAAACCGGAGCTCCCACATTTTTGGAGACCGGCATGGACTCGCCCGTGAGACTCGATTCATCGAGGTTGCTGTGGCCCTCGGTCACGGTTCCGTCCACCGGCAGGAGTTCCCCCGGACGAACGATGACGGTGTCGCCGACGGCGAGGGATTCGATCGGCACCATTTCCCCGCCGGTTGCCGTCTTGCGCAGCGCGTTTTCGGGACGCAGGGTTAGCAACGACTCGATGGCGCGTTGGGTGCGCTCGAGCGCATGACGCTGCAGCACGTTGGAAAAGCTGAAAAGAAAGAGCAGCAGCGCACCCTCGAAGGGGGCCCCCACAGCGGCCGCACCGATTGCGGCCAGCACCATCAGGAGATCAACATCGAGCGTGCGCTCGCGCAGGGAGGCCCAAGCCGAGCGCACACCGTATTGACCGCCGAAGAGGTAGGCCCCGCCGTAGAGCAGGCCCGTGGTCAGGCCGGGACCGGCGGTGCGTTCGACCACGGCGGCGAGAATCAGACAGAACAAACCGAGGCCGCAGGAGATCTCCTCATTGAGATCACCCGAGCCGACCCGACGCCAAAAACCCGGGCGAACGACGGCTGGGCGTTTGAGCGGCTCGACGCTCGCCCCCGCCGAACGCACCCCTTTCATCACGGAAGCCTCGTCGGACACATCCGCGTCGAAGGTCAGGCAAAGCACGCGTCCGATGTAGGTCGCCGTGGCCCGACGGACCCCCGGCACCTTTTCGATCCGGCGCTCCAGTTTGGCGGCCGCAGCCTCGCACGCCTGGCCGTCGAGTCGCAGGGCACAGCGCTGCAAACCCCCGGGGGCGTGCAGAATCTCCGGCTGGAGGTGTTCGGTCGCGATACGCCGTAATTCCTGCTCGGAAACCTGCCGCGGATCGAAGGCAATCTCCACGCGCTCGCCGTCGGCCTTCGGCTCGACCGCGAGGATACCCGCGTGATCCACGATGGTGTGCGGACGCGCGGAGCCTGGACGCTTCATCACTTGAGTTTAGAGCGCAAGCCGCGACAGCACCAGCCTTCCGCCCGACAAAACCCCGCGCAAACATCGTCCTTCTCCCCCCAAACCGGGGAATCCTGACCGGGCAAGTTGCCAGAACTGCAGGCAAGGCTGCGCCGGCATCACCAGCAAGGCGCGGCAGGCATGGTTGCAGTGCAGCACAACAGGTATTAAACTAAATTTTCATGTCTCGTCATTCGTTCACGCGCGCTGCCCTGCTCCTGAGTGCGTTGCTGGGCATCGCCGCTGCCACGGCAGGTGCTGCGACCGAAGCCACGGGGCAGGTGACGCTGGAGGCCGAGGCTTTCACGACAAACACCCCGCGAACCATCTCCAGCACTGCCTATTCCTGGGTGCCGCTCTCCGATATCGGAGGCTACAGCGGTGCGGGGTTTATGGAGGCCATCCCCAACGACGGCATGACGGTGGCAACCGCCCCGCTGAACGTCTCGCCCGAGCTGCAGTATGCCATCAACTTCACCAGCCCCGGCACTTACTACGTCTGGCTGCGCGGCTACGCCGACACGACGGAAACAGTTTCGGTCTATGTCGGCCTCGACGGCGCGGGGCCTGCGGCCCAGATCGACCTGTCGAAAACGGGCGTGTGGTCATGGTCCGCAACATCGGCTGGCTCCGGCGCGCCGGTGGTCGTCACGGTCGGCACCGCGGGGCCCCACACGCTCAATATCTGGATGCGCGACGCAGGATTTGTCCTCGATAAAATCGTCCTGAGCCGCAACGCCAATTTCTCGCCGGAATACTCCGCGGATTTCTGGCGCAACCAGAGTATTTACCAAATCATGACCGACCGCTTCTTCGACGGCGACCCGGCCAACAACGTGGCGGGCCTGCCCAACTATAACCCGTCCGTCGGCAACCAGGCTCACGGCGGAGACTTCAAGGGCATCGAGAAGAAACTCGATTACATCAAGGCACTCGGGGCTACGGCCATTTGGATCTCCCCGGTGCTGATGAACGGGAACGGCGACTACCACGGCTACGCGGCGACCGATTTCTACCGGGTTAATCCGCGCATGGGCACGCTGTCCGACCTGCAAAGCCTGGTCAGCGAGGCGCACAAGCGGGGACTCCTCGTGGTCAACGACGTGGTCGTCAACCACGGCAGCACCTGGGTGGACAGCGGGGATGCAGGATGGGCGGCATTCCGTTCCCCGCCCAACGGCTACAACCTGCGCTACAATTCGGGCGGACAGAAATACGCCGCGCCGTTCGACGACGCCTCCCTCACCGCAGCCTTCGGCAGCACGGTCTTGACCAACCTGTTCCACAACAACGGCGCGACCGCCAACTGGAGCGATGCCACGCAGGTCGAGTTGGGCGAACTATCCTCGCTCGATGACTTCCGCACGGAGTCGGATTATGTCCGCCAGAAGATGAAGGAAATCTGGAGTTATTGGATCAACACGGCTGGGTTTGACGGCTTTCGTATCGACACGGTCAAGCACGTCGAGATGGGCTTCTGGGGTGAGTGGTCGCCCGCCATCCGCTCGGCCGCGGCCGCGGCGGGCCAGCCGAACTTTTTCCAATTCGGCGAGGTCTTTGACGGCTCGGACAGCAAGGTTGGCTCGTATACCGGGACCAAATCGGGCGGGAACTACAAGATGGAGAGCGTCCTCGACTACCCGCTCTACTACACGATGGGCAGCGTCTTCGCCACGGCCTCAGGCAACACCGGGCAGATCGAGAACCGCTACAACAACCTGACGACAACGAACTACGATGCCTCCGCGCTCAACGCGCTCGTGCTCAATCTCGACAACCACGACAACTCGCGCTTTCTCAATGCCAGCGGCAGCACGACGGCCCGGCTCGAGCTGGCCCTGACCTTTCTCTACACCACGCGCGGCATTCCCAGCCTCTACTACGGGACCGAGCAAGATTTCAACGGCGGGGCCGACCCGGCCAACCGGGAGGACATGTTTGACGGTTCCTACGAGCAGGGCCCCTCGCTCGGCGACAACTTCAGCATGACCAGCCCGCGCTTCCAGCTCGTGGCCAAACTCAACAACCTCCGCCGCCTCTACCCGGCCCTGCGCACCGGCACCCACCAGATCCTTTGGGTCAATTGGAACGCGCCCGGGCTCCTCGCCTACGCCCGACGCCTCGCCGGGGAGGAGGTTTGCGTGATCATCAACACCGCCACCACGCCGCAAACGATGAGCCCGCGCCCGACCATTCACCCGGCCGGAACGGTCCTGGTCAACCTGCTCAATCGCGCGGAAACCGTGACCGTGGTGGCCGGCACCGACGGCATTCCCGCCATCACCATGCCGGCGACCTCGGCCAAGATGTTCGTCGCGCAATCACAGGTGCGGGCCTTGTCCCCCGTCGTCACCGCCGTCACGCCGGCCCACGATGCGACCGGAGTTTCGCCCGCCTCGACCATCTCGGTGACTTTCAGCCAGGCCATGAATCCGTCAACGGTGCAGGCTGCTTTTTCCACCACGCCGGCCTCGACCGGCATTTTTGCGTGGAGCGGCGGCAACACGGTCATGACCTACACGCCGTCTTCCAATCTCGCCGGCACGACGCTGCACGCCCTGCGCATCGAGAGCACAGCGACGGATGCCGCCAGCCTGGCCATGTATGCCCCGTTTGAATCGCGTTTCACCACCGGTGCCTCCTCGAACGTGGCCCGCCCTTCCATCAACTCGGTCTCCTCCTCTGCGGTCACCGACGCCACCGCCACACTCGGTGCCACGGTGACTCCGAACGGTGCGGTGACCACCGTGACGTTTGAATACGGGACCAGCACCTCCTACGGCTTGACCACGCCCGGGCAACTGATCGGCAGCGGCAACTCGCCGGCTTCCTCCAACGCGCCGCTGACCGGGCTGCCTTCCGGCACGACCATCCACTACCGCGTCGTCGCCACGAACTCGCAGGGCACAACGACCGGGGCGGACAACACATTCACGACGACCGCCCCGCAACCGCAGGTTACGACAACCGCGGCATCCTATGTCACCGCGGTCTCCGCCAACCTCAACGGAACGGTCAACCCGAGCAGCCTGCCCACCAGCGTCTATTTTGCATACGGCGACCGGGCCGACGCCCTGCCGAGGACAACGACCGCGCAGAACGCAGGCAACGGCAGCGCCAACCTCGACCAGTTTGCGTTCGTCAGCGGGCTCACCCCGGACACCACGGTTTTCTACCGCCTCGTCGCGGTCAGTGGCACGCAAACGGTTTACGGCGCCGTGCTCTCGTTCCGCACGCTCGCAATCAAACCGGCCATCATTTCCACCACGAGCACCAACATGAACAGCACGGGCGCGACGCTCAACGCCGCCATTTCCGCCAACGGCTTCGAAACCGGGGCCTGGTTTGAATATGGAACGAACGACGCCTACGGCACGACCACCACGATCCAAACCCTACCCCCGACCGCGACCAATACGGCCATCAGTGAGGTCCTCACCAGCCTGACCGCCGGCCAGACCTATCATTTCCGCGGAGTGGCCTCCAACACCAACGGTTTCACCTTCGGTGCGGATCAATCCTTCACCACGGGCTTCCCGCCGCCCACGGTGTTCACCGGAGCGGCTAGTCCCGTGACCACGAACAGCGCCACGATCAGCGGCACGGTCAGCCCCAACAGCCGGCCTTCGGGTTACTGGGTGGAGTATGGTTCAGGCACGAACCTGACCTCATCCACGCGGCAGGTGGCGGCGGACAACGCCGAGACCTACACGAGCTTCTCCTACACCGCCCCGAACAATACGGGCGGCAGCGGGCTTGGGGCTTACGTTGGTTACGTGACTAACAGCAGTCCCAGTAACGGAACCCGTGTGCTCGTGACCACCAACAGCGGCAGCGGCACGGCCAACCGCTTGCTGAGCGGAGAGAAATCCTTCGGCCTGACCTCCGGAACCTCGCGCACCCGAGGCACACAGTCGGGCTACCGCACGATCTCGCAGCCCCGGCCGTTCGGCACATTCTCCTTCGCGCTCCGCTGCGATGTGGACAACACCAAGGGCTTCACCGGGCTCAACTTGAAAGCCCAGAGCGGCACTTCCTTCGGTGCCGGCGAACTCATCTCGGTCGGCATGACTCCTCTGAGCGGCGGAGTCGGCGGAAACAATGGCCTGCTTGTCACCGACGCAGGCGGGCCGCGCATGATCGACTTCGGCGTGGAATCGCGCGGGGCCATTTTCGACGCGTCGTTGGATTTCGACACGCTGACGGGCTCCTACACACTGCGGATCACGCGGCGGGCGGATGCAGCAAGCGTTGCGACCACGCGGGAGGTGCAAGGCCTGCTCAGGCTTTACGGCCCGACCACCAGTGCCACGGCCTTCGGCTTCCTCAATTCCAACAACTCGGGCGCTTCGAACCAAAACCTGATCTTCGACAACATCTCCTTTGTGGGCGGCGCGGCCGCAGGCGACGGAACGAGCGACGTGGCGGTCAGCCAGGCCTTGGCCGGCTTGTCGCCCAACACGCTCTACGCCTACCGCGTGGCGGTTTTCAGTCCGGCCGGCCTTTCCTACGGCGCAACCAAGTCATTCGTCACCGGCACAGACCTGACGATCCAAAAGAACGGCATCGGCCCCTTCACTCCCGGGGGCAGCACAACCTTCACTCTCGCGGTCTCCAACGCCGGGTCGATCGCCAGCACCGGACTTGTGACCGTGACAGAGCAACCGCCCGCCGGATTATTGATCACGTCGATGAGCGGCGCTGGATGGGCTTTCAACCCCGGCAATCTGACCTGCACCACCACCAATCTGCTCGCCGCGGGCGGGTCGTATCCGCCGATCACCGTCCAAAGCACATTGGCAACCAACGCGACAGGCCGTCTGACCAACACCGCCAGCCTCTCCGGCGGGGGTGACGCCATCAGCACCAACAACACCGCCACGCAGGTCTTCGCCGTCAGTCCGCCATTCGACGGCATCGAGGCCTGGCGGCAAACTCATTTTGGCTCGCCGGCCAATTCCGGCCCCGCGGCCGACGCAGCCGCCCCGGCGGGCGACGGCATGGCCAATCTCCTCAAGTATGCGATGGGTCTGGTTCCAACCAACGTCGCGGCCCGAGTGGAGTTGCCCGCCCTGACCAACCACGGCACGACGCTTTCCATCATTTTCCGCCGCGCCCGCGACCCGCAGGACATCACCATGGTGGTGGAGGCCGCCGATGGCGTGGTCGGAAGTTGGACCAACATTTGGACGAGCACGACGAATGCTTTTGCCGGCGGGACCAATGCATTCTCCCTCGAAACCGTGCCGGACCCCGTGCCGATCAACTCCGCCCCGAACGGCCAGCGCTACCTCCGCCTCAAAGTCACCCGTCCGTAGGTCGGCACCGCGGTCTAGCCGGCGAAGACAAAACCCGGCAGACCATGAACTCCCGGGGCCGCGGCATAGAGGTCGCCCAAACCCTGACCCACCGCGGCCTCTGCCCCCTCGCGGCCCTTTTGCGCCGTCGTGAAGTAGAGGATATCCAAATCCGGGCCGCCGAACGCCGGGCAAGTGACATTGGGCGCGGGGCAGGTGACCTTTTCGACCATCGCACCGCTCGACGGATCCCACCGCGCTACGGCCGATCCACCCCACAAGGCCGTCCAAAGAAATCCCTCCGCATCGACCGTCAGGCCATCCGGACGCCCGACCGATTTGTCCACCTCGACCGCCACGCGACGGTTGCGGATGTCGCCGGTCTCGGCCTCGTAGTCGAAGGCAAAGACGCAGCCCGTCTTGGTGTCAGTCCAATAAAACGTCTTCTGGTCGGGCGACCATCCGAGACCGTTGGAGTTGCCCGCTTGGTCAATCAACCGCGTGAAGGACAAATCGGGCTCGATGCGCCAGAGGTTGGCTTTTTTGTCCGAGCCGTCGTTGGCAATCGAGCCGGCAAAGAGCCGGCCGCGAGGGTCGGCCTTGCCGTCGTTGAAGCGATTCCCCGGCAGATCGGCCTCGGGATCGCACAAGGGCGTAAATGCGCCGCTGGCAAAATCCATCCGGGCGATCCCATGGCTCGTTCCCAGCACAAGGTCTCCGCGGGTCGTGGGCTGCACCAGTGTGACGTTGATCGGAGCCTGGCGGAATTCGTCCTGCCCGGTGGCCGGATCAAACCGATGGACTTCGCATTTGAGGATGTCCACCCAGTAGAGCCGCTGCTCGCGCCCAACCCAACATGCCCCCTCGCCGAGGGTTGCTCCGGCGCGCAGCACGCAGTCAGCCGCGGTCCCCTTCATCACTTGGCGCAGACCTCGCGGTAGAGTTCGGCTGTGCGGTGGGCCACCGCCCCCCAGCTGAACACATGCTCGACGCGGCGCCGCGCGGCCACGCTCATGGCCGCCCGCCGGGTGTCATCGCGCATCAATTCATTGATGGCCCCACCCAGATCGCGGGAAAATCGGTCGGCATCAACCGGCTCGAAGGGCGCCGTGTTCATCTGCTCAACCGGCACAAGAAGACCCGTCTCACCATGCACGACCGATTCGGGGATGCCTCCCACGCGGCTGGCCACCACCGGCGTGCCGCAGGCCATGGCCTCGAGATTGATGATGCCAAACGGCTCGTAGATGGACGGGCAGACAAAAAGCTCGGCCTGAGAATACAGCGGGATGATTTCGTCCTTCGGCACCATTTCATCGACCCAGAGCACGCCGGGACGGTCGGCTTGGGCGGCCGCGACGGCCTGCTCCATTTCCGCGGCGATTTCCGGGGTATCCGGCGCCCCGGCGCAGAGCACGACCTGGAAACCCGGATCGAGGTGACGCAGGGCGTGGACCAGATGAATGATGCCCTTCTGCCGGGTGATGCGGCCGACAAAAAGAATGTAGGGCTGTGCCGGATCAATCCCGTGACGGACCAGGACCGCCTCGTCTTTTTTCTCGCGGTATTCTTCGAGATCAATGCCGCTGTAAATGACATGGACCCGCGCCGGATCGATGTTGAAGAGCTCAAGTAAATCCCTCCGCGTGGACTCGGAGACAGCGATGATCGCGTCCGCCATCTCGATGGCCGTCCGCTCGACCCAGACGGAAAAATCGTAGCCTCCGCCAAGTTGCTCGCGCTTCCAAGGGCGCAGCGGCTCGAGGGAATGAACCGTGAGCACCAGCGGCAGGGAGTAGTTCAACTTCATCAAGATGCCGCCAAGGTGGGTATACCACGTGTGCACATGGACAAGGTCGGCGTCGGTCCCCGCGGCAGCGAAGGCGGCGTCACGCTGGACCGTGGCAAAAACGGGACGCAGGGCCTTGGGGCAGTCGAACCCCGAATCGTCGAAACCAAAGCCGCGCACGGTCAGGTTGCCCTCCTGCTCGTATTGCTCACCGAAACAGCGGACCTCCACATCCATCGTGCGGGTCAACTCCCGCACCAGATACTCCACATGCACGCCCGCTCCGCCGTAAACATGGGGCGGATACTCGTTGGTCAGCATCAACACTTTCACCCTCCCACCTTACTGCACCAGCTGGGCAAGGCGAGTCCTTCATCCGCGGTCGCCACGGCTTGACAATCCTGCTTAGCATGGCCGCTCATGAATCACCGGGAGGCCTGTATCGCTCTTAACATGATCCCGCAAATGGGACCGGTGCGCCTGCGCCGCCTGGCCGACGCCTTTGGCTCGGCGGACAAAATTCTGCTGGCCCGGCCCGCGCAACTGGCCGAAGTGCAGGGCATCAGCGCGGCCCTGGCCGAGAACATCGCCAAGTGGGAGACCTTCGCTGACCCGACGGCCGAGTTGAAGAACACCGAGGCCATGGGCGCGCGGATCCTCACCGCGGAAGATGACGAATACCCACCAGCCCTGCGCGAAATCCACGACCCGCCCATCGTGCTCTACGTGCTGGGGCGCCTGACCGAGCGCGACCGTAACGCCGTGGCCGTAGTCGGCTCGCGGCGCGCCAGCCATTATGCGACGGAATGCGCCAAGAAACTCAGCTTCCAGATGGCTTACGCCGGGCTGACCGTGGTCAGCGGGCTGGCCCGCGGCATCGACACCGCAGCCCACCAGGGAGCCCTCGCCGCCAAGGGTCGCACCCTCGCGGTCATCGGCGCCGGCCTGGCCCATCTTTACCCGCCGGAGAACGCGGAGTTGGCGGAACGCATCGCGGCGTCGGGCGCGGTCATTTCCGAGTTTCCTCTCGAGACCAAGCCCGACCGCCAGACTTTTCCCATCCGCAACCGCATCGTCACCGGTTGTTCCTTCGGTGTGCTGGTCGTCGAGGCCGGCGCAAACAGCGGCGCCCTTATCAGCGCGAACCAAGCCGCCGAGCAGGGCCGCACTCTTTACGCCGTCCCGGGCCGCATTGACCAGCCCACCTCCCTTGGCTCGAATCGCCTCATCCAGCAGGGAGCCAAGCTGGTCATCACGGTGGACGACATCCTCGACGACCTGCCCATGGTCTTCCCGCAGCAACCCGATCTTCCCGCCGCTTCACCGGCGGCCGGACTATCCCCCGAACAGGAGCAAATCCTCGATGCCTTGGGCTCGGACGAGACCCCGCTCGACGTGGTCATCGCGACAAGCGGGTTGACAGCCGCCGCTGTGTCTTCCACGTTGCTCGCCCTCGAAATGCGCAGACTGGTCAAACAACTGCCCGGTAAACGCTTCGTCAAACTCGTCTAAAAGATGTCCAAAATCCTCGTCATCGCGGAGAAACCAAGCGTCGCCGGCGATCTGGCCCGCGCCCTGGAACGCAGCCAGGGTAAATTCAAAAAAGAGAAGGGCTTTTACGAGGGTGAAGCCATGGTGATTTCGCACACCGTGGGCCATCTTCTGGAGATTCAGGAACCGGAGGAAAATCGTGTCGTGCGCGGCAAATGGAGTTTGGAAAACCTTCCGGTTCTGCCCACCCACTTTGACCTCATCCCCCGCGAAAAAGCCCAGGAACAGCTGCGTATTCTGAAAAAACTCCTGACCCGCAAGGATGTCACCGAGGTGATCAACGCCTGCGACGCCGGACGCGAGGGTGAGCTGATTTTCCGCTACGTCGTCCAGCACTTCAAAAACAGCAAGCCGGTCAAGCGCCTCTGGCTCAACTCCATGACGGCGGACGCCATTCGCGAAGGCTTTGCCAACCTGCGGAGCGACGAGGAAATGCTCCCCCTCTCCGAGGCCGCGACCTGCCGCTCGGAGAGCGACTGGCTCGTCGGCATCAACGGCTCGCGGGCCATGACTGCGTTCTACAAGGAACTGCTCGGCGGATTTCAAGTCACCCCGGTCGGACGCGTCCAGACCCCCACCCTAGCCATCCTGGTGGAGCGGGAGGAAAAGATCCGCAACTTCCAGCCGCGAAACTATTTTGAAATCCACGGCGAGTTCGGCGTGGCCGCCGGGACTTACCCCGGCAAGTGGTTTGACGAGAATTTCAAGAAGTCCGAGGACGAGGACGCCAAAGCCGAGCGCCTGTGGGACCGCGTCAAGGCCGATGAAATCAAGGCCCGCTGCGAAGGCAAGACCGGGACCGTGACCGAGGAGCGCAAGCCCACCACGCAAGCCCCGCCGCTGCTCTACGACCTGACCACGCTCCAGCGCGAAGCCAATGGGCGTTTCGGCTTCAGCGCCAAGCGCACCCTGCAACTGGCCCAGGCCCTCTACGAGCGCCACAAGGTCCTGACCTATCCGCGCACGGACTCACGCTATCTGCCGACCGACAACCTGCCGGTGGCCAAAAATGTCCTCCGCAGCATGGACGACCCCTCGCTGGCTCCGCACGCCCGCAAGGCGCTGGACCATGATTGGGTCAAGCTGTCGCCGCGTATTTTCAACAATGCCAAGGTCAGCGACCACCACGCCATCATTCCGACGGGGAGCAGTCCGGCCAATCTCGACGAATACGAGATGAAGCTCTACGACCTCGTGGCCCGGCGCTTCATCGCCGTCTTTTTCCCCCCGGCCAAGTTCGAGGTGACCAAACGCATCACCACGATCGAGGCGGAAAAATTCAAGACTGAGGGCAAAATCCTCCGCGAACCAGGCTGGCTCGAGGTTTACGGCAGAGCCGCCGCCGGGGAGGACGAGGCCACGCTCGTGCCGGTCAACGAGGGTGAACCCGCCAAGGCGGATCAAGTCGAAGTCAGGGAACTCGTGACCAAGCCCCCGGCCCGCTTCAACGAAGGCACGCTGCTTTCTGCCATGGAAGGCGCCGGAAAACTGGTCGAGGACGAGGAACTGCGCGAGGCCATGAGCCAGCGCGGACTCGGCACGCCGGCCACCCGCGCCGCCGTCATCGAGGGACTTCTCCTCCAGGAATACATCCGCCGCGAAGGCCGTGACCTCGCCGCCTCGGCCAAGGGCATCAAACTCATCACCGCGCTGCGCGAACTCCAGATCGGCGCTCTCAGTTCGCCCGAGATGACGGGCGAGTGGGAATACAAATTGAAGCAGATGGAGGCCGGCGCGTTCGGACGTGAAGCCTTCATGCAGGAAATCCGAGACCTCGTCGCCGGGGTGATCAAGAAAATCAAGGACGCCTCCGGCCACGTCAACAGCGAGACCATGCGCGGCAACTTCCATGATCTCGACACGACCTGCCCGAAGTGCGGCACGGCCTCCGGATTCAAGGAGTCCTTCAAGGCCTACGACTGCAAGAACCAGGAGTGCAAACTGGTTGTGTGGAAAACGGTGAGCGGACGTGAACTCGAACCCGAGGAGGTCCGCACGCTGCTAACCACCGGAAGCGTCGGCCCGATCAAGGGATTCAAGAGCAAGATGGGCCGCCCATTCGAGGCCAAGCTCGCGCTCTCCGAGGGAACCGAGTGGAAGACCACCTTCGACTTCGGTGACGGCGGCGTGCGCAGCAAGGAACCCTTCAACAAGGAAGCTGCAACCCTCATCGTGGAGAAATGCCCGGTCTGCGAAAAAGGCGGCATCTATGAGGCCGGGATCGCCTTCGCCTGCGAAAACGCCCTCGACCCGGAGAAAAAGTGCGCCTTCCGCATGGGCAAGACCATCCTGCAACGCGAGATCAGCGCGGACGATGTCCGGAAAATCGCCACGGACGGAAAAACAAATCTGCTGACCAAGTTCATCTCGAAGAAAGGCCGGCCCTTCAATGCCTTCCTTGTGCTGGACAAAAAGACCGGGAAAGTCGGGTTCGAGTTCGAGCCCCGCGCCCCCAAGGCCCCGAAAAAAGCCGCCGCCAAAGCGGCGGCCAGCGAGGCCGGTGCCTGAACCTTACCGGCGGAGGGACTCGAACCCTCACTTCGCTTTCACGAAAACGGATTTTAAGTCCGTTGCGTCTGCCATTTCGCCACGCCGGCGGGATCAGCCCATGAAGTTGCGCCCAGCCGGCGGCGATGACAAGACCTCCAGCGTGGGGACGGCCTACGGCAAGCGGGCCAGCGCGGCGAGAGCCAGCTCGTTGCCTTGATCGGCGGACTGGCGATAAAATTGTTTGGCCTTGGCCTTGTCGGCGGCGACGCCAGTTCCTTGTTCGTAAATCCGGCCCAGGTTGTAGAGCGCGGTGGCGTGGCCTTGGGCGGCGGCTTTGCGTCGCCAGATGAGCGCCTCGGCTTCGTTCTTGGGCACGCCCAGACCTTTCTCGGAGAGGAAAGCCAGGGCTTCCTGGGCCGGCGCGTAGCCCTGCTCGGCGGCCTTGAGATACCAGGCGGCGGCCTGGGTGTCATCTTTCGGCACGCCTTCGCCCTGCTGAAAGGCGACCCCGAGGTTGTATTCGGCCTGCGCGTAGCCACTCTCCGCCGCCTTGCGTTTCAACGTGTAGGCCCGGGCCTCGTCCTTGTTCACCCCGCGCCCACCCTCGTAAATCCAAGAGAGGTTGGCCTGCGCAATAGCATAGCCCTGGTCGGCGGCTTTTTGCATCCAGTTCACGGCCTCGGACTCGTCCTTGGTCACGCCCCATCCGCCTTGGAGGTAAACCCAGCCGAGATTGTTCTGCGCGGGGGCGTAGGCTTGGTCGGCCGCCTGACGATACCACTTGGCCGCCTGGGCATAGTCCTTGGTCACGCCCCGCCCCACCGCATAGGCGTTGCCCACCAGGTTCTGCGCCACGGGGTTTCCCTCCCCGGCGAGCTTTTCCAACTCCGGAAGCTTGGCGTCTTCGGAGGGTTTGCGGACACCGGGATACTTGGCCGCCACATAGGCCAGATGGTAGGCCTCGCTGTTGGTGCGCGCGGCCACGGGTCGGGAACTCGGGGTCAGGCTGGGAAGCCGCAGCACGGGGAGCAGAAAGTAAACCGCCACGGCGAGGGCAAGCAGCGCCGCGAGCAAAGCGGGGAGCATCAACCACCCGCGCGACCGGCGGGCGGCCGGCCCGGCGGATGGGCCGACGGTGGCCCTGGCCCCGGGCGGGCGCAGGGCGAAGACGCCGGTGCGGCGCTCAAACGTGCTCGTCTCCTGCGGAGCCAGCTTGGACGCGACGACCACGGCGCAATCGTCGGCCCGCGGCACCTGCAGGGCATAGTCCTTGGCCGCATCGAGCGCATTCTTGCTCTCGATGGTGCGAAGGACCGCCGGGCGATCCTCGTAAAAAACATTCCAGCTCTGCATGGGGCCAAGACTGTTCCAGTATTTCGCGGATTCGGCCGGCCGCAAGGAGGGATTAGGATGTCATGGATAGCGGCTGCGCCAATCTCTTTGACTAAGAGGATATGAGCAGCGAGATTTTCCGCATGCGGGGAGCATTCATTTTGATCTGCGCAACCCTGCTTGTCGGGTGTGCGACGCAGATCGGCACCGCGCAATGGTCCACCGGCGGAGTGCGGGTCTTCGAGCACCGCGATGGGCGGATCGAAATCATCATCTCGGGCAGCCGGCATCGGACTTACAACCAGATCGCCGCGCTGTGGAGGCGCGAGGCAGAGCGGGCCGCCCGGGCGCGCGGAGCCTCCCATTACACCATCTTATCATTCTCCACCGGCCGAGAGTTCCAGGGGTGGCAGGTCGCGCCGGAGGGCGGAATCATCGAGCAATACGCCGAAGACATGGTGGGTTGGCTTCCACGGACCGCCCGTGGCTTCATCCGCCTCGAGTAGGCCACCCACTCCGCTCGGATCCGCGGGCTGCATTTAGTGTTTATCTTGGCCGCGCTTCGCGGCTACTTATCCGCCATGGATATTGCCTGGGTCGAGTGGATCAACGTGCTCTTTCGTTTCACGCACGTGCTCGCGGGTATCATGTGGATCGGCAACTCCCTTCTTTTCACCTGGATGGAGTTCAATCTGATTCCGCCCAAGGACGCAAAAAAAAGCCAGGATCCCGATCTCCTCGGCTCGATGGACATGCTCCACGGCGGCGGCGTCTTCCATCTGGAAAAACGCGTCATACAGGCGCACGCGATTCCCGAGCGGCTTCACTGGTTCAAATGGCAGTCCTACACCACCTGGCTCACCGGGTTCGTCCTGCTCGGCGCGCTTTTCTGGACCAACGGAACAACCCTCCTCGACGCAACCAGAACCACGCTTACCCCCGGCACCGCGGTGCTCTGCAGCCTCCTCGGCCTGCTCGGCGGCTGGCTCGTCTATGATGGCATCTGGCGGTCACCCCTCGGGCGACGCCCGGCGGTGGCTGCCGTGGTCAGCTTGTTGGCGCTCGGCACAGCCGCATATTTCTACGGCCAGATTTTCAACGGCCGGGCGCTCTTTCTCCAGATCGGCGCGATGATGGGCACATTCATGTCGGCCAACGTGTTTTTCCACATCATGGGAAACCAGCACAAGTTCATGCGCTCGCTCGAGCAGGGCCGGCCCTCCGACCCGAAGTTCGGCCAGAACGCGAAATCCCGCTCGTTGCACAATCACTACATGACCTTCCCGGTGCTCTTCCTCATGCTGAGCGCCCACTTTCCGCGGCTTTACGCAGCGGATTGGAATGTCGCGATTCTGCTCATCGTGATCGTGGCCCTCATGACGGTGAAATACCTGATGAACTCACGGTATTACTTCAA
>JBMOJP010000102.1:0-6766 GCA_049315725.1 Chthoniobacterales bacterium | reverse complement strand
GCGGATTTCCGTGCGGCCCTCACGGGGGGCAAACTGACCATACCCGGACGACAGCACGTCCGCCTTGCAGGAGAGGGCGGCGCGGCACGAACTTTGAGGCCGCCGCAGATGATCTACTGCGACACCGCCTACTCGAACAAATACTACCTCGACGAGGCGGCCTGGCACTTTGCCTCGCTTCCAGCCAACACTTTTCTCCGCGCCTCCGATGCCCTTCACCTCACCTGCGCAAACGACCATGGCTTCCGGGAAATCTACTCGAACGACCAAGACCTTCTGGCCGCGGCCAAGCGCTACGGACTGAAGGGCAGAAACGTGATCGGGTGAGTCCCCGCGCGGGGAACGGAGTCAGAAGTGGCTCCCAAGCTGTGGGAGCGGGGCGGGTGTTTCCGGCGTTGCATGGCAAGCCAGTCTGAAGCGGCGAAGAAATTGACCACGGGTGCTTCGCGCGAAATTTGGGCGCGCCCCCCCGATTTATGAGGACGGACGGAAAACGAGGGACAAAAAAACCGGCGCCCTCGCGGGTGCCGGTCTTCTTGGGGGTGTAAATTTGTCTAGCTCGCCACGGCCTCGGTCACAATGTTGATACGACGACCACCGCGGTCGAAGAGCACCTTGCCGGGTTCGAGGGCGAAGAGAGTGAAATCGCGGCCGAGACCGACGTTGCGACCAGCGAGGAATTTTTGCCCGCGCTGGCGGATGAGAATGTTGCCGGCGAGCACGGATTGGCCGCCGAATTTTTTCACGCCGAGCCGCTTGCTGACGCTGTCGCGGCCGTTTTTGACGCTGCCTTGTCCTTTTTTATGGGCCATATGCGGAGGTGGTTAAGCTTTGATCTCGCCGACTTTCACGCGGGTGAGTTTCTGCCGATGGCCGACCGTGCGGTGGTAGCCTTTACGGCGGCGGAATTTGTAGGAGATGAGCTTCGGACCCTTGTGCTTTTCCTCGATGACCTCGGCCGTGACGGTGGCACCGGCGATGAGGGGCGAGCCGATTTTCACGGCCGTGCCGTCGGAGGCGAGGAGCACTTCGTTGAAGGTCGCCTGGGCGCCGGCCTCGACGCCGAGCAGTTCGACATCCAGCACGTCGCCGGGTTGCACGCGGTATTGTTTGCCGCCGGTTTGGATGATTGCGTAAGCCATAAAAGGGTCCCCGAAAATTGGTCGGACAGAATAGCGCGCCCAACCCGGGTTTGGCAAGGGGGTTTTCCGCCGGGCGAAAAAGTTGGTGCGGAAGGAGGGGATTCGCCGCGCGCTTCAGGCTGTCCAAAACGCCGCCTCCGTCCGAGCATCGTCCGGTTGGAAAAACTGCTGAACATTTCCGAATTCGAAACGGCGGCCGGGTCTGCGCTGGACCGGCTCTACCTCGACTATTACGCGGGTGGAGCGGGCGACCTGTCCACGCTGCACCGCAACATCGAGGCCTACGCGGCGCTGGCCGTGCATTACCGGGTCTTTCGCGACGTGAGTGCGTGCGATCTTTCGTGCGAAGTGCTGGGACGGCGCCTGCCACACCCGATTTTCGCCGCTCCCACCGCCTTCCACTGCCTCGCTGATCCCGAAGGCGAGGTGGCCACGGCGCGGGGACTCGGCGCGGCCGGTGCCCTGATGACGCTGAGCAGCCTCTCCACCCGGACGTTGGAGGATGTGGCGGCGGCGAGCGACGCGCCGAAGTGGTATCAGCTCTACATCAATCGTGACCGCGGTTTCACCCGGAATCTCATCGCCCGGGTGGAGGCGGGAGGCTACGGGGCCATCGTCGTCACGGCGGACACACCCCGCTGGGGCACGCGGTATCAGGATGTGCGCAACGGCTTCCATCTGCCGCCCGGGATGGATGCGGTGAATCTCGTCCGCTCGCATGCCGACGCCGACACGTTGAGTCATTCCGGAGCGGGACTTGGGGCGGCCTTTGACTGGATGCTCGACGCCTCGCTGACCTGGCGGGATTTCGAGGCCGTCTGCGCCGCAACGCGGCTGCCGGTGCTGGTCAAGGGAGTTTGCCGGCCGGATGACGCCGTCGCGGCTTTCGCGGCGGGTGCCGCCGGCGTGGTCGTTTCCAACCATGGCGGACGGCAGATGGAATCCGCGCCGGCCACCATTGCGGTGCTGCCGGAAATCCGCATGGCGGTCGGACCGGAGAAGTTGCTCATCGTGGACGGCGGCATCCGGCGCGGGGCAGACGTGTTGAAAGCCCTGGCGCGCGGAGCCAATGCCGTGCAGGTCGGGCGTCCGGTGCTGTGGGGTCTGGCCGTGGGCGGATCGTCCGGCGTTGCGCGGATTGTCCATTTGCTCAAGTCCGAGTTGGAACAGGCCATGGCGCTGGCTGGCGCCTCGTCGCTCCGCGAGATCACGCCCGACCTCGTCGCGCCGTGGCGGGGTTGACCAGGGGCCGACGAGTTTGCGTTTGCCTCGCCGCCGGGGCAGAGCCACGATGCATTTTCATGAAGCCCGCCATTCTCCTCCTTATCCTCGGCCTCGTCGGCTGCGCCACCATCCAATCGTCCTCGCAGATCGATCCAAAAATCCTCCACGAATTCACGTCGCGCGGAGTTTCGTCCGTCACAGTCTTCAAGGTGCGCGAGGGCCTGCCGCTCACGGTGGATCAGGTGGCCGAGTGCGTGAAGAAAGGCGTCCCCGGACCGGGGCTGGTCAGCTACCTGCAGAGCACACGCAAAGCCTACCAGCTGAGCCGCGCGGACGTGACCAAATTGCGCGCAGCCGGTGCGTCTGATCCGCTCCTCAACTACATGCAGCGCTCGGCCGAGTATTACACCACGGGGCCAAAGGCGGTGTCGCAAAAGCACCCGTATTTCAACGAGGAGCGCAACAATCTCGAGGCGCCGTTTGCCTACGCGCCGCCCATGGCGGACACCTTTTTCAACTCTTCCTACGAGGAGAATCTCTACAGCCCGTTTTCCTTCGATTAAGCGGCGGCCCCAAGCACCCACGGTTCACGGCGTGGCCTTCCCGGCCACTCCGCTGGCGCGGGTCGTCGGCACGGTGGCCGGGTTCGCGGTGGAAAACTCGGCGCGGGCGGAGAACAACGATCATGTCTTCGTCACGGTGGAAGCGGGTCTATCCACGCCGCTGATCCTTTCGCTCAACACGCTGTCCTTTCGCAACCGCGTGGCCGGATACGATCCGCGCGTTCGCCTGGGGACGCTGAGCTGGCGCTGGCCCCGGCTCCCGCCGCTGGGGCTGTATCCGCTGGAATTTTTCGACTACGAAACCGTCGAGTTGCTTGAGAGCGTCGAGTTCCGCGTGCTGGGCCGCGAGGCGATGGAGGAATACCTCGCGATACACTGCGCGAACTGCCGGCTGATCGAAGCGTGGGGCGTGCCCTACCACCGCGCGCAACCGGGGCTGCATCAGATCCATTCGCGACGGGCCAGCAGCGCGGTGCCCGAGGATCTGCGCGGACGCGATGGGGCCGTGAGATTTTACTTCGACGAGGACCAACGCTCGGAGCTTGCCTTGCTCAAATTCAGCGGGCAATAGGAACGCCCCATGGCCGGCCGCATTCTGCCCCGCCTTCCGCTGGTCGGACTCGCTCTTGCCGCCATCGCAGGCATCCTCGCGGCGGAATACCTCCCGCCCGCTCCCCGGTTGGTGCTCGTCCTCACGCTGGCCGCCCTGCTCGGGGCGATGTTTCGCCGGGGCGGCGTCCTCCTCTGGGTGGCCACCGCCGGCGGCTTCGCCCTCGCGCATCTGAACCAATGGCAGGAGGATCCCGTGCTTCGCTGGGCCGAGCAACTCACGGCCGAGCCGCACGCGGTCAAAGTCACCGGCGTGCTGGTGGACGAACCGCGCACGCTGGCCGGGGCCGCGTGGACCGCGCGGATGCAGACAGAGCAGTGGGAGGTGGACGGACACACCTCGTCGCCGGGCGGCGAGATCGAGGTTCGCTGGACCACATCCGAGATTCCGCGTTACGGCGACCGTTGGGCCATCGAGGGCGTGGCCGGCCTGGCGCGCGAAGCCCGCAATCCGGGCGAGTTCGACCAACGCCAATGGCTGGCGCGTCAGGGCGTCTTGCTGGAGGTGCGATCGCGCGAGCCGGAGGCCGCGGCCCTGCTGGCGCGCGAGCAGGGTTCGCCCATCCAAGCCGCCGCGCTGACCGCACGTGCCTGGATGCTGCGCACCCTCGGGCTCGGACTGGAAGACGCTCCCGCCATCCGTTCACTCATCGCGGGCGTGACCATCGGTGCCCGGGATGGCGAAGCCGATCAATTCAGCGAGGCCTTCCGACAGACCGGCACGTTTCATTTGTTTTCCGTCAGCGGCCTGCATGTCGGCATGTTCGCTTTGCTGCTTTGGGTGGTTCTGCGTCCGCTCGGTCTTTCGCGGCGTCAGGCGGTGGTGGTGATCGTGCCGTTGCTCTTTTTCTATGCGCTGGTCACCGGGGCTTCGTCCCCCAGCATCCGGGCAGCCGTCATGATCGCGGTGGCTTTCGGCGCCTTCCTCCTCGACCGCCCCAACGCCCCGGCCAACAGCCTGGCCGCCGCCGCACTGCTTTTGCTCGCGTGGGACACCAACCAGCTTTTTTCCGCCGGGTTCCAACTTTCCTTCTTCATCGTGGCCTCACTCTTTGTCCTGGCCCCGCCGCTGCAGGCCTACTTCACGGCGCGATTCCAGCCGGACCCGTTTCTGCCCCGCAAGCTCTACAATCGCTGGCAGAAAACAACCGCCGAGGCCGGACGCGAAGTGGGAGCCACCCTGGGGGTCTCGACGGCGGCGTGGTTGGGCAGCCTGCCGCTCACCCTGGCCATCTTCCACCTCGTGCCGCTGCTCTCCATCCCGGCCAACATGCTCGCGGTGCCCCTGGCCTTCGGCATTCTCGCCGTCTCCATGCTCTCGCTCCTCGCGGGCCTGGCCAGCGCGTGGCTGGCCGCCGTCTTCAACAACACGAGCTGGGGCCTGGCCTCACTCCTCCTCGCCATGGTGCAGGGCACGGCCGCACTCCCCGGATCGTATGTCCATCTGCCACCGGGTTGGATGCAACCACCGGCGCGCTTGACCGTCTTCGACCTTGAGACCGGCGGAGCACAGTTGCTGCGCACCCGGGAGAAGGCGTGGCTTTTCGACACCGGAACCGACCGCGATTTTACCCGCGCGGTAGAGCCGGCTTTGCGCGCCGCCGGGCTCGGACACCTCGACGCCCTCGTCCTGACCCACGGCGACACGAGGCATATCGGGGGCGGTCCGCGTGCCGTGGAAATGGTTCCACCTCAAACGGTGCTCGTCTCCGCTTTCACCGATCGCTCCCCGGCCCGACGACGGCTCTATGCGCTGCTGCGCGAGGAAAAATTTCCCAAGTCCATCGTCCTCCCGACCGACCGCTTCAGGGCCGGACGCGATACCACCGTCGAATTTCTCGCGCCCGAGACCGGGGCACGCAACGCGGATGACCAAGCGCTCGTCGCACGAATCAAAATCGGCGGTTTTCGTGTTTTGCTCATGTCCGACTCCGGCGCGGCCACCGAGTCGGCGCTCGTGCGAAGGCACGGATCGGACCTGCGGAGCGACATCCTCGTGCTCGGCCGACACGACGAGGACATCTGCGCCACCGCGGAGTTCCTCCACGCGGTCCAACCAAGCGCAATCATCCTCGCCCCGCCCGACCCCTTCCGGGAGGGCACCGACGAGCCCGCACTGCGAGCCCGCCTGGCGGATTCCGGTGCGACGATTTTCGATCAGGCCGAATGCGGCGCGGTCATCACAACCTTCAACGGCCCCCGGGCCGAAGTGGCGGGTTTTCTCAACAAGCAGATCGCGGTGCTCGAGGGCGATCAGCAAAAAAGCCGTTGACCAGCTCCCCACGGTCAATTAATTAATAGTGAATGCTCAATTTAAGAATCGGTTGGTTCTCTATTTTACTCTTTGGAATGGCCGCGGTCGCGGCAGGCCACGGTCCGGCGCACATTGGGAGGGAGGCGGGACAAGCGGCGGTCAACCAGGCCTTGGATCTGCAGGAAACAGCGACGCCGGCAGGTGCCGCCGTGTCGGGACGGCCTTGGGGAGCGAGTTTGGACACCGGTTGGGAGAGTCGGCATATTCACTATGGAGTGAATGAAACCGGGGCCTCCGGCCTCTACGTCAACGAACTTGGGCTGCAAGCCAGCGGGTTCGATTTCGGGGTCTGGAACGGATTCGGCCTTGGCCACGATTTTGTCGAATGGGATTTCACCGCGGCCTACAACATCGATCTCGGCCCGGTCTTCCTCGTGCCCGGCTACAATTTTCGCTATGTGCCGGGTCAGGAGAAACACGGCGCGGACAGCGGAGAGGAAGAACACAGCGAGGAGGAACACGAGGAGGCAGAACACGCCGGGCACGAAGACGAGCCTGCGGGGCACAGCCAGCACATGCACCAAATGGCCGGACACGAACTCTTCCTCACCCTGGGCAGCACGAAATTGCCCTACGTCACGCCCAGCGCGAATTTCATCTGGGATCTCTCGAACACCCCGGGAGCCTTCCTCGAATTCCGGGTCGACGGCGAAGTGCCGGTTTATCGCGACGTGGTCAGCCTCCAGCCCTACGCTCTGCTGGGTCTCAACTTTGGCTACAACACGCGGGACTACTACGGCTGGAACAATGTCCAATTCGGCGTTCAGGCCACGTGCCGCATCTGCGAGCGTGTGTCGGTTTTCGCCGGCGTGAACTACAGCGTGGCGCTCGAAGCCCTGCAGCGCATCGATCAAGGAAACGAAGTCTGGGTCAACACCGGCCTGAGCATTTCTTATTGAGGCAAATGGCTTTCG
>JBMOJP010000211.1:0-1567 GCA_049315725.1 Chthoniobacterales bacterium | reverse complement strand
GAAGGCGTGGGCGCAGCAATGGCCGTGATTTGGGTGGTGCGAATGAGATTTGACATATTTGCCATCGCCGCCAATTCTGCCTGGGTATGAAAACCAATTCACCAAAAATCAAAAATTGCTTCCTCGGCATGGCGCTCGTCGTGGCCTCGCTTGTTCCCTCCAACGTCTGCGCCCAGGTGTCCGCCTTCCGGACAACCAATCAACCACTGACCTTCGCCATGATCGGCACCAACGGCGCGGCCTCCCGCTATGATTTGCTGGTCGGTGTTTCCAGAACCGGCGTGATCAGCGTCGATACCAGATTTTCCAGGCGCTACGACATCGCTGCCACCAGCAGCAGCATAGTTCCTGCGGCCGGAGTCTCGGTCGGCAGAACCAACAGCACCGCCCTCGTCTCCAGCTTGGGTACGCCCATCATCACCAATGTCACAGAATCCATCGAGCCGGTCTATCAGGTGAACCCTTCGGATCCCGTGACCTATGTCACCAACAAAACCACCAACCTCGAAGTGCCCTTCGCCATCTTTCTGACTGACGGCGGCAGGATCAAAGGAACGATCAAACGGACCGTCTATTACGGCTACACCAATTTCTCCTTCGAGGGCGGGGCCACGCATCAGGGAAAGATTGGGTTCGGGGGCACCGATTATCCCGATGTGCCGCCTACGTCTGGTCCGTGGATCACGGTCCCGCAATAAGGCCCCCGCAGACAACTTAGCTTCGGCAAACCCCGGCTCAGCGGAGCCGGGGTTTTCTGTCGCTCAGCGCAGGCCCTGTTCGGCCAACACCTTGTTGAGCGGCTTGACCGAGCCGTCGGGAAAGCAGATCAGCGGGCCTTGCCCGTGGACTCCGGCGCGCTCGATGAGCCAAGGCTGGGTTGGCCAGCGGTAGGCGTTGCCCGGTTGGTCGGTAAACATGGTGGGAACGTAATGGACCTGCGGCGCCTCCTCGCCGCCCGACCGGGTCAGGCGGGCGATGGTGGGGCACCGCCACGTCTTGGCTTGAATGCCCTGGTTGGTCAGCGCGCCGAGCCAGAACCTCGTCCATGCCGCTTCGTCATCGGGCAGCGGTCCCTGCGGCCAGATGTTCCGATTCTCCTGCTGGTAGAGGGCAAGGCCGTGATGGAGGGACCGCATGTTGCCGGCGCACAACGCCTGCTCGGCGGCGGCGACGATTCTGTCATAATTCGCGTGCAGCATGGCGGCAAGAATGGCGACGATCGCCACGACGATCGCCGTCTCCACGATGGTGAAACCGCGAGGCCGCGGATGTCGGGCTTCGGCGCCTGGGCCGTGCCGCGGAAAGCGTGAGGCGTGGGACATTCTTCGACTGGCGCGGTGCGCGCGCAGGCTCAGTTCCCTCCCTGGCCCGCGGAGAATTCGATCTGGTCTTTAAGGGCGGCGGGATTGTTCGCGGCAAAGGAGGTTCTGATGCCGCTGAGATTGAACGGCGTGGAGGCCGTGGTGACACGCCCCGTGATAGTCTCGCTGATCACAGTTCCCGCGGGAACGTCGGGATTTAGGATCGGATCCGCCTCGGTCGGAACGACATCCAAGGTGATGGTTTG
>JBMOJP010000025.1:0-28598 GCA_049315725.1 Chthoniobacterales bacterium | reverse complement strand
TGCCAGTGGTCGGTGCGGAACGGCCCGCAGTCCTCCCACTGGGCGTAGGCCTCGCGCCCCCCGTGCCGGATGACCAGCCACCGGCTTTTGCAAACGCTCTGGCCCACCCGCACAAACTCGTCGCGGAACCACGGAATGACCCGCGGGGCCTCCGGCTTGGTTCGGCCCAGGGTCACGTCGTTGTAGGGCAGAGCGATGTAGAAAGGGTTCTGCCGGGGAATAAAGCGGGCCGGAATGTAGCCGCGTCGTCCCGAGACGTCCGGATCGTCGAAGCCGCCGTAGCTCCGGACCCACTCCTTGTCCCAGGAGCTTTTGCTGTTCGGCACCGGATTATTTTGCGTTGGCAGCTCGCCGATCCAAAAGACCGTGGTCACGATGTTGGTTTTCCACGGGTAACGCCGGTTGTTGCCCGCTCTTTGGGCGGTCGGGCGGGGCAACCGCGGCTCGACCCGAAGCAGGACGCTTTCCCGCAACTGCAAAGCCCGCTCCTCAAACTCGCTCACGGCCAGCGCCGACGCGCCCGATCCGATCAGGAGACCGAGGACAACGGCAAAATGGCAGAGTCTGGGCAAAGGCATGACAAGGGCAACGGCGAGGGAAGAGCCAAGCCTGAACTATCCCGCCATATGCAACCTCGCGCAAGGAAAAGGACGGAAAATGCCCACAATCGCCCCCACGAACAGAGAAGCAGCCGTAAAAAAACGCTCCGTCAGGACCGGGACCGGCGCGGGGTCCGGTGAATCCAAATGCTCTGCAAAAGGCCGAGACCAAAGAGCACGGCGAGGAGGAACGATCCGCCATAGCTGACCAGGGGCAGCGGCAAACCGGTGATCGGGGTCACGCCGATGGTCATTCCGATGTTCATGAAAATGTGGGTGAAGACCAGCGTGGTCAGTCCCACCCCGAGGAGCCGCCCGAGCTCGTCCTCCGCCTGCAGGGAAATGTAAAGGGCCAGCCCGATGAGACAGAGAAAGGCGAGAAGAAGCAGGCTGCCGCCGACGAACCCGTGCTGCTCCCCGATGACCGAGAAGATGAAGTCGTTGTGGACAATGGTGCTGGGGAGGAAGCCGAGCTCGTTGAGGGTATTCGGCGCCTTGAAGCCCTTTCCGTCCCAACCGCCGGACCCGATGGCCGTCAGCGACTGGTTGATCGTCCAGCCCGCCCCCCGCGGATCCAATTCGGGATCAAGGAAGGTCACGATGCGCAGGCGTTGGTAGGGTTTCAGACCGAAATTCACCACCAGGGGGATCATCGCCAGCACCACGAGCATCATGCTCAGCAGGTAGCGAGCCGGGATGCGGGCCGTATAAAGCATGGCCAAGGTGACGGGCAGCCAAACAATGGCCGAACCGAGATCGGGCTGAATCAGGATGAGAATCCATGGCGCGCCCACAATGACTCCGCAGAGCGCGATGCGCAAAGGAGGTGGCACGCTCTCGTAGTCGGAGAGGAAGAGGGCCATGACCATGATGCCGGCAATCATGGCCAATTGAGACGGCTGGAAGTTGATGATGCCGAAGTTCAGCCAGCTCCGCGCCCCGTAAACTTCCTGACCGATAAAATGCGTGGCGAGAAGGCCGAGCAAGCCCGCGATGTAAAGTGGCAGCGCCCCCACCCGCACCCAATGGTAATCCACCATCGAGACCGCGAGACAAAGGCCGAATCCGATCATGAGCCAAACCAATTGGCGGTTCCAGAATTCCTGCTCACGCATCCAGGTCGCGCTGTAGATGGCAAAGATGCCGAACAGTCCCAGGGCCACGGCCAGCAACAAGAGCGGCCAGTTGAGCGAAAGAATTTTGCGCGGAAGGGAGGTCATGCGGCTCCGAGTCAGGCGGCCAAACGCGGGACGGCGGAGAGGAGTTTCTTCGTGTAGTCGTGCTGCGGGTTCTCGTAGATCGCCTCCGCCGACGAGGATTCCACGATTTTTCCCCGGTGCATGACGATGACATGATCGCTCATGTGCTCCACCACGGCGAGGTCATGCGCAATGAAGAGGTAGGCCACGTCCAATTGCTCCTGGAGGTCCTGCAGGAGGTTGACGATCTGCGCCTGGACGCTGACGTCGAGGGCGCTCACAGGTTCGTCGCAGACGATGAAGCGGGGTTTGACCGCGAGGGCGCGGGCGATGCCGATACGCTGGCGTTGTCCACCGCTGAATTCATGCGGGTAACGCCCCATGGCGTCGGCTGGCAAACCGACGAGGCGCAGCAACTCGGCCACCCGCTCACGCCGGTCATCACGGCTCATGGCCGGAAAATGGATCTCCAACGGCTCGGCCAGGATGGCAAAAATGGTCATGCGTGGATTCAGCGAACCAAAGGGATCTTGGAAGACCATCTGCAGGTCCTTGCGCAGCGGGCGGAACTCCCGCTCGCCCAGCGGCAGGATATCGCGCCCGCCGTAGAGGATCTCGCCGGAGGTGGCGGGCGTGAGCTTGAGCAGGGTGCGCCCGACCGTGGTCTTGCCGCTCCCGCTTTCCCCGACCAGACCGACCGTCTGGCCGGCCTCGACGTCGAAGCTGACACCATCCACCGCCTTGATCTCGCCGCAAGGCCGGCGGAACACGCCGCCGAGCACGGGGAAATACGTGCACAAGTTGCGGACCGAGACCAGGGGCATCGGAGCAATCTGCCTATCTCGGCCGCTGGCGGCAAGAACCAGTTCGGTCACCCGATCCACTTCTCGAGCAGCCCGGCGAAATCGTCTTCTGACGGCGCCTCCCGCAGCGCCGCCACCCTGGCCGGGTCGCCGCAAACCCGGGCCAGCGCGCCCACCGAGCGCAGATAGTCCTCGGCCATGGTGGCGGGAATACCGAAGACAAAGACGAACCGCGGCACCCCGGCGGCGGCATCCGGTCCGGGTTGCACGCGCGCCGCGGCGAAGGCCAGTCCTTTGATGGCCCCGCCCCGGCCGTGGGCCAGACAAATTTCTCCCCCACAGAAGTCCACGATGGGGCGGGCCGCCACGGCGGCAACGAAATCCTCCCAAGGACCGACCCGCGGGTCGCCCCGCAGCAAATCCACCGCGCGACGAATCGCCTCCTCGCGGCTCGCGGCCACCGTCTCCAGTCCCACCCGCCGGGGCTCGACCAAATGGTCGCCGCTCATACGTTGCTCCCGCTCCACTTGAGCTTGTCGCGCAGGACCCCGCTGAAAGTCCGGCCCGGCAGCGTGGCCAGTGGCAAGGTCGTCCCGGCGCGGGAAACCCGCAGGACGTCCTCCTCGGCGAATTCGCGGATTTCCTGGCCGTCCACGTTGACGGTCACGCCCGGGGCCCCTCCGACCAGACGCAGTTCAAGACGCGCCGTGTCGGCCATGACGGCCGAGCGGTTGGTCAGGGCGTGCGGACAAATCGGGGTCAGCACGAGGCAGTTGCTGTCGGGCAGGAGCAACGGACCTCCGGCCGACATGGAGTAGGCCGTGGAACCGGTCGGCGTGGCCACGATCAAGCCGTCCGCGTTGTAACGGCACAATTCCTCGCCTTCAACCCGCACCTCGACCTTGATCAACTGCGAGTGCTGCCCCCGACTGAGCACCACGTCGTTCAGCCCAGTCATCACGTCCACGACCCGCCCACCGCGCTCGATCTCGACGCGGAGCAGGGAACGTTCACTCAGGCGAAAATCTCCGGCAACGATGCTCTCGACCGCCCGGGGCCATTCGTCACTCCCCACCCCGGTGAGAAAACCAAGCGATCCGAGGTTGATGCCGAAAACCGGTGGCATGGCCCCCTGCACGCGATGAAGCAATCGCAGGATCGTTCCATCCCCTCCCAGGACGACGAGCAAATCGCAGGAGGCGGCCAGCTCTTTCTCCGTCACCCCGGAAAAAGCCGACCCAAGCAGCCCGGCCGTGCGCTGCTCAAACTGCACGGCGACGTCACGGGCCTCCAGCGCGGCGCGCAAGGCGGTGACCAGCGGTCCGGCCTGCGGCTTGTCCACCCGCGCGATGATGCCAATGCGCTTCATGGTCGCAGGAGGCAAAGAAACTCGCGGTTGCCATCCGCCCCAGTGATCGGCGACGGGGTCACCCCACCCCAAAACCACCCGACGCGGTCCGCCCACCGCTGGATTTTTTCCACCGCCCGCTCGTGCGCTGCCGCCTCGCGAACAACCCCGCCCCGGCCGACCTCCTCACGCGAGAGCTCGAACTGCGGTTTGATCAAGGCCACGACCATCCCGCCGTCACTAAGAAGCCCGGCCAGCGGCGGCAAGACCAAAGTCAGGGAAATAAAACTCACATCGACCACGCCGAGGCGCATTTTTTCCGGCAGATCGCCCGGTTGGAGATGACGCGCGTTGCAATGCTCGATGACGACAACCCGCGGATCCTGGCGCAGTTTCCAAGCCAGTTGCCCATGACCGACATCAAGGGCGTAAACCCGCTCCGCCCCGCGCTGCAGCAGGCAGTCCGTGAACCCTCCGGTCGAGGCTCCGACATCGAGACAGGTCCAGCCGTGTGGCTCGATGGCGAAATGGGCCAGCGCCGCCTCCAGCTTGTGGCCTCCGCGGCCGACATAAAGCTCCTCGCCCCGCACCTCCAGGGGCGTGTCCACGGCCAGCGCTTGCGAGGCCTTGTCCATCCGCGTGCCGCCGGAAAAAATTTGCCCGGCCATGATGAAGCGCTGCGCCTTCTCCCGCGAGGGGCAGAGCCCACGGCGGACAAGCAAGACATCCAGCCGCTCCTTTGCCATGGTGGCCCGGCGGGTGTTAGCCCGCCTTGACGCCCGCATCCTCCAGGCGCCGTTCGAGCTGGCGGATGCGAAGGTCGGCCATCTCGAGTTGCTGGCGGCGCTCGACGAGCAGGAGTTCGAGTTCACGGATGCGCTGTTGGAGATTTTGGCGAATGGTCCGGTGCCCTGGTTCGCGGAGAGCGATCTCATCCATCGGAGGCGGTTGCCCCTGAAAAAACCCGCTGTCGCGCAGGGCCATCTCCGCCCCCGTGCAGCAGTTGATCAGCATGTTGTCCGCACTGATCTCGCCGAGGCGGAGAAACTCCTGCACGGTCTCCTCGGTCGTCGGGCCATAGAAGGAATCATCGCCCAACTGGATGAGGTAATCCATGTGGAGTTCCTGCAACATGGGCGCCTTGATCCAACTGGCGCGATCATCGCTGACCAGATCGAGCGGGGCAACCTGCGCGGCCCGCGTCCACTCCTTGAGTTTGGCAAAATCCACCGGACCGAAAATGTCGCCGTCCTCATGCTTGCGCAGATACCATTTGGCGGAATTTTCCATAACGTCGGTCCACACTCTCCCATCAGCGTGGCGCGCTGGCCAGAAAATCCGCGCGCCGGTCTGCTTGCACTCCATGGGCTTTTGCGGCACTCTTGTGAGTTCATGTTCGAACTCACGGGACAGGAGCGGAAACTCGTCGTCTTTGTCCTCGCCGCCTTTGTGGCGGGACTCGGCCTCAAGCACTGGCGCGAAACCCGCGCGGTGGCCACGGCGACCGGGCAAATCGAAAAACATTGACCCCTCCATGCAGAAACCAGCTTTTCCCGAGACGATTGACCAGGTGATCACGCGCGACCCGACCTATGACCGGGAGGCCTACCTGTTTCTCCGCGAGGCCCTGGAGTTCAGCCAGAAGCGTCGCCGCAAAACCCGCGCGGCCGCCAACACCCACGTCTCCGCCGCCGAACTCCTCGAGGGTTTCCGCGAATATTCGCTGCAACAATTCGGGCCGATGGGGCTGACCGTGCTCGGGCACTGGGGGGTGCGCTCGACCGTCGATGTCGGCCGCATGGTCTTCAACCTCATCGAGGCCGGCGTCTTTGGCCGGGCCGAGGATGATCGCTTGGAGGACTTTGAGAATCGCTACAGCTTCGAGGAGGCTTTCGTCGCGCCGTTTCGCCCGGTCGAAATTCTCCCCGCCGCGGCCCGGCCACGGGGCAAGACCAACCTGACACCCAAAGCAGGGTGAAGGCCGGACCCGCTCCGCCCCGCCATGCCAAATCTCCGACCCCACTCCGACCCCGCCACCGCGGCGCTGGCCCGCGGGCGCACGCGGGTCCGCACGCTGGCCAACGGATTTGCCGTGCTGGTCGAACCCGACCACTCGGCCCCGGTGGCCAGCGTCCAGGTCTGGGTGCAGAGCGGCAGCATTCATGAGGACTCCTGGATGGGCGGCGGTCTCTCCCATCTGCTCGAGCACATGATTTTCAAGGGCACGGAAAAGCGCGGCCCCAATGAAATCGCCCGGACCGTCCAAGAGGCTGGCGGCTACATCAACGCTTACACGTCCTTTGACCGCACGGTTTACTGGATCGACGTGCCCTCCGACGGCACGGCCACCGCGATCGAACTGCTGGCCGACGCGACGCTGAATTCCACCCTGCCGGAAGCCGAACTGGCCAAGGAACAGGAGGTCATCCGCCGCGAGTTTGCCATGGGCTTCGACGATCCGAACCGCATGAGCACCGAGGTGATGCTTTCCACCGCCTTCAGCCACAGCCCCTACCGGCACCCGATCATCGGGCATCTGGAAATCTTCAACCGTCTGACCCGCGACGACCTCGTCGCCTACTACCGCGGGCGCTACCTGCCGGACAACATGTTCCTCGTCATCGTCGGGGACGTGGACCCCGAGCGCATCTTTGCGCTGGCGGAAGAATCCTTCGGCCGTGCGGCCCGCCGCGCCATGCCCCCGCTTTTTATCCCGCGCGAACCCGCCCAGTTGGGTCGCCGGGAGGCGCACGAGGAATTCGAGACGGAGCTCAGCCGCTGCTCTCTCGTCTGGCATATCCCGCCTCTGACCCATCCCGACACCGCCGCGCTGGACGTGCTGGCCACGGTCCTCGGCGCCGGACGCAGCACGCCACTCCACCTCGAATTGCGCGAGCGGCAAAATCTCGTGCACCACATCTCGGCCTACTCCTACATGGCCGGCGAGATGGGGCTCTTCGGCATCGACTTTCTCTGCGAGCCGGACAAACGCCCGGAGGCCGAGCATGCCACGATGGACATCGTCACCCGCTATCGCGAGAACGCTCCGACCGAAGCCGAGGTGACCAAGGCGCGCAAGAGCATCCTGGCCGACCAATTAAACAACCTGGCCACCGCCCGCGGCCGGGCCGCCGATATCGGCGGAAGCTGGCTCCTCGCCCGCAACCCCGACCTTGGCTCGGATTACCTCGCCCAGATCGGCCGGGTCGGGGCCGCCGACCTGCAACGAGTGGCCGCCCAATACCTCACGACTGGCGGCGCCACCGTCACTTCGCTCAACCCCCGCGGCTCGCTCGCCACGCACAGCAAGACCACCACGGGCGGCACCGCCCGCCAGGTGGAAAAATTCACCCTGCCCAACGGGCTGCGGGTTCTCGTCTGCCCGGACAACAAATTGCCACTGGTCCATGCCGTGGCCGTGTTCCGCGGCGGCCTGCTGGCCGAGACCCCAGCCACCAATGGCATCACCTCCCTCGCCGCCCGCACCATGGTCAAGGGCACGGAACTCCGCGGGGCCGAGGAACTCAATGACCTGATCGAGTCCGTCGGCGGCCAGATCCGCGCCACCTCGGGCAACAACAGCTTCGGTGTCTCGGTGGAAGTGATGAAGCCCGACCTGCGCCTCGGCCTCGATTTGCTGGCGGAGGTTCTCGGCCGCGCCATCTTCCCCCCGGATGAAATCGAGCGGGAGAAGGAAGACCAGCTCGCCGCCCTCAAGGCCGAGAACGAACAAGTCACGACCGTGGCCAAACGCGCCATGCGCCGCGCCATCTTCGGTGACCATCCTTACGGACTCCGCTCCAACGGCACGGAAGAATCCATCGCCGCCCTGACCCGTGACGACCTTCTGACCTTCCGCCGCCGCTGCGTCACGGCGCACAACGGCGTCCTCGCCGTCTTCGGTGACGTCACGGTCGAGGAGATCCGCCGCCTGGCGGGGGAATTTTTCGCCGCGCTTCCCGCCGGCGAACTGCTCATGACCGATCCCCCCGTGGCACCGCCCCTGGCGCAGGATGTCGAGGTCGTGGCTCACGAACCCAAGCAGCAGGCCGTGCTCATGGCCGGATTCCAGGGCGCGGACGCACTCAGTCCCGACCGTGTGGCACTGGAGTTGATCGAAACGGCCAGCAGCGACATGGCCTCGCGTTTTTTTCACCGTATCCGCGAGGAACTCGGACTGGCCTACTTCGTCGGGGCCTCGCAAATGATGGGCTTCGCCCCCGGCATCTTCACTTTTTATCTTGGGACCGACCCGGCCAAGGTGGACCTCGTGCGCCAGAACCTCGATGAGGAAATTGCCACCCTGGCCCGCGATGGCCTGACCGAAGCCGAGCTGATCCGGGCGAAGAAAAAACTCATCGGCGGCGAGGCCATCCGCAACCAGTCCCTCGAGGCCTTTGCCCACATCGTCGCGGTGGACGAGCTTTTTGGGCTGGGAGCCGGCCACCATGCGAAGCGCTCGGCCGAAATCAACGCCGTCACGGCCGAACAAATCCGCGCCACCACCCGCAAGTATTTCCACGAACCCTGCCGTGCCACCGTCCTGGTCACGCCGGCTCCAGAAAACCCAAACCACCATGGCTGAAGTCCAACAAAACAACCAATCCGGCGAAATGACCCGCCGCTTCATCGAATTCGTCCTCATGCAGGCGCAGCAGATCGCCCTCCTGCTCGGGCAAATCCCCGGGCCGGACGGCAAACCGATGGAACCCAACCTGCCGGTCGCGCGCATCTTCATCGACCAGCTCGAAATGATCCGCGAAAAAACCCGCGGCAACCTGACGACCGAAGAAGCCAACGTGCTGAACAAAGTCCTCTCCGACCTCCAGCTCGCCTTCGTCGAATCCGGTCAGCCCGCCCCAGCCCCGGCCACCCCGCAGGTCGAAGCCGCCGCGCCCGCCGAACCGCCCGCCGAGAGCGACGACGACGGCAAAAAGAAATTCACCAAAAGCTACGGCTGAGACTCCCGGCCTGAGGCCCAAGCCTAAAGCCGTGGTTGCAGGTTAACGGAGCGCCGCGGTCAGCCGAGCGCCGCTTGCTCCAGCCGCAGAGGATCAGCGTCCGCCGTGGCCGCCACCGTGACCACCGCCGCCGTATCCGCCGCGGTCGCCATACCATTCACCAGGATAGCCAAAGTCAAACGGGGCCGGCCCCATGTAGCCGGGATCAGCATAATACGGATGATCCAGGCCCGCGCCCTGCGTCGGCGCGTTGTTCTCATCCTGCAGATAGATCCCCTTGTCCTTGCCCAGATAGTTGACCAAGACATCATCCGCCCCGGCATCGATCAACCGGTTGATTTCTGCGGTCGAAAAATTGTAGGGCGTCCGGGTGGCTCGCAGGTAGGGCACGATCATTTTTCCGGGAACATCTTTGCGCACGAGAACCATGATGTCGCTGTAGCCCAAAACTCGCCCCTTGCTGATGCGGCCGTAAGTGGCCGGGTCAATCTTCATCGCGGCCAACTCTTGCAAATAGGCCGGGGCCTCCATCGAAGGTTTGGAGGTGGTGGCGCATCCGCAGAGGACGGCGAGAAAAAGGGGCAGGAGCAACTTGGTCATGAGCCCACCTTGCCCGCCGGGGCCCCCGGATAAAAGCAGAAAGCGGCGGGGACACTCGTCCCCGCCGCCTTTTGCTATGGCTAACCCAATTAACCCTTGCGGGAAGGTGTGACTAGACGGCTTTCTCCCCCGTCTCGTCGGTGCGGATGCGGATCGCTTCCTCGACCGGCGAGATGAAGACCTTACCGTCACCAATCTTGCCGGTTTTGGCCGCCTTGACGATGGCGAGGGTGGCTTTCTCCACCACGTCATCGGCCACCACGACCTCGATCTTGATCTTCGGCAGGAAGTCCACGGTGTATTCGCTCCCGCGGTAGATTTCGGTGTGGCCCTTCTGGCGGCCGAACCCCTTCACTTCGCTCACCGTCATGCCCTCGATCCCGAGGTCGGCCAGCGCGTCTTTGACTTCCTCAAGCTTGAACGGCTTGATGATCGCTTCGATTTTTTTCATATGTTTTGTGTCTTAGGCCAGTTGGCTATTTGTAAATGTAGCCCTCTTCGCCGTGATCTGCGATGTCCAAGCCGCCAAATTCCGCCTCGGTGGAAGGGCGCAGGCCGATGACCGCCTTGACGACGAGCGCGATGACCGTCGCGCCGACAATGGAGAGAACCAACGTGATTCCGATGGCCTGCAACTGCGCAATCCAGAGGGTTCCGCCCTCGATGGCGGCCTTGAGGCCGTTCGGCGTGGCGTAGGCCTCGCTGACCAGGTTCGAGTTGACCGTCGGCGTGGCCAGAAAGCCCGTCATGAGCGCACCCAGAGTGCCGCCCACCGCGTGAACGCCGAAGGTGTCGAGCGCGTCATCGTAGCCGAGCATCGACTTGAGATAGGTCACAGCGAAGAACGGAATGATGCCGGCGGCGACGCCGATGAGGACCGCCCCGGTGGCATCGACAAAACCAGCCGCAGGAGTGATGACGACCAACCCGGCAACCACACCGGAGCAGAAACCGAGCACGCTCGGGTGGCCCTTGAAGATGGCTTCCATGACGGCCCAGACGAACGCCGCGATACCGGCGGCGAGGGTCGTGGTCATGAAAGCGTTGGCCGCAACACCGTCAGCCGCCAGAGCGCTGCCCGCGTTGAAACCATACCAACCGACCCAGAGGATGCCCGTGCCAACCATACAAAGCACCATGCTGTGCGGAGGCATCGGCTCTTTGCCGAAACCAAGGCGCTTGCCGAGGATGATGCAAAGAATCAGCGCCGTCCAACCGGACGACATGTGCACCACGGTTCCGCCGGCGAAATCGATCGCAGGAATGGCCGCATCCGCGTTCCACACGCCGTTCATCAGGCCCGTGCCGCCCCAGACCATGTGGGCCAGCGGGAAGTAGACAAGAAACATCCACAGGAAGGTGAAGGCCATCACAGCCGAGAACTTCATGCGTTCCGCCGTGGCCCCGAAGATCAGCGCCGGGGTGATGATGGCAAAGGTCAACTGGTAGATGCAGAACACGCTCTGGGGAATCCAGTAGGCGTAGGTGGTATTGGGAGCAGCCCCGACATCCTTGAGGAAGAAGAATTCCGACCCGCCCAGAAACGGGCTGGCGAAGTTCGTGCCGAACACAAGGCTGTAACCGACGGCCCACCAGAGGATGGTGACCATGCCGGCGATGCCCAGACACATGGCCAGGATTGAGAGGACGTTTTTCGCCCGGACCAACCCGCCGTAGAAGAGCGCGAGACCCGGAAGCGTCATGAACAACACCAAAGCGGCCGCCACCATCATGAAGGCGGTGTGGCCGGGACCGGACACGCCGACGATGGCACTGCCCGCGGGATCGAGGTTGTTGATGTAGGCTTCTAGTCCGGCGATGCGGCCTTCAAGAGTGGGAGCGTCGGACGCCGGAGCGGCCTCTGCCACCGTGGTCGTCTCGACCACCGTGCCTGCATCGGTTGAAGCCGCCACCGTCTCGGTGACAACGGTCATCGGGTCGTCTTGCGCGGACAGAGGCGCGATCGTAGCGAACGAAAGCGCCGCAGCCAGCAGCAGGGACCCCCATCGGGTTTTTTTGGATTGGATCATTGAATTGTGTGTTGTTGGTCCGGTCCTTGCCACCGTCGCGATACCCCGGGATTTCCGGGGTATCGCTGCGGTTGGGCCAAGTGCCGGATAATATTACTAATGAGCAAATGCCGTGCCAAGTCCGACGGCGTCCCTCGCCTCCCGGAAATTCAGCGACGGAACAGGCCGCCCCTGCCGCCCTCGTCGGCCCGCTGGTCATTTTTCAACATTCGCGGGCATGAACACCCTGACTCGAGGCATCAGGCTCGCCTCTGTGGAGTCCTCTGGTCCACACTGGACGTCTAACGACCGGTGGCGCCGCCCACCCCACCACGCCACCACACTCCAATGACTGAAAAAAAATCGCCACGGATCCTCGCCCGCGTTTTCGCCTATCTGAAACGCTATCCGGGCTTGGCCACCACGACGCTTTTGTGCGCCATGGGGTCGTCGCTCATGGTCGTCATCTTCCCGGTGGTCACGCAGCGGATCGTGGATGACGTGCTGCGCGGCGGGCGAACGGAGTCGCTTGGACCCATGATCGCCCTGGCCGCGTTTGGTTTTTTCGCCCAGGACGGGCTCAATGTGCTGCGGATTTTCTTGAACAACACCTTCGAGCAAAAGGTTCTCTTCGACCTCCGGAGCGATCTCTACGCCCGCCTGCAGTCACTGCCGCTCGCGTGGTTCGATCACCGGGCCACGGGCGACATCATGACGAGGGTGGTCGAGGACGTGAACAATGTGGAAAGAGTGCTGATTGACGGTATCGAGCAGGGGGCGGTGGCCATCTTGCAGATCGGGGTTGTGCTCGGCCTGATGTTCTGGTGGAGCCCCGCCCTGGCCCTCTGCGCTCTCACCCCTGTTCCGTTTCTTCTCGGCGGCGCGCTGGCCTACACCCTGACCGCCTCCAAGCGCTACAGCGCGCAGCGGCGGGCCGCCTCGGATCTCAATTCACTTCTCCACGACAACCTCGACGGCATGCGCCAGATCAAGGGCTACGCCCGGGAGGCGGGCGAGCACGAGCGCTTCAACGAATCGAGCAACAAACTCCGTGAAGCCACCCTCGTGGTCATGCGTGCCTGGGCGCTCTACAACCCGGGCATGAGTCTCCTCGCCTCCCTCGGCAGCCTGGTCGTGCTGGGCTACGGAGGCTGGGCGGCCGTCAACGGCCGGCTCGACCTCGGCGTCCTGGTGGCTTTTCTCGTCCTCGTCCGCTTTCTCTACGAACCGGTTGCACGCCTGCACCAGCTCAACCAGATCATCCAGGCCGGACGCGCGGCGGGGCGGCGGGTCTTCGACATCTTGGATGCCACCCCCGAGCCCGATGAGGGAACGGCACCGGTGCCCTCGCCGCTCGACGGTGCCATTCGTTTCGAGAAAGTCCGCTTTGCCTACGGCGACGGGCCGGACGTTCTTCGCGACATCGATCTCGTGGCCGAACCCGGGCAAACCGTGGCCCTCGTCGGGCCGACCGGGGCGGGCAAATCCTCGCTCGTCGCCCTTTTGATGCGCTTTTACGAGTGGCAGGATGGCAGCATCACGCTCGACGGGCGGGACCTGCGCAGCTTCGCCAAGAAAGACCTTCGGCGCGTGGTCGGACTAGTCTCGCAGGAAAGTTTTCTTTTCAACGGCACGGTGGCGGAAAACCTGCGCTTCGGCCGGCCCGAGGCGAGCGACGAGGAACTATGGAATGCCCTGCGGGCCGCCAACGCCGCGGCCTTTGTCGAGCGCCTGCCCCAGCAACTCAGCACCGAAGTCGGCGAGCGCGGGGTGCGCCTGAGCGTGGGGGAAAAACAACGCATCTCCATCGCCCGCGCGCTGCTCAAGGATCCGCCGGTCCTCATTCTCGACGAGGCCACGGCGAGCGTGGACAACACGACCGAACGCCTCATCCAGGAGGCCCTCGACCGCCTGCTGCAAAAACGCACCAGCTTTGTCATCGCCCACCGCCTCTCCACCGTTCGCCACGCCGACCAGATCCTTGTCCTCGACCGCGGACTGATCGTCGAGCGGGGCAAACACGAGGAACTCCTGGCCCGCGGCGGTCTCTATGCCCGGCTTTGCCAAGGCACAGGGTTGCTCAACGAGGATGCGGGCTGACCCGATTTCACGTTGACAGCGTGGTCGCTTGCCGCGATGCATCCACGATGGATAACACGCCGCCACTCGTTCCCGATCCGCCCGACCAGACACCGGCTCCCACGTCTGTTCCACCCGCCGTTCCGCCGAACGTCCCAGCGTTCAACCCGACCCCCGACAACTCGCTCGCTGTCGTCATGCATCTGTTGGGCTTTGCCGGCTTTGTCTTCCCGCTGGGCAACCTTCTCGCCCCGCTGATTCTCTGGCTGGTCAAGCGTGTGGAAAGCCCCGAGTTGGATCGCGTGGGTAAAGAGGTGCTGAACTTCCAGATCAGCTACTCGATCTACATCATGGTTGCCGGCGGCCTCTGCTTCTTTTGCGTCGGCTTCGTCGTCCTGCCGGTCGTCCTCGTTGCCTGGATCGTCTTCATGATCATCGCCGCGGTGAAAACCAGCAATGGCGAGAGCTACAGCTATCCCCTGAGCCTGCGCTTGATCCAATAGTCAGGCTGACTCAGTCAATCCGTCGCGCACGTCGGCGCAGACGGAACCAGTTGTTCCATGTCTTGCGGATGGTCTGCCGCGTGCTCAGGTATTGCTGCTCGAGCTCGGTCCCGTGGCGCAGAGCCGCGATCACCCCGCGCACGGAGAAATCCTCGGACTCCACAATCGTGCAGGCCACGCCGACGGCTCCGGCGTGGTGGGCGTCGCTTCCTGCCGTCATGGGCAGCCCGCGCCGTTGGGCGTAATCATACGCCTTGCGGTTGTGCCGCTTGAGCGTCGTTGCCGCATTGAAAACCTCCAAGCCGTCGAGCGGAAGCACATCGAGCACGCTCTCCCGGATGCCGGCCCGAAAAAGATCGTAAGGGTGCGGGGCAACGCAAATCCCCCCGGCCGCATGGGCAAGCTCGCAGACCTCGGCCGATGGTCGTCCCTTGAGCGAGGGCGGCAGGACGCACCCGAGGCAAAGCAAATGGCCATCCGCTGTCGTCACCTCGATGCCCGGAATGACCAGCAGCCCGTCCACCGGTTGACCATCCGCGCGCATCAGGCCGCGGGTCGTCATGTATTCAACCGCCTCGCAGGTGTTGTGGTCGGTCACGGCAAAAGCGTTGAGCCGGGCCGCCCGAGCCGAGGCGATCAGATCCTCCGGGCTACTTACGCCATCGGCGGAGAAAAAGGAATGCACGTGAAAATCGATCCGCAGGGTCATGGAAGGGGAAGTGGAAAGTGACAAGTGCCATGTGACGAGTGGCTGGGACAAAAAAACAGCAAAAAGTTCCCCCACCTCCGCAGCAGCGGATCAAGTGTTCTTCCGTCTTGCCCGCGTCGCACAGCTGCTGTGCAATCGGCCCCGATGAATCTTCTTGGCATCGATATCGGTGGATCGGGGATCAAAGGCGCCCCGGTGGAGGTCGAGACAGCCCAACTGGCCGCCGAGCGCCTGCGCATCCCCACCCCATCGCCTGCCACCCCCGACGCCGTGGCCGGGGTCATCGTCGGGATCCTCAACGACTTTTCCGCCACGACCGGACCGGTCGGCATTACTTTCCCCGGTGTGGTCAAAAGCGGACGGATCCTCACGGCCGCCAACATGGATCCCTCGTGGGTTGATTTTGATGCGGAGACGTTTTTCTCGGCCAAACTTGGCCGCCCGTCCGTGGTGATCAACGACGCAGATGCGGCGGGCTTGGCCGAAATGAAATTCGGTGCCGGCCGCGGCATCAAAGGCACGGTGCTCCTGCTCACCCTCGGCACGGGCATCGGCAGCGCGCTCTTCCTGGACGGCCGCCTGATTCCCAACACGGAACTGGGTCACATGGAAATACGCGGCAAGGACGCGGAGGCCCGGGCCTCGGAACGCGTGCGCGAGGAGAAAAAACTCGAATGGCCCGAGTGGGGACAGCGGGTGGGCGAGGTCATGGCCCGCTTTGCCTTCATCCTTAATCCAGACCTCATCATCATCGGCGGCGGCGTCAGCCGTAAGGCCGAAAAGTTTCTTCCCGCTGTCCAAGGCATGATCAAGGTTCCAATCGTCCCGGCCCAGTTGCAAAATCAAGCCGGCCTGGTCGGCGCGGCTCTGGTGGCGGCGGAGGGCCACTCCCCGTCCTGAGCGTGAACGTCGCGGAACCCATCAACGTGCCGGTGGACGTGCCCGGCAAGCCATGCCGCATCCTCGTTGGTTCGGGATTGCTCCCCCGGACCGGGGAATTCTGCCGCACGGCGGACCTGCGCGGCGCCTGCGCCGTCATCACCGACGAAAATGTCGGGCGCCTCCACGGCCTCGCTGTGGTCGAGGCCCTCGGCCAGGCTGGCTATGCCGCCCAACTCCTCGCCGTGCCCGCGGGGGAACAGTCGAAATCCATGGCGGCGGCGGAAAATCTCTGCGACCGCATGATCGCGGCCGGCCTCGACCGCGGGTCCTTCGTTGTCGCCCTCGGCGGCGGCGTGGCCGGGGATCTGGCCGGCTTTGTCGCCGCCATCTACCAACGCGGGATTCCGTTTGTGCAAATCCCCACGACCATCGTGGCCTTGGTGGACAGCGCCGTCGGAGGGAAAACTGGCGTCAACGCCCGCGCGGGCAAAAATCTTCTCGGCGCCTTCCATCAGCCCCGCCTCGTCCTTGCGGATATCTCCACCCTGGAGACCCTGCCGGACCGGGAATACCGCGAAGGGTTTGCCGAGGTGATCAAGCATGCCGCCATCCGCGATGCCGCCATGCTGGCGGACCTCGATCCCACCGCCCCGCGCACCTCGCTTTCCCCGCTGGTCGCCCGGAACATCGCCATCAAGGCCGACATTGTTTCAGCCGACGAACGCGAGGAATCCGGGCTGCGTGCGCTGCTGAACTTCGGCCACACCGTGGCCCACGCAATCGAAAACGTCGCCGGCTACGGCCAGTTCCTCCACGGCGAGGCGGTCAGCCTTGGTCTCGCCGCCGCACTGGAAATTTCCACCCGCAAGTTCGGCTTGCCCGCCGCGCAGGCCGATCTCGTGCGATCCGCCCTGGCCGCCTACGACCTCCCCCTGGTCCTCCCCGCTGACCTCGGCACCGACGCACTTCTGAGCGCGGCGCGACGGGACAAGAAATTCACCGACGGGGCCATCCGCTATGTCGTCTGCCCACAGCTCGGCGAAGCCTTTGTCGCGGACAACGTCACCGAGGCTGATCTCCGCGAGGCGATTGATTCCCTCCGGGAATAGTCGAGGGCAGAACGATGAGTGCTGCGACGGAACTCGTCACTCGTCACCCGTCACTCGTCACTGGTGCGAAGCACCTCTACATCCACATCCCGTTCTGCCTGCAGATCTGCCCCTACTGCAGTTTCTACAAGGATATCGCGGGGCCAGGCAAAGCCGACCCACTGGTCGATGCGGTCATCCGCGAGGCCGAACTTTTCGGCCGCGGAGTTGCGCCCCGGACGGTCTTCATCGGCGGCGGCACGCCCACCGCGCTTTCGGTCAGCCAGCTCGAACGTTTGCTGGCGGGATTGACGCAGCACTTTGACTGGTCGGAACTCGAAGAATTCACCCTCGAGATGAACCCCGCCACAGTGACGAGCCGCAAAGCGCAGCTCCTGCGGCACGCCGGGGTCAACCGCGTGAGCATGGGCGTGCAATCGTGGGATGCGGAGACGCTGAAAACGCTCGGACGCGTCCATGATGCCGCCCAGGTGCGCACTTCCTTCGCGGTGCTTCGTGCGGCCGGTTTCGACAACCTCAACCTCGACCTGATTTACGGCGTCCCCGGCCAAACCTTGTCGCAATGGGAGGACAGCCTGCGGCAGACCATCGACCTAGCCCCCGAGCACATCTCGGCCTACTGCCTGACCTACGAGGAGGACACCGAGTATTTCGACCGCTTGTCCCGCGGTGAGTTTCGGGAGGACGGGGAGCAGGATGCGGACTTTTTCGAACATGGGGTCGCGTTGCTCTCGACTGCGGGTTACGCCCAGTATGAAATTTCCAACTACGCCCAACCCGGCCGGAACTGCCGGCACAATCTCGCCTACTGGGAGGGCGCGGATTACCTCGGGCTCGGACCCAGCGCCTGGTCCACCGTGGGCGCGCGGCGCTGGCAGAATGTGCCGGACACCGCGGCTTACGTCAGCGCGGTCCGGGCCGGGGTTCGCCCGCTGGCCAACGAGGAGGACTTGCCGCCCGAAACCCGCGAGGCGGAGATGATCGCCTTCGGGCTGCGCATGAATGCCGGCATTGATCCGGCGCGGCTGGTGTCCCATCACGGACGGGTCACAGAGCTACGCGGCGCAGGACTGTTGGAAGATCACGGTCCGCGGGTGCGCTTGACCGCACGCGGAAGGCTGCTGGCCGATGAGATTGCGGCGGAGTTGATGTAATCCACGCGCAAAAACAAAAAGGGCGCCCGAAGGCGCCCTTTGTGAATTTAGGATCGGGAACGGTTTAGTAGCCGCCGCGGTCGCCGCCACGGTCGCGGTATCCACCGCCGCCGCCGCCACGATATCCGCCGCCACCACCACCACCGCCGCCGCCGCCGCGATAGCCACCGCCACCGCCGCCGCCGCCACGATAGCCACCACCGCCGCCACCGCCACCAGTGCGGGGACGATCTTCACGAGGACGAGCCTCGTTGACCTGAATGGTCCGGCCATCCAAGTCGGTGCCGTGGAATTTTTCCACTGCGGCTGCTGCTTCCTCGTCGGTCGAGAAGGTGACAAAGCCGAAACCGCGCGAGCGGCCGGTCTGACGGTCCAAGGCGATCATGACGTCTGTCACGGTGCCCACTTGTCCGAAAACATCGCGAAGCGAGTCATCGGTGCTGCTGAAGGGGAGGTTCCCCACGTATAGTTTATTACCCATGTTGTATCTTTCTGTTGTGTCTTTCTGCCAGGCTTCAAGCGATCCGATCATTAACCCGTGGACTTCACGGTGCCTGCGCGGAAACTCACGAACGTAAACTCAACCCGTGGGCCGGCGCTTTCTGACCTAAACTTGTCGACTGTCGTTTGAGACCTTGGACCGAAACACCCAAAGCGCAAGAGAAAAGATAACACTCAGGGCACCAACCGCACTCGGTAGAAGCTTTGGCCGGTCGCGTCGTGGGTCGTGGAGGTGGTCGCGCCCGTGGCGGTGATGGCGCTGCCGACATCCTGCCAGGTGCCCGCCGTAAGGCTGGGGCGAACCTGTAGGCGGTATTTTTTGCCCGGCACAGAGTTCCACGTCAATGTCATGACCCCGCTGGCCTGGCTGGCGGCATCGACGGAGAAGCGGGAACCGGGATTGGCCGGATCCGTGCCCAGCGCGAACTCCTCGGCGTTGGTGAAGCCGTCGCGGTCGTTGTCATCGGCGGCGACCCAGTCGGACGGGTTCGGAAAATAAACGTTCCACCAGTCGTTCGGGAGTCCGTCCGTCGTGCCACCCGACGCCCGGGTGACGACAGGGGCATTGGTCATGACCGGGCCCGAAGAATTGACCAGGGAGGTGAGGGAGATGGCTCCGAGGTAGAGGTTGCGTTCCGTGTTGGACCCGGCACTGCTGTTGGAGACCACCAACTGCGCGATGGGGCCACCCGCGGCAAGGGTGCCGGTGAGCACATTGGTTCCGGCGGTGAACCGGTAGGCGTTCGAGGCGGTCAACTCGAAGCTGAGGTCAAGGCCGGTCGAGGTGTAGGGGATGCCGGTGTCACGGTTTGTCGTGGCGTCGCTGGCGCGGTAATTCGCCTGCCCTCCCGCGAAGAAGAACGAGAAACGGTTGGTGTTGCCGGCATCGGCGAGGGCCAGACCGACCGTTCCGCCCGGGTCGATCCAGTTGTTATCGAAGCGAACATTGATTTTCCCGCCGACGGCGAGGTTGGTGTTGAACGCACGCCGTGCGGTGGACAAGCCCCCGCCGTTGGCCCAGAGGCCGAAACCCTTGGGCAGGCCGGTGCTCAGGTTGGTCGGATTATCGGCGAGAAAATGCCCGGCATTCGTGGTGGCCGACAGATTCCAGGCCCCGAACCCGATGCCCCCGGTCGAGTTGTTGGTCCATCCACCGGCGTAAGACGCGTTGGTCGGCGAGTCGGACCCGTTGGTTTGAGTTCCACTGATGGCGTAACTGGCCGAGAAGACCACGCCATTCGTGCCCGGGCCGAGAGGAACATTGAGGCTCCAGTCGCGGGCGGAGACGAAACTTCCTCCCTGACTCGTCAGCAGGTTGGTCCAGGAAATGCCATTCGTGAGCAGGGCGCCGGCCTGCCCGTTGAAGGTGAAGGTCGTGACATTCGAAGCCACGCCGACGGGACCCACGGGGGCGGTGACCAGAAGCGCGGTAGGATTCGAGTCGATGAAAGCCAGGGTGCGGCCATTGACGGGATCCGAAGCGGGGCCGTCGCCGACCGCGTTGTTGGCCACCACGGTGTAGGAGTAGGACGTGTCCTCGGCCAGGCCGGCGTCATCAAAAGACAGTCCAGTTGGGTTGCCGATCTGGGTCACCCCGCGGGAGACCTTGTAATTGGCCGCCCCCGGAGCGGAGGCCCAAGTGATGCGGATCGAGTTGGTCGTCAGGCCGGTCGCGCTCACGCCGGTAACCTTGGCTGGCGCGGAGGGAGTCTGGCCATCATCCTCGACGAACACGTGCTGGATGTCGCTCTTGCTCACGTTGCCGCGCGCGTCCGTCGCCTCGATGTAATAATCGAGCAACTTGCCCCGGAAGCTGGGCAACGAGGCATTGTCGATGCGGGCGAAATAATAGTCGGCCACGACAGGCGACCGGGCGCCCTCAAAGTAGGCGATCTTCGAATTGTTGGCCGCCGCAGTCAGGGCAGCGGCGGTCTGCGGCAGGACGCGCTTGGTCATGGGAATTTGCACCCAACTCCCCACCTCCGCGCCGCCCGCGTAGGTTTCATTCTGGTTGCTGGCCATGGGATTGGTGCCGTCGTTATCCACGCGGATCTTGGCCACGATGTTCGTGATCCCGGAGACGTCGTAGGCGTGCGTCCAGACGTAAAATTCGGAGTTCATCTTCTTCAGCGCGTTGCCGTTGCCGGGGACAATGTTGAACCAACCAAAGGTGTAGCCACCGGGGTTGTAGGGGAAGCGCTGCGGTTTGAAGACGGTGGGCGGCGTCCGGTCGTTCGTGCCCTTGCGGGCATCCACGTAGCTCGAGAGCAGCTCGTAGGCCCGGCGCGTGGCCAGCGACGATTTGACCTCATCGTCATTGCCCTCACCGCCGTAGTAGTTGAACCCCGAGTCGAGGCCCGCGAGATAGACGTGCCAGGCGCGCTCAACGATGTTCGGGTTCGAGTAGCCGGGGCTGGCGCTGAGGTTGTCGTAAGGATCCTGGATCTTCCACGCCTGCACGCTGCCGACGCCGTTGTCATCGGTCCACATTTGCTCGGCCGTCTCACACCAGTTGGCCCCGGCCATGACGGGCGCCCAGCTGTAAAATTTCGGCGTGAAGCCCGGCGTCTCCATGTCCACTTGGGTGTTGGGCACGCGACTGTTGGTCTGTCCTCCGGCCGGCGGCTCAACCCATTTCAAAAACTGCGGTGAGCCGTAGTCGCTCTCGGGGAAAATCCACGCCCCATCCTCGACATGGACGGTGTCGGCGGCGGGGCCGAAACGATTGACGAAATCCTGCACTGCGACCCCGGGGTAGGTGCCGTTGTTCATCAAGGAGGGCGCATCCCCATCCCATGACGAGGAACCGCCGCCCCACGCGTTGTCGCCATCAGTGGCGGGCATCACGATGCAGGGGCGCGCTGGGTTGCTGGCGTAGGGGGAGATACTGTCGTCGATCAGCCCCTTCTGCCACCCGGAGTAGCCAGCCTTGTAGCTCTGGATGTCGTCGGAAGGCACCATGATGACGGTTTTCTCCGCGCCGGTCTCAGGGTTGACGTATTTCGCCTTGTGCAACTGATAGGCGTAGGGGGAGTGGTTGTAGGCTGTTTCACCCACGTTGCCGGTGCCAAACCACCAGCCACCGCCGGTGGTGGAACCGATCTGGTCCGCCTTGTTCGGCGGGCTGGAAAAAATCTTCCAACTGTTGGACTCGGGCATGGTGTATTGCGGGTTGCCCATGTAACCGGGCAACGTGCGGCTCAAGTGATGACTGGCGACAATGACCCACTGGTAGCCTTCATCGGCCAGCACATCGACCATCGTGCGGGAGAAAGCCATCTCGGTGGGGAAAAAACCCTTCGAACGGTTGGTGATGCTTCCGGTGTTCCAAGCCTTATAGGCGGCTTCGTGGAAAATCTGGATCTCCTTGCGAAAAACGGACTTCGGCAGGACGGAACCGAGCGAGTGATGGTAGGTGAAGCCAACAAGGTCCAAGCGGGGATTCCCCCCCTTGCCGTCCGTGCCGAGCGGGGTCAGCCAGGTGCGGGCGGTGCGATTGCCATTCCACCAACCGGAGCTGTAGCCCGAGTAGCCGGTGTTGCCCAAGCTTTGGACATTGTTGATGAGTGAGCCGGAGTAGCTCATGGCATAGCCGCCGTTTGTGTTCACCTGGGACAAGGAACTCCTGGGGCCGTCTTGATACGCCTTCTTCCGATCATCAACGCCGAAAATCTGGTCGAGATCGTTGTCCGGATGAGCCTGGCCGGAATCGTAAACCTGCCCGGCTTTCAAGACCATCGAGTCCTTGGCAAATTGGACGCGGTTCGGCTGGCTGTTCGAACTGCTATTCAACTCCGGCCAGTAAATCGGCTGGTGGACGTGCCAGAAGCGCGAGACGCAGACGTTCGGATTCGCCTGCGAGGCGGCGGGCCGCAAAACGGTCAACAGGGCAACAAGAAGGACGGCGGGGAGATAACGACGAGACACGCTGGGGGGGGGCAACCAACTTAGACCGCAAACCCTAGGGGGCGTTGCGGCTTAGTTGGAAGTTGTTGAAAAAGAAATCGTTGGATTCGGCGTTGCGGTTGAAAAACGCCAGGCTCGAGACAGGTTTCCCCGCCTCGCCCCCGAACTTGCGGCCCTCGAACATTTTCCGCGACTGGTCGCGCAAGCTGATGACCTCGAGATCGTAGGTGTCAGCATCGACGAGGGTCACGGTCAGCGAAACCGCCTCGTCCGTGATGGGAATACCCGTGTCGAATTCCTTCTCCGCATCGGTCAGGAGGTAGTTCGCCGCACCTTCACGGGCAAAGAACCGAAGACGAGCCCCGGTGTTGGTGTCGGACACAGACTCGCTGGCGTTCCCTGTGCGGTAAACCACCCCGACCTCACCGGGCTCGGGTGCATCGACCTCCCCTTTTTGCTGGAACGGACCGTGGAAAATATCGAAGGAGAAATTGTCGCCGGGCTCGAGCGGGACGGAGACACCGCGGAAAGCCACGGATTCCTCGAAGTCGCGCCCGTTGGCGAAGAGACCGAAGACCCGGCCGGTCGTGATGGCATCCACCCCGGCCTGCTCGCCCTTCTTCCCGAGGTAATGCCCCGCGAAACTCCCCTCACCGTCCGTCTTGTCGACCATCTTCCAACCGAAGAAACCGTTGTCAGCACCGGAACCCTGATTCCAGCCGCCATTGTAAAATCCTTGATTGGCACTGTCGTCCGCCACATTCACTTGGGCGATGGCGAAGGCGGATGAAACCGGAAGGACGAGGCCAGCCAGCAAACAGCTAAGGAGTCGGCAGATCATGGGGGGGTGAGGAGAAGCCAACAAAAATAGGAGCGGAGGCCCCGGCTGTCAAACGAACCACCCCGTCAGTCCCCCGCCCCGTCGCCAAAATGCTTCCCCGGGACCAGATAATGCGAGACGTAGTCCATAACCGCATCCCGCAGCGGCGTAACCCCACCGACATAGCCGGTGGACTTCAGCTTGGTGATATCCGCCCGGGTGAAATACTGATATTGCGACCGCAGGGCCTCGGGCATTTCGATGAACTCGATGCGCTCCTCGCGTCCCAGCGCCTCGAAGATCGGACGAACCAGCTCCAGCCAAGTTTGCGCCTGACCGGAGCCGATGTTGAAGAGCCCCCCGGCCTTCTTCGTCGCGCCGAGATGCAGGGTCATGGCCACCGCGTCCTTCACGTAAAGGAAATCGCGCTTCTGCCCGCCATCCGGATAGTCCTCATGGTAACTCTTGAAGAGCCGCACTTGGCCGGTCTCCTCGATCTGGCGCCAGGCTTTGCTGACCACGCTGCGCATGTCGCCCTTGTGCTCCTCGTTCGGCCCGAAAATGTTGAAGTATTTCAAGCCTACGATCTGCCGGAGGAAGCCCTCGCGTTGCGCCTGGAGATCGAAGAGTTGTTTGGAATAGCCGTAGGCGTTGAGCGGACGCCACGCCGCCAGGTCGTCGGACAAGTCATCCATCCCGGCGGCCCCATCGCCGTAGGTCGCAGCCGAGGAGGCATAGACGAAACGCGCCCCCCGCTTGAGGGCCCATGCGGCTAACTGGCGGGTGCAGCCGACATTGTTGCGCAGCAAATAGGCCGCATCGCGCTCGGTCGTGGAGGAACAGGCTCCGAGATGAAACACGTGGGTGAAATCGCCAAACATTCCGGCCTTGCGCTCGAGGCGGTCATAAAACTCCGCCGCCTCGACATACTCCTCGAATTTGAGCGGTGCCAGGTTGCGCCATTTCTCGCTCGAGCCCAGTTCGTCAACCACCACGATGCGGTCCTGCCCATGCCGCCGGTTGAGTTCGCCGACCAGCACACTGCCGATGAAGCCCGCCCCGCCGGTGACGAGAATGCGCTGCTTGCCGGCATAGTCCGGGGCCTTGGCCTCCTTGCTTCCCTGCTTGGCCGGTGCGCGCTTGGCGGTGGATCTGACCATGGGGTGGAATGGTAAACCGCCACCACCCACCGCGCAATCCCCGTGCATTGCCTCGCGCCGCCTCCACCCGTAAGCTTCATGGCATGTTGTCTCCACGCTGGGAAACGCGGGATCCCGCCGATCCCGTCGTCGCACAGAAGCTCGCCCGCGAACTCCGCATCTCCCCGCTCCTGGCCGAGCTGCTGGCCGCCCGCCAACTCGGTGAGCCCGGCGAAGCGGAGGATTTTCTCCATCCCCGTCTCGCCTCGCTGCCCGACCCCCTGGAGACCCCCGGGCTGGCCGAAGCAGCCCGACGATTGGCTTCTGCGGTGGAGAAGCAGGAAAAGGTCGTCCTTTACGGCGATTACGATGTGGACGGAGTGACCTCGCTAGCCATCCTTCACCGCTTTCTGTTTGCCCTGGGCCTGCCGAACGAATGTTTCCTGCCGCTGCGCGAGTCGGAAGGCTACGGGCTGAGCCGCGACGGGCTCGACCGAGTCTTCTCCGCGCACGAACCCAGCCTCCTCGTTGCGCTCGACTGCGGCACATCATCGCACGACGAAGCCGCCTGGCTGGCGCAACGCGGGGTTGATCTGGTCATCATCGACCACCACGAACCCCGCAACGGCAGCGCACCCTGCGTCGCCCTGGTCAATCCCAAGGCGGTCGGCGGAAACACCGACCTCTGCACCGCCGCCCTCGTCTTCAAACTCTGCCACGGCATCCAAAAAATCACCGGTCGCCGCGATCCCGACCTGCGCGACTTTCTCGACCTCGCCGCCATGGGCACGATCTGCGACCTCGCCCCGCTGCGCGGAGAGAACCGCATCATCGTCCGCCACGGTCTGGCCCGCATGAGTCAGACACGATGGGAAGGACTGCGCGCCCTCATGCAGGTCGGCGCCGTCGTTCCACCCGTGACGACCGCGGAGGTGGGGTTCCGCCTCGGCCCGCGGCTCAACGCAGCCGGGCGCCTCAACACCGCCGAGGCCGCCCTTCGTCTCCTCGTCACCGAGGATGCAGGCGAGGCGCGGCGCCTGGCCGCCGAGTTGGATGTCTGCAATCGCGAGCGGCAGGAACTCGAGCAGCAAGTGCTGGACGCCGCGCTGGATGAATTGGAGAAATCCTTCGACCCCGTTCGCGACTGCGCCATCGTCGTCGGGGGCGAGGGTTGGCACAACGGAGTGGTGGGCATCGTGGCCTCCCGCCTCTGCCGCAAATTCCACCGCCCCGCCCTCGTCATCGGTTTCGACGAGAACGGCGCCGGCCACGGCAGCGGCCGCAGCATTGAGGGCCTGTCCCTGGTCGAAGCCCTCGCGGATTGTGCCGACCTGCTCGGATCGTTCGGTGGTCATCACATGGCCGCAGGGCTGAGCGTGCAGCGCTCCCATTTCGACGAGCTCCGACGCCGCTTCGCCGCTGCGGCGGCCGGACGCCTGCAGGCTCAGGACCTGATCCCGCGACTGAAGATCGACACGATGATCGACCTCGCCGACCTTGACGACTCGCACCTCGCGGAACTCTCACTCCTTGAGCCCTGCGGCATGGGAAATCCGGCCCCGCTCTTTTATGCCCGCGCCGTGGCTCCGGTCCACGGACCCGACGTGCTTAAGGAAAAGCATGTGCGCTTCCGCGTCCGCGGCCGGGATGAACTGGTCGCCGCCATTTATTTCAATGGGGCGAGTGAAAACTTCCCCCGCGCACCGTGGGACGTCGCCTTCAAGCTCGTTCGCAACGAATACCGCCAGCGCGTCACGCTCCAGATCGAAGTGCAGCACCTCCGCGCGGCGGAGTGAACGGGAATGGAGCCATGGGGATTCGAACCCCAGACCTCCTCAATGCCATTGAGGCGCTCTACCAACTGAGCTATGACCCCGACTTCCTTCGAAGTGAACCGCCAACGGGGAGAACAAATGCACAGCCTGAGACCAAGCCGGCGACGTTTCCGTCGGCGATCACCGAAGATTTATTTTGCATTGCCCAGCCATGAGGGCAAACAAAAACAACAAAAACGGGGTCAATTGAAGCCCCGCGCCTCGTCAGTGATTAGTGAGGGGCGGGTTTGGAGCCTCGAACCAAAGGTGCTCAACCGCGAACGAAAGACCTCGGCCAACGCCGGAATGTCCTGAACACGCATCGTGGTGTCGTGCGCAGGGTCGTCGTCGTTTTGCCAGCGCTCGTTCCACCAGGAAAAACCGCGCAGCTTCGGCCAACGCGCCCCGAGAAGGTCATCGAGCGCGGCCCCGGCCCAGGCCTCGGGCCGGACTTTGGGATGTCCGCGGGTGCAGCCGAATTCGAGCAGCATGACCGGCTTTTGCGGCGCCATGGCGAGGATGCGCGGGTAAGCCGCGTCGAGCATGTCGCGCAGGCTCTGCGGCTCATATTTGTCCTTGGGCGTTTGCGCGCCATAGGCACTGACGCCCACCCAGTCGACCACGTCGTCACCCGGATAGTAATTCTCGAACCGGTTCCATTTCGCGGAAGGGTCATCGTCGGCGTTCACATGGAAGACCCAGGAAATGTTGTCCGCACCCTCGTGGCGCATGATTTTTACCATGTGCCGAAAGGCGGCGACGAAGCGCTCCGGACCGTCCGGTTTCCTCGGGTCGCCGTAGCCGTCGGTTCTACCCGCGCCGTTCCACCGGCCGTTCCAGCAGAACCACTGGCCGTTGACCTCGGTCCCGAATTCGACGATGAGGGGCGAGCCGAAGTCGCGCGCCGCCCGCCCCCACGCTTTCAGGTCATCGTCGAACCGCCCGTCCACGATCGCCTGCAGCGTGGAGGGATTTTTTTTCATCGCGGCCGGATTGGCCTGCTCCGGGGAGGGACGCAGCATCAGCCGAACAAACGGCACGGCCCCCGTTTCACGGATCAGCGTGGCCGTCTGGCGGGGAAAGGCGCGGCTGCGATACCAATTGTTGGAGAAATAAACCCACGCCACTTTTTGTCCCACGATCTTTTCGTAGGCTTGGATTTCCCCCAGCGAAAGGTCGTCCTCTTCACCATATTCGGGGCCGGTCGCGCCGCCGGGAAAAACACCATGGTAGAGCCGGCCCTCAGGAGGTGGGGCCATCCGGGGCGTTTGCCTTGGCGCCGATCCCTGCACCAGACCGGCCTGCAAAAGGCAAAGCGCGGCAGCGGTGGCGAGCGGCGACTTTCCTCCCATGGGGATCTTGTAACCTGTTGCCTCCGCGTCCGCAGCCTCGAACTCACAGCCCGCGCGAGTCCTGGGAGGAATCGCGGCGGGCTGGATTTTTTTTCGGGCTGATGATGTCGCCGCTGTCTTTTCAGGGGGGCACAGACCGACACGGAACCTCCCGCCGAGGCGCAGGGGCGCGGAGGGATGAATTGGTTTCTCGCCAAAGATCTCTGCGTCTCAGCGCCTTGGCGCGAGCCTCCTCGGCTCCAAGGTGATTGCGCAGCTTAGGCACCGACGCTCATAGAGCGCCGCTCCACCTCAGCGGACTTCGCGTGCAATCATTCTGCCCTCGCCTTCGTAGCCCTTCGTGTGATTCGTGGTTGATCAAAAGCGGTCGCCTACCGCGCGGGGGAAAGACTTTCGGGCGGGAGGGCAACGAACGGCTCCTCCTGCAGCGGCGGATAGCTCTGACCGCGCAGCAATTTCCACCAGATCCGCGCGTTGCCGGCCACGACGAGAATGGCCAGCACGAGGAACAGGCCGGTCACGACGGCATTGATGTGGTTGTTGAGCATCTGGTGCTGCCACGCCGCGAGGTTCTCGGGGGTTCCGCCGGCCGCGATCTTCTGGCCAAAGTCCCGCGCGGCGCTGAGGAAGCCCAACCGCGGCTCGGGGGCGAAGATTTTCATCCACGCGGCCGTGATGGTGACACAAAGGAGCCAAGACAAAGGCAGGACGGAAACCCAGATGTAGCGGAGCTTGCCCATTTTCAGCAGCACGGTGGTGCCGAGGGAGAGCGCGATGACAGCGAGAAGCTGGTTGGCCACGCCGAAGATGGGCCAGAAGGAATTGATCCCGCCAAGCGGATCGATCACGCCCTGGTAAAGGAACCAGCCCCACGCGGCGACAAAGGCCACGCTGGCCACCCAGGCCCCGAGGGCGGATTCGGTGTTGCCCAGCGGTTTCCACACGTAGCCGAGAAGGTCCTGCACGAGAAACCTCCCGACCCGTGTGCCGGCGTCGATCGTGGTCAGGATGAACAAGGCCTCGAACATGATGGCGAAGTGATACCAGATCGCGATAGCCGTGGGATTATCCACGAGCTGGGCGAAAATTTTGGCCATGCCGACGGCGAAAG
>JBMOJP010000024.1:0-28631 GCA_049315725.1 Chthoniobacterales bacterium | reverse complement strand
GACCCAGCCGAAATTCATCGTGCCGAGACAAAGGGGAGAAACCTGCACACCACAGCGGCCAAGACGTCGGTATTCCATGAAACGATTTTGTAGGCGGGAAACAGCCGCATGTCACTCCCCGCCGCGGGCCAGAAAGCGATCCAGGCCTTAGGCCTGTTTTTCGGACCGGTAGTAGATGACCTTCACCTTCTCCATGGTAACGAGGCCGCCGGCCATCATTTCATCGAGGACCGGGAGGAATCCGTTGATTTTGTTCTCGGTGTCCACGACCTCGATGATCATGGGCAGGTCCATGGATAACTGCAAAATTTTGGCCGTGTGGAGGAGGCTGTTGGCCCCGAAACCCATCGGACTGCGCAACACGGTCGCGCCGGCGAAACCGAGATCGCGCAGCTTGAGGACAATCGCCTCGTAGAGCGGTTGGTGCCCGTGGCGGTCGCTTTCGCCAAGCATGATGCGGAGCAGGACAGCGTCTTCGGGGAGGGATTTCATGGGAGCTATTACCGAGCAACAAAAGCCGAACCCAACATGGCTCCGATCCAGACGAAGGCAAGGCAGACGACGAGGGAGAGGACCACGTAGAGCGACGCGTAAAACCACTCGCCCTCGGAAAGCAGATTGATGGTTTGCAGTCCGAAAGAGGAGAACGTGGTGAACCCGCCAAGCACGCCGATGGTAACGAACTGACGGACCAGCGGCGAAACCAGCAAGGGCCCGTCTGGCGCGGTCAGCGCGGTGAATATCCCGATGAGCAGGCAACCCAGCGCATTCACGGCAAGGGTGCCGAGGGGAAATGTTTCGCCGAAACGAGCCGCGACCGCGACCGACATCCACAAGCGGGCCCCCGAGCCCAGGGCTCCGCCGGCCATGACGGCGAGATAGCTCGGCCAGAGGCTCGTCATGACGCGGCGACCGACGAGGGCTGGTTGGTGGTGGCAGGACCCATGCGTCCCCTTTTCCTGACAGAAATCATGGGCCGATCACAACCAAGATGTTCGAATGGTCCGGGAGGCGAAGCAAATCACCTGCCGGGCCCGAGAGTCCACCTCGCTCCTTGACCATCCCGGGAGGCGACGTTAAAGAATTCTTCATGTTGCTTCGTTGCCGCCGCATTGTTGCCGCCCTCTTGCTCGGCGGCCTGGCCTGCGGCGCCGGGGCGCACTTCGCCGCCCTGCAAGCCGTGGCGTGGGCCGGGATGGTGTGGAATTACTCGGCCTCCGCGGGCTCGCTGGTCGAGGGCACCCGCCAGACTTTCAGCGGCGAGCATCCCTGCAAAATGTGCACCCGCATCAAAGACGCTTCACAAAAGGACCCGCAGAGCCCGACCAAAGCTCTCGTGGCCGCGAAGAAGATTGAAATGATCGCCCTGCCCGCGGCGGAGGATCTCGGTCCTCGCCGGCGCGATGATTTTTCCTACCCGCGTGAGCGGGATCTCTGCGCCCTCGCACGGTTTGAGTCGCCTCCCGTGCCTGTCCCGATAATCGGCTGATTTGTTCCTGATCCACCGGCGGACCGCGATGGTCCCGGGATCAGAGGGAAGCGCACAGCAACGACGGGCCAACATGGCCCGGCCGGCTCGCTTCATGCAGCCCGACCGCGTGTGCGGTTCTGGCCGCGTTCCACCGAACGCACCACACCCAGCAACCACTGATATCAAGATCCATTCATGAAACTCTCAGCAAAAATCCTGACGGCCACCGCCGTCATCTCCATCACGGCTACCAGCGCCATGGCCCACGTCGGCTACGGCGGGCGCGACTTCGGCACCAATCCAGTGTCGCTCACCATCACCAACCAAACGGTCAGCAGCAGCTTCGGCTGGGCGGATGCCACCGACACCGATTGGGGCGACAGCCACCGCGGCCGGTTCTTCCGTTTCACACTGACCAACACCGCATCGGTGTCGATCAGCGTCCAGCGGAACAACCTCGGCACGGGAACCAACGGCATTTTCCTGCCGGCGTTCTCGCTCTATCTCGGGCTGGGCCAACTGGCCCCAGAACAAGGCGGCCATGACGCAGCAACTCTCTCGACGAACAGCCGCCCGACCAACACCGAGGGCTCGCTTCGAGCGCTGACCGATTGGTCCATCGGCAACGACCCGACCTACGTGACCAACGGTGATCCAGCTAGCGGCATCCTCATCGCCGCACGTCTGGCCAACTTCACCTACATCGGCCACGCGGCAGACGGGACGACGAACAACTACGGTGATGTTGCGGGCATCAACGGCGATGGCAATGCCGACGGGTCTGTCTCCGCCACGTTCGACAACCTGACCGCCGGCGATTACTCGCTGTTTGTCGGCGGGGCCAACTACGCGGCACAAGCGGCCGAGCCGGGCCCGACTTACCCGACCTACGGCATCAGCACGACGGTCTCGGTCGTGCCCGAGCCGTCCACCTGGGCTTTGCTGGCAACCGCCGCCGGCGGGGCCGCCCTGCTCCGCCTGCGCCGTCGTGCCAAATAGACCGACATCACCGGCCCGCGAGGGTGACTCCACCGGCTTCACGCTGGTGGAGTTCCTCGTGGCCATGGCCGTGGTGGCCCTGCTTTCCGCTTTCGCCCTGGCGGCGGCGGGCGGGGCTAACGAGCGGGCCAAGAGCGTGCAATGCCTGCATTCCATGCGACAAGTCGGGACGGCCATGCAGATGTATACCGGCGACTACAATGGACATCTCCCGTCGAGCAGCCACCTGCGGTCGGCGGATGGATCCTCCCTGTCTTGGACGAACACACTCTCAGCCTACTTGGGCACGAACTTCATCGGACGTTGCCCGAGCGTGCCGGAGCATCGGGCGCGGATCACGTATGGTTGGAATGATTTTCTGACCGACACCAACGGCGCAGGCATCACGCTGGCGCTCTGCCGTTCACCCTCAACCACGATGGTCCTGGGCGAGCTGGCCCTCGACCAGAGTAGCGAGCATTTCCATTTTCGTGGAGCCTCCCGCGGGCGCGTCACGCCGTCCTTTTTTCGATCCATGGTCAACGTGGAATGCCACGGGTCCGGGGCAAACTACCTCTTCGCCGACGGCCACGCCGAATCGCTGGTCTGGGTGGAGGTGCAGAAGCGCCTCAGCCAGACCAACAACATTTTCCTGCAACCATGAAACCTCTCCTCCTTCCGCTCCTTATCCTTGCCTCCCTCGCCGCCGCCCGCGCCCACGAGCATATCGAAGTTGGGCAAAACCCGGCTGATGCCTCGCAACTTTTTCTCGACGGACCAGCCTACCAACTGGCGCTCCACGTTCCGCGCGGCGAACCCTTCAGCGGCTATCTGCCGGATTTCCCGGGCGGCTGTTTTGCCGTCGAGCTGACCTTCACCACTGAGGTGAACGCATTGGATTTTGCCGCCGGCTCGCTGGCCCGGGTTGAGTTGGTCGCGGTCATCGGCCCCCCCGGGGCGGGTTTCTCCTTTTGGGAAGTCGGCGCAGCCGCAGCCACATGGACACGACCGACCGGTTGGACGGCAGGCGGCGCGGATCGGCCATCGCTGCAGGTTTACGAGGACCTCACGGGCTACGGCCACGTCCACGGTCGCGCTTTCAGCGTGGACCGGGCCGGGACTTACCTCATCAGCTTCCGCGCGGTGGATGACGCCTCTCCTCCGAAGTCGGCCAGCCCGATCAAGACGATCACGTTCGTCGCGCAGGAACCGCCGGCCCTCTCCCTCGCCATGATCCCGGCCGCAGCGCGTGTTTCCTTCCACAGCCGGCTCATCCTTTCTTACGACCTCCAAGTTTGCGAGGACTTGAACCGGGGACAATGGACGACCATCGCCTCGTGGATCGACGGGGCCGCCTCGCTGCGAACGCTGGACGATCCGGTCGGCACGCGGGCAAACGCGTTTTATCGCTTGGTCGAATACCGCTAGGAGCGCACCATGATGCCATGGTGAACCCATCGGCCAAAAACCGAGCTTTCGAGGAACTAGATTTCCAGCGCACGCCCATCGGCGACCTCGCCCTGCGGCGGCGGCGCGTGGCGGCCTTGGACGACGCCAAGGTCTACGAAGTCACGCTCGGGAATGGCTTTCTCATGTCGAGCCTCTTCCACGAGGTCGAGGTCGCTCTGGCCGACCTCGCGCTGGCCGGCCGGGCCGGCCCGCTTGATGTCGTGGTCGGCGGACTCGGGCTCGGCTACACGGCGCAGGCGGCTTTGCGGCACGAGACCGTGCGGTCCGTCGTCGTGGTCGAGGCGCTGGAGGCGGTGATCGGATGGCATGAACGCGGACTGGTCCCGCTCGGCCCCGAACTCTGCGCCGATCCCCGCTGCCGCTTCGTGGCCGCCGACTTCTTCGCCCTCGCGGCCGATCCGGCGAAGGGCTTCGACCCGGAGGTGTCCGCGGCCAGATTCCATGCCGTGCTTCTCGACATTGACCACTCGCCGCGCAACCTCCTCGATGCGCGCAACGGAGCGTTTTACCAGACAAACGGCTTGCGAGGTCTCGCGGAGCAGATCCACGCCGGGGGGATTTTCGGCCTGTGGTCGGACGATCCACCCGAGGAAGAGTTTCTCCAATCGCTGCGTGAAGTTTTCCTCAACGCGCAGGCCGAGGTGGTGAAGTTTGACAACCCGATCCTCGAGCGCGAATCGGCCAGCACGGTCTATCTGGCGAGCAAGGGATCTGGCCCTTAAGGCAGGCTCAGAACGGGAAAGCCTGATGAACGAGCCCTTTGTCCTCCTCGCCGCCGCCATGTTTCTGGTCGCGCTGCTTTATTCCTCGGTCGGCCACGCCGGGGCGTCAGGCTACATCGCGGTCATGACGCTTTTCGGTCTCGGGGTCGAAACCATCCGGCCCGCGGCGCTCACGTTGAACATTCTCGTCGCCGCCATCGGCGCGATCCAATGGTGGCGGGCGGGACATTTTTCCTGGGCGCTCTTCTGGCCGTTTGCCGTGCTGTCGGTTCCGGCGGCGTTTCTCGGCGGCTGGCTGCATGTGCCCGCCCATTATCTCAAAGCGCTGATCGGTCTGGTGCTGTGGTTTTCCGCCGGGCGCTTGATCCTGCGACGGACCGACCCACCCGAGGTCCATCGTCCAGGACGTCCCCTCGCCCTCGCGTCCGGCGCAGGCATCGGCTTTCTTTCCGGCCTGACCGGCACAGGCGGTGGAATTTTTCTCACCCCGCTGCTGCTCTTCGGCCACTGGGCCCGTGTGCGGGAGGCGGCGGCGGTGTCGTCGCTCTTTATCCTCGTCAATTCTTCCTCGGGCCTGGCCGGCTATGTGCACGGCGGGCGGGAACTGCCGCACTTCGCCTGGCCGCTGGCCGCGGTGGTCGCGGTGGGGGGAATGATCGGCTCGCGCCTGGGAAGCCGTCATCTGCCGGTGCGCGGCATTTCACTCTTGCTCGCCGCCGTGCTGGCCATCGCGGGAACGAAGTTGATTTTCGGCTAGGCGTGTTGCGACGATCTTCCGGCGGCGCACCGTCCTTGGCACGCGGGGACTGTGCCGACGATCAAGGTGCGGGTGGAACAACGCAAACCAACACGATCACCCAACGTCCCGTTCTTCACACAACAGTCCCATCCTTCAGCCATTTTTGCGGCCGAAAAGAATTCCCCAGAGCAGGAGCAGGACGATCGCGCCTATCGTGGCGATGACGATCCCACCGAGGTCAAATGACGTGACCTGCCTCCAGCCGAAAAAATGCCCCAGATAGCCGCCGGCTACTGCGCCGGCAATGCCGATGAGGATTGTCCCAATGAAGCCTCCTGGCTGCCTGCCGGGCAGAATAAACTTCGCCAGCGCTCCGGCGACCAAGCCCAGGATGATCCAGCTGAGTATGCCCATAGATTCAAAGTCCGGCTCAGGATTAGAGCAGATATGCGGCGGCGGCAAGCACAACGGAGGCAGATCCCGCCTGCTACTTTCGCCCGGAAATGTCGCCGACGCTCAGGCTTTGGGCGGCGCGTATTTCTCGATTGTTTCGTCGGAAACCACGCCGATGTAGGGCAGGTTGCGGAAGCGCTCCATGTAATCAAGCCCGTAGCCGACGACAAACTCGTTGGCGATGTCGAAGCCGACATAGTCGGCCTCAAGCTCGCGAGACCGGGGCACATCCTTGCGCAGGAGGACGCAGATTTTGACGCTGAGCGGGCTTGTCTCGGTCAGGAAGCGGTCGCGGATGGCATGGAGGGTGTTCCCGCTGTCGAGGATGTCATCGAGGAGCAGAACATGGCGTCCGTGGACGTCGGGAAGTTGCTCCTGCTTGAAGCGGACAATACCGGTCGTCGAGGCGCCGTGGTAACTTGAGACGCTGAGGCAGTCGAGTCGCAGCGGCATCTCGATGCGGCGGAGAAGATCGGCCCCGAACATGAGGCTGCCGTTGAGCACCGCCACGACGGTGAGGTCCTGCCCTGCGTAGTCATGCGAGATGTCATGCGCCATCTCATCGAGGCGGCTCATGATGGTGGATTCGCGGAAAAGAATTCCGCGAATCTCGCTCCGCATTTCGCCGGGGCCGGAGGCCATGAGCGCGGTCAGCCTCCGACCTGCTTGCGCACGTCGGGCAGGTGCCCGGCCGAGCCAAGCATCTTGTTTTTGTGGCCGATGAACTTGGCGTATTCCTCGACGAAGATCTTGCCGGGTGGGCGGAAGTCGAAGTCGGAGGGCTTGTCGCGGAAGAACTCGCGATGCACGCGGGTCCAGATGAGGCGGCCATCGGTGTCGATATTGACCTTGGTCACGCCGAGCTTGGCCGCGGGCAAATATTCGTTCTCGTCCACCCCGCGGGCGCTTTCGTCGAGCTGTCCGCCGGCCAGATTGATCCGCTTGACTTCCTCCGGCGGGACGCTGGAACTGCCGTGCATGACGAGGGGGAAGCCGGGCAGGAGTTGCTGGATCTCGGTGAGCACCTCGAAGTGCAGGCTTTGCTGGCCCTTGAACTTGTAGGCCCCGTGGCTGGTGCCGATGGCGCAGGCGAGGGAGTCGCAGCCGGTGCGGTCCACAAATTCCTTGGCCTCGCCCGGGTTGGTCAGGCACGCGTGGCCCTCATCCACCTGGATGTCCTCCTCGACACCGCCGAGCATGCCGAGTTCGGCTTCGACGCTGATGCCCTTGGCGTGGGCGCGATCGACGACGCGCTTGGTGATGGCGATGTTCTCGTCGAAGGGGGCGTGACTCGCGTCGATCATGACCGAGCTGTAAAATCCGGAGTCGATGCAATCGTAGCAGGTCTCCTCGTCGCCGTGATCGAGGTGGACGGCGAAGACGGCGTCCGGGAAAATTTCCTCGGCGGTGCGGATGAGGGCTTCGAGCATGCGCTTGTCGGCATATTTCCGCGAGCCCTTGGAAAGCTGGATGATGAAGGGGGCCTTGCTGTCGACGCATCCGCGGAAGAGACCGAGGGTCTGCTCCATGTTGTTAATGTTGTAGGCACCGACGGCGTATCTTCCGTAGGCGATTTTGAAGAGTTGGTCAGTTGTGACGATCATACGCGAGATTCATCAAAGCCATGCCCCTCCTAATGAGCAAGATCAAAGGCCAGGCAGAAAGGAGGATTGCACGGGGTGCGCGCAACCCGCGCTATTGCGCCGGCCCGCCGACGAGGCGGCAATGCCGCAGGACGATATCGCCGGCATCGAAGTTCACGTAGGACCCGGTGACCGTGATGTCCTGGCCGCTCTGCACGAATGGCCGGGTGGAGATGACGTTGCCGGTGGCGTCGCGCTTGCGCAAAACGACCTCACTGCCGTCATCGGGCATGCCGTATTCCGCTTTCTCGGGGAGGTCGGAGTTTTCAAACAGGCACTTCACATCGGCCCCCGGACCACTCTCCGAAGAGATGGTCACGGCGAGACAGGGGTCATCCAGCGTCATGTCCCCATTGGCGACGGTGGAGACGGGACCGGTCACCGTGATGATTTTGTCCTGATACTTCGCCTGGGCCGCAGCGGCGTCCTGCGAAAATTCGGTGGCGATCGTTTTCCAGTCGATCGGGCCTTCCTGGGCAAAAAGTAGCGAGGGAAAGACACAAACGACGGCAAGGATGAGGGAGCGTTTCATAGTGGCAAAATAATGCCATGTTTGCCCCGCTTGGCAATCCCGGCGGCCCGCAACGTCGCGCGCGCGCCCTAGAAAAGACTGAGTTGGGAATCCTGCGGACCGGCTCCCGCCAACTTTTCGTATTCAGCCAGAAGGCTGCGGAACTCGCAGCGGCGGGCCAACGCCGCCACGGCCGGCGGGTCGGGACGAATGGGCAGGGATTCAAGCGGAAGAGGCAGCGGCAAGTCTGCATCAAGACGGACCAGTTCGAGGTTGTCCCGCAGCCGATCCCCCGCCGCAGCGACCTTCAGGCGCAGTTTTTCATTGGCAATGAGTCCAGGGTTCTCGGCCAGCAAAGCGGTCCGACCGTGCTCGCGCACAAGTTTGGCGGCGGTCTTGGGGCCGACACCATCCACACCGGGAATGTTGTCCACGGCGTCGCCGGTCAGGGCGAGGACGTCAGGGATGAGGCCGGGCGGAACACCCCATTTTGCCTCCACCTCGCCCGGGCCGAGCAAGGCAAAGCCCTCCTTGCCGTCGCCGGTGTCGGCTTTATTCGTCGAATAGATACTCACCCCCGGGCCCACCAGGGCATAGATGTCTTTGTCATTGGTCGCGATGACGACGTCGGCACCGGCTTGGCCCGCAGAGGCGCAGTAGGAGGCGATAAGATCGTCCGCTTCATGGTCCGTCAGGCGGACGTTATGGAGGCCGAGCGCGGTGACAGCCTCTTCGATGAGGGGAAACTGCGAGGCCAAGTCGGAAGGCATTTCCTCGCGCTGTTGTTTGTAGGACGGGAGAAGCTCCATCCGCCGCTGCGGCAGCCCCGCATCCCAAACCACCGCCGCGCTGGTCGGGGCCGTATCGTTCAGCATCTTGCGCAGCGCTTTGACAAAGCCGAAGACCGCGTTGGTCGGCTCCCCGCGTGAGTTGGTAAGATTCCGGATGGCGAAAAACGAGCGGTAGGCATAGTAGTGGCCATCAACAAGCAGCAGACGCATGAGAGGAGCTTACGCTGGGGGCGCGTCGCCGAAAAGTTCGAGTTGCGGTGAAGCGGCTGCCGCGATGACCGGGAGGGCCAGGCCAAGCTTGACCGCCAGACGCTGTGCGGTCTCGATCGCATAGCCCTCGTAATGGTTGTTGGCAAAAACGTAGGCGGCGGACGCTTCGCTATGTTGCCTGAGCTTGACCGCCCAATGTTCAAGCGCCACCTCACGCGGCCAGAGCATCCGGCCATAGCGGTGGGTCTCCTTTCCATCGACTCCGTATTTGGTGCGGAAGTCGCCCAGCAAGCGGACATAAAGATGCGGAGCGGTCACCGGGCGAAATCCAAAACCAGCGGACTTCTGATCCTCCCGCGGCAGATTGTCCGCCCAAACCCAAGCCACGGCACGTTCCTCCAGCATTCGCGCAGCGTGCGGCGTCTCCCAACTCGCGTGACGAAATTCCACCGCCAATGGCAGATCCATCGGCCAGGCGCGCAAAAAGGCACGAAGCACCCGCTCCTCATGGGCGTGGGCGGAAAAGGAAGGAGGCAACTGCAGCAAGGCGCAGCCGAAACGCGAGCCCAACTCGGCCGCGAGCCGCCGCATCATGCTGATCTCGGGGGTCGGGTCATCCAACCGCTTCCCGTGACTCAGCGTCTTGGGCAGTTTGGGACAGAAGCGGAACGCTGGACCGGTCAGCTCGCTCCAATGGTCCACCGTTTCAGCTGAGGGCATGTGGTAAAAGCTCGAGTCCATCTCGACCGCCGGAAAATGCCTTGCGTAAAACTCAAGCCACCGGTTGCGGGGCAGCGCATGGGGATAAAAAACGTCCCGCCAGTCGTCGAAACTCCATGCGCACGTGCCGGGAAAAATCCGTTCCCGCCGCAAGCGATGGCGCTGCATGCCCTTATCCCTCCAAGCTCGGCGGACGCACCCGGCCCCGCCGCCGCAGGGACAGGCGGGGCACGCGAATCTCCTCGATGTAATAGGCAATGGCGGCGCGCCCGAGCGCGTAGGTCCCGGCCCCGGCCACGCCACCGGAAATCATCGAACCCCAAACCGGGAGAATTTTCACCGCCGCCCGTGCGGTTTCGCGAAAGACGAGGCCCGCACCGAAGCCAATCCCGAGGGACGTGGCAAATTCGCCGGCCAGGCGCAGGGAAAACTCGCGGCCGCTGACGTAGATGATGAGCGAGACCATGAAAAGCTGGAGGGAGAGCAAGACCGGAAAATCAGCGAGGGGAATCGGCTGCATTCCGACGACTCCGGCGACCGCGCCGAAGGCTTTGAGCACCGTGCCGGCCAGCCGGGCCTGCGCCCCGCGGGCCGCGAGGAAACGGGCCATCTCCAACTGCGCGTCCTCCGGGAGGTAATCGCACAACCGGTCCCCCAGGGCCGAGCGCTCGGCCGCCGGAAATCCGTTCTCCAGGCCGGTCCGCGGCAGATGCGCGGAAAAAACCACCGAGCTCGCCGCGCCCGCGCCAGCCAAGGCGGCGAGAACGGCGGCAGATTCCCCGGCCTCCCCGAGAACGAGGACAACCAACCCGGCGGGGCTGCCGCCCTCACGCGGTGAGGCGGCAGTCAGAACCTCCACCGCCCGCACCGCCTCGGCCGGCAGGTTGGAAGAACCCGTGGTGACGAAAAGAAACGTATCCGCGGGCTCTTCGGCCAGAACGCCCGAGGAGCGCAAATCGGCCAACTCAATCGTCCCGACCCCGCGCACCGTCGTCCACGGCCCGCGCAGCAGCGGGGCATGCAGCGCCGCCCGGCCGGCCAGGGCGTTGACCAAGGCAGGCAACTCGATCCCCTCATCGCCCAAGACGGCAAGACGCGGCGGGCGCTGGCGCAGGAACACTTCCTTGATCGGGTCCAACTCACGGAGAATCGGTTCCTGGAGGGAGCCGGGGAGCTTGCCGAGCAGCCCGGCCATTTTCTCGTAGGCCGAAAGGAGCGCAGAGCGGCTCATCGGAGTGCGGCTTGCAGGAGGCCGAGGTGGTCCGCCGGAACGACCGCACGCAGAACCGCTGCGATTTGTCCGCCGCCATCGATGACGAAAGTCGTCCGCTCGGTGCCCATGGATTTCTCGCCCTGACGAATCTTTTCCACCCACACACCGAAGGCGTCAACCAAGTGGTGGTCCGGGTCGGAGAGCAACGGGAAAGGCAGGCTGTGCTTGGCGACAAAAGCCTGATGCGAGTCCGCGCCATCCACACTCACGCCGAAGATAGCCGCCCCGGTGGCGCTCAGGTCCGGCCAGGCATCGCGCAACGCGCAGGCCTGGGTGGTGCAACCCGGCGTGTCGTCCTTCGGATAGAAATAGAGCACGAGCCTGCGCCCGGCGAAATCCGACAAACGGACGACGGTTCCCTCCCCGTAGCCCCCACCGATGGCAAGGGCGGAAAAGTCAGGCGCCGGCTGTCCCGGCAGTAGAGGCGTTTTCATCACACCCATCATAGCGCGTTTCACGAAAAATGCCCGCCAAACCAGTCATCGAGCCAACAAACCCGCCAAAGCCGCGCGCAGCTTGGGTTCCTGACCGACCTTGAACTGGTCGGCCGCCTGCCAGCGCTGGGTGCGGCCGTCGGCCGCCACGAACTCGAGCAACAGCCGGCGTCGCCCGGGAAAGTCGAGCGCGACCGAGCGAATCTCCTCCAGCTCCCGCCGACCGATCCGACCACAGGCCAGCCGGAGAACCACCGGCAGTTCATCGGAAGCAGAGGGCTGCAGCGTTTTGAGTTCCGAGGCGGTCACGACCGGCTTGTCGTCCCGCTTGTCCAGCCGGCCGGTAATCTGCACGACCTTGCCGGGGACGAGATGGGAGAGATATTTCTCGAAGGCTTCGCTCCAAACCCGCACCTCGACCTTTCCGGTGAAATCCTCCAGCGCAAGGAAAGCGCACGGTTTGCCGCTCGACTTGGTGAACTTTTTTTCGACCGAGTCGAGCAGCCCGGCCACGCGCACCGTGGCCCGGTCATCCATCTCCTCGAGCGCGGCCACGGTGGTGAATTTGCCATTCTCCAAGGCACCGCGATACGGGTCCAGGGGGTGAGCCGTGACGTAAAATCCCAGCAGCTCCTTCTCGAAGGAAAGCAACTCAGCCTCGGTGAAGGCGATGGCCCGCCGGCGTCCGCCGGCCTTCGCCGTCATCGGCAAGGCCTCCGCCCCGAAGAGACTCTGCTGACCGGCGGTGCGGTCCCGGTGCTGCGCCGCGCTGGCCGAAAGGATCGGCTCCAGATCCTCCACCATTTGGGCGCGTTCCTCACCGGTAAAGTCGAAGGCCCCGCACTTGACCAGACACTCCATGGCCTTGCGGTTGACCGTGCGCGGGTCCATGCGCGAAGCAAAATCCTCGAGCGAGGCAAACACCCCTCCCGCCTCGCGCTCCGTCACGGCCTCGCCCATGGCCGCCTCACCCACGTTCTTGATGCCGCTGAGCCCGAAACGAACGGCCACCGCGTCGCCGTGCGGCTCGGGCGCAAATTTGAGCATGCTCTTGTTCAAGTCGGGCGGAAGAATGACCAGTCCCATCCGCTTGGCCTCATCCACGTAAGAGGAAATCTTGTCGGTGTCGTTGATTTCGTTGCTCAGCACCGCACACATGAATTCGACGGGATAGTGGGCCTTGAGCCAGCACATGCGGTAGCTGATGAGCGAGTAAGCCGCGCTGTGACTCTTGTTGAACCCGTAGTCGGCGAATTTTTCCAGCAGGTCAAAAATGGCCGTGGCTTTTTTCTCCGGGATCTTGTTGTGCTCCTGGCATCCGGCGATGAAGACCTTGCGCTCCTTGGCCATTTTCTCTTTGTCCTTCTTGCCCATGGCGCGGCGCAGGAGATCGGCCTGGCCGAGGGTGTAACCGGCCAGAAGATTGGCCGCCTGCTGGACCTGTTCCTGGTAAACGAGGATGCCGTAGGTCTCGCTCGTCACCTTTTCGAGCAGCGGATGATCGTAGTTGATTTTCGTCTCGCCCTTCTTGCGCTTGATGTAGTCGGGGATGAGGGCCATCGGACCGGGCCGGTAAAGCGCGCACAGCGCGTTCATGTCATTGAGGCTGGTGAATCCAAAATTCCGGCAATAGCGCGACATGCCGCCTTCAAACTGGAAGATGGCGACGGCCTCACCGCGGTTGAGAATGTCAAAGGCCGACTGGTCATCGACGGGGATATGGTCGATGGAAAAATCCGGCACCTTGCGCCGGATCAGCTCCTCGGCATCGCGGATGACCGTGAGCGTCTTGAGTCCGAGAAAATCCATCTTGAGCATGCCCAACTCGCCCAGCGGTTCCATGGAGAACTGCGTGACCACCTCGTTCTCCTTCCCGCGGCAGAGCGGGACGGTTTCCGAAAGGTCCCGGTCGCCAATGACCACGCCGGCCGCGTGGATGCCGGCATTGCGCGACAGTCCCTCGAGGACGAGGCAGTAATCCCAAAGCTGCTTGGTCGCCGGTTCCTTCTCCACCGCCTGCTTGAGCTCGGGATTCTTGTCGATCGCGCCCGGCAGAAACTCGCCATCCGGCTTGGTCCGCCCCTGCAGGGTGATGTTGAGTTCGTTGGGGATCATTTTGGCGATGCGGTCGCCGTCGCCGTAGCTGAACCCGAGGACGCGGGCCACGTCCCGAACCACGCTTTTGGCCCCGAGCTGGTTGAAGGTCACGATCTGCGAGACGCACCGCTCGCCGTATTTGCGGCGCACATATTCGATGACCTCGCCGCGCCGTGCCTGGCAGAAATCCACGTCGATATCCGGCGGGCTGACCCGGTCGGGATTGAGGAAGCGCTCGAAGATGAGCCCGTAACGCACCGGGTCGAGGTCGGTGATGCCGAGAACGTAGGCCGCCATACTCCCGGCCGCCGAGCCGCGGCCCGGACCGACGGGAATACCCTGCTGCCGGGCGTAGTTGATGAAGTCCCAAACAATAAGAAAATAGCTAGTGAAGCCGAGGCGCTCGAGGACCCCGAGTTCGTAATCGAGCCGCGTGCGCAGGTCCGGCGAGGCCTCCGGCCCGTAGCGGCGGAGAAAGCCGGCTTCGCAAAGTTCGCGCAGATAACCTTCGCGCGTTTTTCCTTCCGGCGGATGAAACACCGGAAAGCGCGACTTGCCGAATTCCATCGTCACCCCGCATCGTTCGGCGATGCGCAGGGTGTTGCTCAAGGCCTCGGGGTGGTCGGGGAAAAGGGCGGCCATTTCCGCGGCAGATTTCAAGTAAAGCTCGGGCACATACCGCATGCGCCTTTCGTCGTGCACCATGGCACCGGTCCCGATGCAGACCATCACATCGTGGGCGTCATGATGACTGCGTTCGAGAAAATGCACGTCGTTGGCCGCGACCAGCCCGAGGCCCAGATCGCTCCCCCAGCGGACCAACTGCCGGTTGCACTCGCGCTGGGCGTCCATGCCGTGGTCGTGCAGCTCGAGGAAAAAATTCTTCGCGCCAAAGATGTCCCGGTATTGGCCGGTCAGCTCCAGCCCCCGCTTCGGATCGCCGGCCTGGATCGCGCTGTTGATCTCGCCCTTGAGGCAACCACTCAGACCGATGAGCCCCGCGGCGTGCTGCGCGAGCAGTTCCTTGTCGACCCGCGGCTTGTAGTAAAACCCCTCGAGGTGCGCCGCACTGACCAGCTTGATCAGGTTGGCCCAGCCCTCGTTCGTCTCGGCCAGCACGGTGAGATGAAATGCGGCCTCCTTGCCCGAGGCCGCCTTCTTCTCGTGCATCGAGCCCGGCGCAACATAGAGCTCGCAGCCGAGGATGGGTTTGACGCCGGCTTTTTCGGCCTCCTTGTAGAACTGCACCGCGCCGTAAAGCACCCCGTGGTCGGTCATGGCCACGGCCGGCATACCTTCCGCCGCGGTCTTGCGCATGAGGTCGGAAACGCGAATGGCTCCATCAAGCATCGAATACTCGGTGTGCAGGTGGAGGTGCACAAACTGCGGGGCGGCCATGCCACAGGATAAAGAACGGCGCGGAGGTGGCAAGCGGGGCCGCACCAACTTTTCCTGATGGTCAAAAACGCCCACCCGGCTAACCTCCGCCGCCATGTCCCCGAGTGAAGAAAACATCCTGGTGGTGCCCCGCGCGATTTTCGAACAAATGGGCCTGTTTGAAGGCCTCCGTTTCGAGGTTGACCGCTACATGCCTGCTTTCCTTGATCCCCGAAACAACCTTTTCCTCCCGCGGTCGGCGGCGGAAGACGATCCGACGCACAAACAACTCATCCCCTACCTGGTCATCCGGCATGGCGGTCGCCTGCTCCATTACACGCGCGGAAAATCAGGCGGCGAGGCCCGCCTCCATGCCAAGGGCTCCATCGGCATCGGGGGACACATCAATGACGGGGATGCGCAGGCCGCGCATTTCGACGCGGACGCCTACCACCGTGCGGTCGAGCGTGAACTGCACGAGGAACTGGAGATCCCCGGTCCCTACCGCCAGAGGGTGGTGGCCCTGCTCAATGACGACTCCACCGAGGTCGGCCGGGTCCATCTCGGCGTCGTTCATCTCGTGGATGTGGACTCGGAGGCGATCCGGCCGCGCGAGGATGCGATCAGCCATCTGGAATTTCTGAGTCCGGCGGAACTGGTCGGCCGCCGCGAACACCTCGAGGTCTGGTCGCGGATCTGCCTCGATGGCCTGGCGGACCTGCTCCGAGCCTAGCCGCCCTGCAGGCCTTGGATGATGCTAATGAGGGGCAGGAAGAGCGCGATGACGATGGTGCCGACGATGACGGCGAGGAAGACGATCATGATCGGCTCAAGCAGCGAAGTCAGGCCGGCCACGGTGTTGTCCACCTCATCGTCGTAAACGTCGGCGACCTTCAGCAGCATCTCCGGCAACTGGCCGGTTTCCTCACCGACGTCGATCATGCTGACGACCATGGGCGGAAAGACGCCGCTCTTTTCCAGCGGCTGGACGATGGATTCGCCCTCCTTCACGCTGTCATGCACGTTTTGGATGGCCCCGGCGATGGAGACGTTGCCAGCGGTCTCGCGGGTGATGTTGAGGGCCTGGAGAATGGGAACACCGCTGGTCACAAGCGTGCCGAGGGTGCGGCTGAAACGCGAAATGGCACCTTTCCTCAGCAGGTCGCCGAACAGGGGCACGCGCAGTTTGAAGGCATCGATGAACGCCCGCCCCTTGGGCACCCGGGCCGCGAAATTGTAGCCGACAAAGACCACCACGGCCCCCCCGATGATGATATACCACTGCTCCTGGACGAACTTGCTCGTGTTGATGACGAACTGGGTCAGCCCCGGCAGAGGCTTGCCGCTGAGCATGTCTTGGAAAATCTGCTCGAACTTCGGCACGATGTAGACGAGCAGGAAGGCCATGATGGCGATGGCGATGACCAGCACGATGATCGGGTAGAACATGGCCGAGACGACCTTGTTTTTGAGCTTCTGCGCCTTTTCCTGGAAGTCGGCCAGACGAATGAGCACCAGTTCCATCACGCCGCCCAGTTCGCCGGCTTTGACCATGTTGACGTAGAGCTTGTTGAAAATCTTCGGGTGCTGAGACAACGCATCGGAGAACGTGCTGCCCCCCTGCACCGTGTCGGCCAGCTTTCCGACCACCTTTTTCATCACGGGATCCGGCTCCTGTTTGCCTAGAACCGTGAGCGAGCGCAGCAACGGAAGACCGGAATCAATCAGCGTGGCCAACTGCCGCGTAAAAATCATCAGCGTCTTCGGTTTGATCGTCTTCCGCTCGAGGAAGGGGATGCTGATGCTGAGATCTTTTTTGGCCCCGGGCTGTTTGACCGCTTTGGGGGCCTTGGCGCCCTTGGCTTTGGCCGCCTTGGCCGCCTTGCCGGCCTCCATGACGCTCGTGGGGTAATACCCAGCCTGTCTCAGCGCCTGGATCGCCTGCTGCTCGTCGGGTGCTTCAAGGGTGTCGTTGACTTCTTGGCCGCGGGCATCGAGGGCGGTGTAGGCGAAATTGGGCATGAGGAGGATGAAAGATGTCTTTTAAGCGCGCGGCCCCTCTGGGCCAAGACGAAAAGACGGCGCCGCAAGCCTTAACGTTGAAGAAAGGGGTTCGAGGCCTTTTCCTCGCCGATGGTCGTGCTCCCGCCGTGGCCCGGCCAAACTTCGGTTGCATCAGGCAGCACCAGAAGTTTCTCCCGGATCCCGCGCAGAAGCAGATCCCCATCGCCGCCGGGCAAATCCCACCGCCCGATCCCACCACGAAAGAGCACGTCACCGCCCACAACCACGGCATCCTCCGGCGAATGAAAGCACAGACTGCCGGCGCAATGGCCCGGGACATCGAGGACATCAAGCTTCCACCCAAGAAAATCCTGCCCCGCGCCCCCAGCCACGATGCGGTCGGGCTGGATCGAAGCCACCCGCAGGGGAAATCCTTGACGCTCGAAAAAGTCTTCCTCGGCAACCATCGGAACGGTGTCCGCATGGCAGACCACCGGACACCCGTGACGCGCCTTGACCGCGGCGGCATCCGCCACATGGTCCCAGTGGCCGTGGGTCAGGACGAGCAGGTCGATTTTCTCCCCGGCGAACCTCTCATCCGCCCCCTCCGGGGCGTCAAAAAGGATGCGCCCCCCCGGCGCCTCCACCAAAAAGCAGTTGGTCGCGAAGGGGCCGCCGGTAAAAGTTTTGAACTTAAGCATGGGTCTGGAGTCGAAGTTACGTGCCTCATTTTCCTTGCGCAATGCCCCAGTCGAGGCGACCAGTTGCTCCGACTCTCATGAACCTGTCCCATTCCATCCGCCTCGCCCTCGGCGCCGCCCTTCTTTCCACCCTCCCCTGCCCGGCCGCCCCGGCGGAGAAAAGCCCGGAGAAATTGGGCGAGGTCGCCACCACCGTGGCCCGGATGCTGGAGAGCGCGCACTACACGCGCCAGCACCTCAATGACGAGGTTTCCCCGGGTGTGACACAGGCGCGCAAGGCCCTCGATCGTTACATCGAACTGCTCGACTACAACCGTCTCTTCTTCACCCAGGAAGACATCGCCGAGTTCTCGACCAAGTATGGCGGGCGCCTGCAGGACGACATTCTCCTCGGCAATCTCGAGCCCGCCTACACGATCTACGACCGCTTCATCAGCCGGGTCGAATCGCGCGTCGGCCAGATCAACAAGCTGCTGGAAGGCGATTTCAAGTTCGACAGCGAACGCACCGCCCAGATCAACCGCGACAAGCAGCCCTGGCCGGCCAACGAGGCCGAGGCCGACCGCATCTGGGCCGACCGGATCGAGGCTGAACTCCTCCAGGCCCAGATCGCCGAACAAGCGATCGAGGAGGCGGCCGCCAAGAAGAAAGCCGAAGCAGCCGACGCGGCCAAGCCCGCCCCGGAGGATGCCATTGCGGCGGCCGCGCCCAAGCGCACGCCGAAAGAAACCGTGGAGCGCCGCTACGATCGGCTCCTCAAGTCGCTCAAGGAGGAAAACCGCGAAGATCAGGCCAACACCTTCCTCTCCGCCCTGGCCCAGAGCTACGACCCGCACTCCGAATACATGAGCCAGCAGGCCCTGGACAATTTCAACATCCAGATGGGGCTCTCCCTCGTCGGCATCGGCGCGGTCCTCCGCAGCGATGATGGCTACGCCAAGATCGTCGAGCTCGTGCCCGGCGGCCCGGCCGACCAGGACGGCAAACTCAAGGTCAACGACCGCATTCTCGCCGTGGCCCAGGGCAACGGGGAATTCGAGGATGTCGTGGACATGAAGCTCGACCGCGTGGTCGAGCGCATCCGCGGCAAAAAGAGCACCACGGTCCGCCTCCAGGTGCAGCCCGCCTCCTCGGCCGATCCCTCCAAGGTCGTCGTCATTCCCATCGTCCGCGACGAGGTCAAACTCAAGGAACAGGAAGCCAAGGCCCAGATCATCGATGCGACCGAGCCGGATGGCTCCACCAAGAAGATCGGCTGGATCACCCTCCCGAGCTTTTATGCGAACATGAACCCGCAGTCCGGGCGTTCGGCCAAGAGCACGACCAAGGATGTGTCCGCGCTCCTGACCCGCCTCAAACGCGAGGGCATCGAGGGTCTGGTCATTGACCTCCGGCGGGACAGCGGCGGGTCGCTCGATGAAGCCATCCGCCTCACCGGTCTCTTCGTCCCCAAGGGCCCCATCGTGCAGGCCAAGGACACGAACGGAAATATCAACGCCATGAACGACCCTGACCCCAGCCAGCAATGGGACGGCCCGCTCGTCGTGGTCATGAACCGCCTCAGCGCATCCGCCAGCGAAATCTTCGGTGCCGCCCTGCAGGACTACGGTCGCGCCGTCATCGTGGGCGATGAGCAAAGCTTCGGCAAAGGCACCGTGCAGACTCTCCTCGACGTTGACCGTTTCATGCCCCTCTTCGCCTCGGGCAAATCCGGCGCGGTCAAGCTGACCATCCAGAAATTCTACCGCATCAAGGGCGGCTCGACCCAGCTCCGCGGGGTGGCCTCGGACATCGTCCTGCCCTCGGTGACCGACCAAGCCGACGTGGGCGAAGGATCGCTGAAAAACCCCCTTGATTACGACGAAGTGCCGGCTCGCGGCTTCACCCCGGCCGGCAACATCGGAGCGCTGGTGCCGAAGCTTCGCGCGGCCAGCGAGGCTCGCGTGGCCGGTGATCCCGAGTTTGCCTACGTTCGGGAGGACACCGCGCGCTTCCGCACCCAGTTCGACAAAAACGCCGTCTCGCTCAACAAGACCACGCGACTGGCCGAGATTGAGCAGGACAAGGCCCGCCGCGAAACCCGCCTGGCGGAGCGCAAGGACCGGAAGCAACCGGCCCTCGCCGCCGTCGAAGTTACCCTCGATACGGTGGACGAACCCAAACTCCAGAAAGTCGCGCTCGACCAGCCGCCCAAACGCGCCGCCGAGGAAATGACCGAGGACGAAGATCCCTCCGCCCCGGACGAGCAGGAGATCTTTGTCGATCCGATCCGCGACGAAACCATCCGCATCCTGCTCGACACCATCCGCCTCCAGGGTGCCCCGCCGATCACGGCCCGCGCCGACACACCCCCGGCCAACAACCCCTGACCGGCCGCGTCCGGCCCATCGACAAGCAACCCGCCCCGCGCTTTAATCCCTCCCCGTCCCCGCGCCCGTAGCTCAGGGGATAGAGCAGCGGATTTCTAATCCGTTGGTCGGGAGTTCGAATCTCCCCGGGCGCGCTCTCTTTAAAACCCGCGAAACCGCATGAATACTGAATCCGCGGCCTTTCTGACGTTGGCACTTTGGACGCACCGCCGCACACGCAAAGCCGCCTAAAAACCTGTTTTTTTGGCAGCGGATTGGCAGCAGATTCTAGGCGAATCCCCATGAATGCAGGGTTGGCTGGGGCCGGGCGGCTAAAATCTTGCTGCCAAAGTTTTTGGCAGCGGTTGGCAGCAAAAACCACCCTTGCCTGCCGTCTGCCCGCTGGCGTATGTTCGGGAAATGAAGGTCACGATCGAACTGCCAGACAACATTTCCAACATCATTAACGGGCTCTCCGAGACCACCCTCCGGCCGGTCGAGGAAATCATCATCCAACACCTAGCCACCTTTCTCCATTTTGACCGCCCCAGCGATTTTCTGCGAGAGGCGCGGGACTTAGCCATGGACGGTGACGAGACACCGGAGAGCTTCGGTGCCAGGGCAGAGGAGGTTTACACTCGGCGCCTTGGAAGAGGTTTTCCTGGGGCACTACTCGACACTTGGATCGACGAAGAGAAGGGTATGATCGAAGAGGACACCGGAATCCTTTTAAGGCAGGCGGCGCAGATGATTCAGCGAGGCTGAGGCGGTGGCTACAATTGTAGCCAAAGCCGCCAGAAATGGCACCCATGGGTGTCAGCGAGATCCTAGGCGAAGCGAAGACCGGTTTGAGCGCCACCACCGGCTACGCTGGTGTAGCCCTTCGAGGTGTTGCTCACGATCTTTTCCAAAAGTGTCGACTGCCTGCGGGTCTCGGCCAGCAGCGGGTCTTTGACGAAGAGGCCCATCGAGGTCGAGAACATGCGCGAGATGCTGGGCCGGTTGCCGCCGCCACCACCTGCCCCGCCGCCCCCGGCGGCCATAGCTTCCGTGCCCGCCGCGCCGGTCTTTTTCTCGGCCGCCTTGGCATCGGCCGCGGCGCGGGCGGAATCGACTTTGTCCAGAGCGTCCGCGATGGCGTTGCCTTGGTTTTGCTCCCACACGCTGGTATCGATCTGCCCGATCTGCATCCCGCCGAGGCCGCCCATCCCGGGGATGTTGGCCAGCAGCCCGATGACGCTGTTGATCCCGCTGGTGATCATGTTGACGAAGCCCGCACCCGCGATGAGCAGCCCATCGCCGAAAGCGCCGAGGAGGGTCCCATCGACAATCATCTGGATCCCGGCCGCGAGGTTGCGGCCGAAGGCCTGCCCTTGCGCCGCGAGGTCCTGCGAGGCGAACCAATCGAGCAGAGGCTGCAAAACCGGGAGAACTTGATCCGCGACACCGACAAAGAACCCCTGCATTTTCAGTCCTGCCAATTCAAGCTTCCGGGAGACGTCGTTAAACAAAGCGGCGTTGCGATCCATGATGGCCGCTTGATCGCCGACCGCTTGAGCTGCGCTTGAAAACGCATCGGCATCGTTGAAAAGCGCCATCAGCTCTCCGCCGCTTTTACCAAAGATTTTCATTGCCGCTGCCGCACGCTGCGACGGGTCGGCAATACCGGAGATTGCGGCCCCGACCGCACGGAATTGGGCATCGGGGCTCATGGCGTTGAGCTCCTCCATGTTAAGACCGAGCTGGCCAAAAATGCCGGCCGTGGCCTCGCCGTCTTCATTCACTCCCGCGATTGCTTTTTGCAGGCGGTTGACGGCCGGGCCGACGGCCTCGATAGCCATGCCGCTGTCTTTAAAAGCCTGCCCCATCACCATCAGCTTGCCCGCACTAATGCCGGTGCGGTCGGAAAGGTCGGAAAGTTGGTCGCCCATGTTTATGGCGGCCTTGGTCCCTGCGAAAAGGGCTGCACCGGCCGCGAGGGTCACCCCGCCGAGGATGGCCATGCCTTTGGCCAGCCCGCCGCCGATGTTCATCCGCTGCAGCGGGCCCATCTCCTTTTCGATCTTGGCGCGAACGCCCTTGGCCGCCGCGGCGACCTTGGTGTCCCGGACTTCGAGTTCTGCGATGATCTTGCTCATAAGGTGGCTACGTGTTTCGTCCTATGTCAAAAGGTGCGCTTGGCCGCTGGCCCGACCAAGCGCGGTCGCCGATCCATGAGAGGCTCAGTATGCAAGCCCGCCAGTGCCAGTGCGATCCCACACGGGAATTGTGCCAACCAAACATTACAAAAGATACCTGAGGCCGCGCCGGGGAAAATCAGCCCTCGAAAAATTCGGTCAATCCGAGACCGTCCAACATGAATCTCGGGTGAAGGCTGCCCATCTCGGCCATCATGGCCGTCCGAGCCAAGTTTTGGCCGTAGTGTTTCGAGGGCGAAGTCTCGAACCACGGTGAGGGGCCGGGAGGGAGCCCATAGACGGACGCGAAAACAGCCCACTCGTCGGCAATCCGGCGATGCGCGGCATCCACCGCGGGTTGCAAGTCGTTGACCAGCGCAACCAAAACGGGGGCGGCCAGTCGCACGCAACCGCCCCGCATTTTTTCGGCGAGGTCGCCCAAACCGCTTTGCCGGCCACACCACCCCTCAACCCCATAACTGCTCTCCAACTCGGCCAGCGCCTCCTTGTCGCCCCTCTCGGCTCGCTGAAGCATTTCATTAGCGCGGTCTTTGATTTTCTCGGTGCCGTAAGGTTCGCACTTTTTTTCGAGCTCGCGATGGCGTGCGAGAAACTCGTTAATTTTTTTGACGTGAGGGCGGCAGGCCCGGCCGAGTTCCTCGCGGAAAATGGCGTCGGGGCTGGTGACGGTGCAGGTGTGGGTGGTTGTCATGAAATTTTTAGTCCGCGGCTGGCGGCCAAGCCTTCCAGGAGGATTTGGTTTTTTCGGACGGCGGCCAGCTGGGCGTTGACGTCGGCGAGGGCGGCGTTGACGGCCGATAGCTTGGCCCGTTCTTCGGCTACCTTTGCTCGCATCGTGGCAACCTCCCGCCACTCGTTTTGCATTAGTCGGGCGGCGGCGGCCTCGGCATGAAGAGGAAACTTTTTAAAACCGGCGTGAATTCCGGCGATGGCCGTGGGGCTCCGGCCCGCGATCTCGTCGGCAAAACCGAGTTTCACGGCTTGTTCCGCGTCGAGCCATGTCTCGGCATCCATCAACCTTCCGATCTCGTCGGGGGAAATTTTAGCGCGGCTCGCATATACCTCGACGAGTTGTGCGCGCATCCGGTCCAGTAAGTCGGCGGTGCGGCGAAGTTCGCCCGAGTCGCCCTGCGAACTGGTCCAAGGATTGTGTATCATGACCATCGCGTTCGCGGCGATGCGGACGGGCCTGCCAGCCATCGCGAGCACGCTGGCCATGCTCGCGGCCAAGCCCAAAATTTCCACGCGGACGCCGGGGTGGTGGGCTTGCAGTAGGGCCAACATCGCAAAACCGGCGCTGACATTTCCGCCAGGGCTGTTGATGCGGAGGGTGATGGGCTGGCGACCAGCCGACTTCACCTTCGCCGCGAATCCTTCCACGTCGCCGGGGCTGATCTCGCTGAAAAGGTCTATGGTCATTCTCTGCCCTCCAGGGCCGCACGGGCGAGGGCTTGTGCTTTCGCGCGAACGTCGGCAAGGGTTTCGCATGGGTGACTGCTCAGCTTGGCGCAAGCATTGGTGCGAAGGGCGGCAGTGATTTCGGCGAGGTCGCCCTCGGCAAAGATCATGGCGGAGTTCGCAGAGGCACCCGCCCGGCCCGCGGGGGCGAGCAGTCCGTCGGCTACGAGTCGCAGAATTTTGCTCAGCGGCTCGCCCGTGGCGCGGCTGATTTCGGAGGCGGTTAAGAATTTCGTCATGCCTCTCCTCGGCTGTCAAACGCACACCGTGCGTCGTGCTTTACGACGCAGGCTCCGCAGATGGCGCGCAACCTTGGTCGCCTTCCTGCGCACCGGGGTCGGCCTCGGGGTCAGGGCGATGAGCGTCAAAGCGCGATCTCGCAGGTGGCGCGCCAAGTCTTCCGGGAGGCTGGCGGCGATTTCGAGAACCGCGGAGACCGACGCCCCGGCGTCATCAAGTAGCTCTCGTGCGATGCTGGCGGCTTCTAGCTCGCCCAATCGCCTGTAGCTGGCAGCCAGGCGGAGCAATTCTTCAACTCTCGGCGGGTGTGGTTTCATTTGGATGTTGCAGAATTTCCCGGCAGGCATCCGCGAACGGGCCGGAAAGCCATGCCCGGAGCGCGCACGCGGCGACAGCGGGGTTGTCGGGGTTGGCGGCTGACGCCACCATCTCGGGCAAAGTTTTCACCGAGGCGGCGATCCGGCGGGACACGGCGACAACCCGCTCAACCTCCGCCGCCGCGAGTTGCTTCGCTTCGCAATCGTAAGCCAGTCGGGCGGCGCGCACGGCCGTCAAAAGCCGGTGCGAGGCCTCGGCGGCTTTCAAGATTCTTTCGGCCCCGAGATGGTCGCCTCTCTCCAGGGCTCGATCCGCCAGGCTTTGCAGGCCTCCAAAGCGAGCGGAGGCGGCGCGCTCCTCCTCCTCCGGGGTGATGGCCACGAAAGGACCGAGGGCAAGACCGGGCTGGGCGGCGGCCACGGCGGCGCGCTCGCGGATGAAAGAGCGCCACCGGGGGTCGTCGTGGGTCCGCCAGCTCCGCACGCTCCGCGACGAAACGCCGTGCAGGGCCGCGCAGGTGCGGATCAGATCGGCCTCGGCTCGGGAACGGCGAAACGGTTGTGCGGCTTCCATCGGAATAAGGATTCGCGTCAAATGGAAGTTCAGCGGAGGGGATGGAATGGTTCCCCAAGCTGAGCGGAACTGCTCTCTTTTATGCGTCGGGAGACGTCCCAACCGCATCCCCGGGGGTGGCGTCAGGTAGGGTTCCCATTCATGGGCACGATCACGCGCCCAAAAAGCCTGGCCTGCCCATCGTGCCCATCCTCCCCCTAAAGGGGGAGGATTTGGGGCACGATTAGGGCATCGTGCCCCCCTCGCCGGGGCACGGTTGGGGCACGATGGGCAGATAGAGTTATTGGCCTGCATTTTCTGCCAGTTTGTATTGATGCTTTTTGCCCTCGGTCTGCTTGGTGACCAGCCCTTCGTCAATCAACAGGTCCAAGGCCTTTGGGACGTGCGTGTGGCTACCAAGTTCGAGCAGCTCGGTCTTGGTTGCGGAGCCGTGGCGCTTGAGGTGCTGAACGATCTTGTCCATCAGCTTGGTGGGCCGCCATTCGCTACCGGCTCGCCAACTCGTGAGGGTCTTGCCCTCGCCATCTGGATCAAACGCCAACTCGAACGGGACGGAATGCTTTGGCCCGACCCCGCCGTTGCGATCCTTGGAGATCTTCAGCTTTATAAATCCTGACTGTCCCGGGGTGTATTCCTCGCCCGGTTCCAATTCGTAGCTGACCCCGTTGTAATGCCCCATTTTCGCCCCGCTGCCACGAGACCAGCCGTTGCGACCCTCGCGCGATTTCGTCACGTGGTCGGCGATAATGACACCGGCCCCGGCGGCGGCGAACGGCCGCACGTTTTGCCAGAAGAAGTTCAAACAGTCGGCCGGGCGATCTTCGTCGAGTCCCTGCCGGGCGATCATCTCGGCCAGGCCGTCTATGATAACCGCAGTGACTCCCACGCTATTGGCCCAGAGCTGTGCGAGGGCGACGTCTTCAACCGTTGGGTCTTGAAGATAAAACAAACGGCCCCCCAGTGCCTCCGGGTCGCCCCCGAACGAAAGAGCCCGAGCGGCAAAAGCCTGGGGCGTATCCTCCGGGTCGATATAGAGGACCGTCGCCGTTGGGTCTTGAAGGATTTTGTTGGCCACCTCGATGAGCAAGTTTGTCTTCCCCGTGGCAGGCTCGGCGTGCACCTCGTTCACTCGCCCCGCGTAGAACAGGAACTTGCCCGGCATAGCCTCGGCCAACGTCGGGACCGGGGCCTTGATCGAGCCGTCCAGGAACCCCGCCAGCGGGACGAATGCGGGGTCTTTGGTCCGGCCGATGAGGTTGCCATCGAAACCCAGCCAGAACTTAGGCTGGTTAGGGTCGGCGTCGGCGCTCCGCCATGCGATCCTCTTGACCTCGCGCTGCCAATCAAGGTGGCCGATCATGGGCCTTGACTCCGGCGCTTTGACAGATTCCTTATTCATGTCGTTGGTGTCGCGCCCGGTTCAGCTTGCAGGCTGGCCGGGCGCTTTCGCATCCGGCGGTGGGCGCGGATTGGTCAGGCACCGCGGGCCTTGATTGTGAGGCGGTCGAGGGCGCGCTCGATGTCGGAAAGGCGATAGCGCACGAGTTTGCCCAAGCGAACGGACGGCAGGAGCCGTTTGGTGGTGAGATTCTGAATATGCCGCCATGAGCAGCCCAGCAGGGCGGCAGTCTCGTGCTTGTCTAGCAGGAGCTTGGCGGATTCAGTGGCGGCCCAGTGGGGCAGGCGGCGGGTGTCTTGATGTGCTTCCATGGACGCAATCAAAACGCAGCGTTGCGTATTGCGCAAGGCCAAGCGGTATGTGTATTGTTCAAGTTAGCAAATGCGTATTCATCCATGCCACGAGTAACAACATCCACCCATCCATTGGTTGCGCTACGTGCAGCATGCGGGATGACACGTGCTCAGGCGGCCACAGTCGCCGGGGTCTCGCCCGCATCAATTCAACATGTTGAGCTTGGCCGGTCGGCGCTGCCACTGGCCGCAGCACGCAAGCTCGAAGCATTCACGGGATGCGATGCGAGCACGTTGATGGATTCGGCGGCCAAACCGCGATCCCTCGATGGTCAGGCCTTTACCGGAGACCGGTGGCGATCATGGAGCAATCGCGGTCCCGACCAGGCGGCGATTGCCGCGGCCGCAGATGATCTAGGCTTTCGCCTCCATGCCTATCTAGGGGCCAGTGGTGCGGGATTCTGGACGTTCTACACCGCGTTGGTGCAATCGCTTGGTGAATGCGCGGAGAATGCGCGCATCAGTCCCGCCGCGGTCGAGGCAGAGTGCAGGAAATCCGCCGCGATGGAGACCCGCACCATGACGATCTCGCAACTACGTGTCGCGCTTGGCCGTTGTCCCGATTTCGAGCAGCAGGTCGCTGGATTCAGGCCCCGGCAGCGGTGCCGGGTTGCCACGGAAACCTATCGTGTTGTCCCGAATGATGAGCACGGCCGCGAGGTCGCGGCGATGGTGGTCCCTCATGCGGTCACGTTGCCCCATTATCGCCGGGAGGTCGCAACCTTGTGGCGCGTCGAACTTCCAGACGGGCGGCGCGTGCAGTGGCGGCCCACGGAGTTTCAGCAGAGCATGACCGGACCCCGGAAACGGTAAGGCCTCATGCGGACGCGACGTAGGGCGTGACGTTGGCGGGGATTTCCGGCGACACGCTGAACCATGCGGCGGCGGCGCTCGGCTTGCAAAGGGCATCGTAGTGCTCCCGGATCATCTTCGGGCTGTTGCCCGAGGCATAGGCTACGGCACCGATGCCTATCACGGCATCGGTAGCCGTAGGCGCGACCTTGAACGCGTCGGCGGCGGCCTCGGGCCGCAGGGCAAGCCGGTAGCTTATCGCCGAGTGCCGCAGGGCGTTTTCTGGCCACGGCCTCAGGGCTTTTCTTTCGGTTGGGGTGAGGGTCGCCGTGGCCTGTCTGACGGCTTGTAGGCTGGTCTTGAACGGGCCGAATCCGGCGGCCATGCGTGCCAAGTCCCAAGCGGCGCGGGTCTCGGGGCTGGTGGTGAAGATCGGGCCGTGGTTCTCCGCTACATCGGTCAGCCAAGCCACGGCGGCCGCGGGCAGCCGGACGGCGCGGCGGCTGTTCGTCTTGGTCGTCCCGGCGTCGAGCGTCACGACACCCTCGGCCAAGTCCACGTTACGCCAGTCAAGCCGCTTGATTTCGGCCTGCCGTAGCCCGGCGAATGCTCCCAGCACGATTGACGGCAGAATGCGGGCCTCCGCAGCGGAGAGCATAGCGGCGAGTTCGTCGGGCGTAAGCACACCGGGTGTGCCCGGCGTCTCCTTCGCCACCTCGGCCCCCTCGGCCGGGTTGTCCGTCCGCAGCTTTCGCTTTACGCACCATGAGAAAAAGACAGCCAGGACGCGGCGGCGGTTGTTCGCGGTAACAGGATGCAGACCGGCGAGGAAGCCGTTGATTTCGTCCGTGGTCACGCTGGCCGTGGTAGCGGTCGGCACCGCAGCCTTGAAGGCGTCGAGAATCCCCTTCAGGTCGCGCTTGTAAGCGTCCGACTTGTCCGCCTTCGCCGCGGTGAAGTCTTCTACGGCGTCCTTCAATGGCTTCGCCTTGGAGGCCTTGCGCAGATGCTCAAGGGCAAACTCGATAGCCTTCGCCACGGACCAGCCGTAGCTGGCCAGTTCGGCGTTGACCACGGCCGCGGACCCCTCGTTTAGCCGCTTGATGCGAGCCTCGGCAGCCTCGCCGTCCGCCTCGCTCTTGGTGGCGAAGAATTTCCGCTCTCCTTTTCCATTGATCCGGGTGTCCACCATCCACACCGCGGTTCCGTGATTGATAACTCGCTTGATCTTGGGCCAGGTCTTTTTCATGGCCACGTTTTGGCAGCAAATTGGCAGCGTAGCAATTTTTATCTGTAGGCTTATGGATTTCTAATCCGTTGGTCGGGAGTTCGAATCTCCCCGGGCGCGCCATTTATTA
>JBMOJP010000210.1:0-1591 GCA_049315725.1 Chthoniobacterales bacterium | reverse complement strand
TGCTTCCTGCAAATGTGGGCCGCCTACATCGCCGAGCGCGCGGGCAAGTTGGACGGCCGATTCGGGTGCGTGACCCCGGAGGAAGCGGTCCGCAGCCACGAACTCTTCGAGGCCGCCCTGAAGTCGCGGGAGAAGAGAGGCTCCGTCGCCCTTTAGTCCTCGACCGATGTGAAGGCTGCACAAGTTCACGGCCAAGATTTCCGGGAATTTGCCTTGGTGGCTCGGAAGTGCAGTCGTGACGAGGCTTGGTCGTCAACTTGGAAAAAAATTCCGGTAAAACCCGATCTAAACTTCCTCAACAAAAACTCCCCATGAGACGCAGTGATATCAACTCGCTCCTCCGGTCCGCCCAATCCTGTTTTACAGCCCACGAATGGTCGCTCCCGCCCCGCCCTCGCTGGGATGTTACGGATTTCGGCCTCGGCGATTGGCGGAAGTTCGGCCTCGTCCTGGTGAACCTCGCGGAGGAACAGGAGTATTGCGAAAAACTAATGTATGCGCAAAAAGGCATGACCACGCCGGCGCACTGCCACGGCAAGAAAAAGGAGGACATCATCTGCCGCTGGGGTCGGCTTGCTATCCAAGTATGGGCGGGCGTTCCTGATGAGAGCGGGGAGCGGGATTTCTCCATGTCGATCGACCAAGAACCCGTGACGGTCAAATCCGGCCAGATCATCGAGCTTCCTGCGGGCTCCCGAGTAACGCTCGTTCCAGGACTTTATCATGCCTTTTATCCCCTCAGCGACGAGTGCATCATCGGCGAGGTTTCGACCGCAAACGATGACGCGGCGGACAACTTTTTCATCGATCCGGAGGTCGGGCGGTTTCCCGGCATCGAGGAGGACGAGCCGCCTGTAATCCGGCTGCTCAGCGAGTCTTGAGCGCGATCACCCAAGCCGGATCGCTTCTCGATCACCCGCCAGCCGGGCGCGACAGCGTGGTCACGGGCTTCGACGGCTTCGTCGATGAAATGATTTCCCTCGTCGCCGAGCGAAGATCGCTCGACGAGTTTGTGCCCGTGGCCGACATCGCCGAGTATGGCGCCCTTGTGTCCGCCGCCGCCGGCCACAGCAGCCTGCGCGAAATCGTTGTCACGGACGTGCATCCCGGCGGCTGCGCGGTCAATCTGGGCGACGGTCTCGCCGCCCTGGGCGTGCCGGTGGACTGCTTTGCCACGCTGGGCGAGCCCCCGCATCCGGCCTTCGCCGCCACAACCGCCCGTTTCCGTTCGGCTCATTCGTGGGGTCGTGAACCGGGGCGTACGCTGGCCTTCGAGTTTTCAGACGGCAAGTTGATGTACAGCTCGGTGCGGCAGTTACAGGAATTCAGCGCGGCGGACGTGCGGCGGCGCTTGCAGGATGGCGCCTACCAGGCAGCTTGCCGCCATGCGGGGGTGATCGCGCTGACCGATTGGAGTCTCTACCCGCACATGACGGGCGTCTGGCGTTTGCTGCAGCAGGAGGTCTTCGCGCAACTGACCCACCGTCCGAATTTCTTCTTCGATCTGGTCGACCCCTCGGGCCGTTGCTCCGACGACATCCTGTCGATGCTGGATGCCTTGACTGCTTTCGAGGCCCACGGCCCCGTCACT
>JBMOJP010000209.1:0-1593 GCA_049315725.1 Chthoniobacterales bacterium | reverse complement strand
ACAACGGGCTCAAGTGGAAATCGAAATACGGTTTTGTCGGACCGACCGCCGCGACGCACTATGACATGCTCATCGACGGCATCAACGACCAAGGCCTGAACGTCGGGCTCTTCTATTTCCCCGGCTACGCGCAATACGCCGAAGCCACGCCCGAGAACGCGGCCAAAGGCATGGCGCCGGCGCAGGTCACAGCCTGGATCCTCGGCAATTTTGCCAATGTCGCCGAGGTGAAGGCCAACATCGACAAGATCGCGCTGTTGCCGGTCGTGCTCGACCTCATTGGCATCGTGCCCGATATGCACATCAAAGTGCAGGACCCCTCGGGCGAGTGCATCGTCATCGAGCCACGCGGCGGCAAACTGGAGGTCTACGAGAACCCGGTGCGCGTGCTGACCAATGCGCCGGAATTTCCCTGGATGCTGACCAACCTCAACAACTACCTGAACATGTCCGCGGCTTATCCGGCCGACAAAAAAATCGGCGACCTCACGCTATCGCCCTTCGGCATGGGTGGTGGCTCGCGCGGTCTGCCCGGTGACTTCACTCCGCCTTCCCGTTTCGTGCGCATGGCGTTCTACCTGCAAAACGCTTTGCCGCAGGCCACCACCGGCGCGGCCGTCGGCACGATGTTCCATTTCCTCAACAACTTCGACATCCCGCCGGGAGCCGCGATGCCCCCGGCCGGCACATCGGAGACATTCCCCGATTACACCTCGTGGACGGCGGTCAGCGATCTGGCCAAGAAACAATACCATTGGAAGACCTTCGGGAACCAAAACATCCGCGTGATCGATCTCGCCCAAGCCTTGAAAGCCGCCGGCAACAAAATGATCACCGTCGAAATGGGCCCGCAGGACCACGAAACCTTCACGCCGTCGGAAGTGGTCACGGTGAAGTAACGCAACTCTCGCCCCGCAGCAGGAACTCGCCTCTCGCAATACGCCTCGGTGTCATCACGGCTTATGCGTCGTGATGAACGCTTGGGTGGCGTTCCCAATTCTACTTCAGCAAACCGAATCCTCTGGCGGGGCACCCCGGTGGCCCTAACATGATGTCGATGAGCAAGCGTGTTCTTTGCTTGGTGGCCGATGGCGTCGAGGAATTGGAACTGATCGCGCCCGTCGACGTTCTCCGCCGGGCGGGGGCCGAAGTCGTCATGGCCGCGGTTGGAGAGGGGATTCATCTCACCGGGCGCAATGGCATCACGCTTCATGCCGATGCCTTGCTCGGTGATTTGGATACAGGAAGCTTCGATTTGCTGCTCATTCCGGGAGGCGCGGCGGTGGCCAAGCTAAGGGCGGACGGGCGCCCGGCTGAGCTGGCCTCACGCTTTGTTGCCGAGGGCAAACCGGTGGCGGCCATCTGTGCCGGGCCGCTGGTGCTGGAGGATGCCGGGTTGCTCGAAGGCAAGCGCTTCACAGCCCATTTTTCCGCGGTCAATGAGTTGCCCGGGGCCCAGACCGGCGAGCGGGTCATGGAGGACGGGCTCGTTGTTACTTCACGCGGGGCTGGGACGGCCCTCGAATTTGGCCTGGCCTTGGTCGACCGGCTTTGCGGCGAGGCTAAGGAGGAGGAAATTGCCCGGGCCATCAT
>JBMOJP010000023.1:0-28830 GCA_049315725.1 Chthoniobacterales bacterium | reverse complement strand
TCCAACGTCATGTTCCGCACCCTCGACCACAACGAGGGGCGCCATGAGATGAACCCGGTCTTCCTCATGGTCGATTCTGGTGCCCGCGGCAACCGCCAGCAGGTCAAGCAGCTCGCCGGCATGCGCGGCCTCATGGCCAAGCCGTCCGGCGAAATCATCGAACGTCCCATCACCTCAAACTTCCGCGAGGGTCTGACCGTCCTCGAGTATTTCATCTCGACCCACGGCGCCCGCAAGGGGTTGGCCGACACTGCGCTCAAGACGGCCGATTCCGGCTACCTCACGCGCAAGCTGGTTGATGCTGCGCAGGACGTGATCATCACCGAGGAGGACTGCGGAACGGTCAAGGGCATCCTGGTCCAGCCCATCTATGAGGGCGACGAGGAGGTCGTGGATCTCAAGACACGCATCATCGGCCGCACCAGTTGCGAAACCGTCAAGGATCCAATCTCGGGTAAAACCATCTTCAAATCGGGCCAAATCGTGGACGAAGAGATGGCCAAGGCCATCGAGCACATGAACGTCGAGCAATTGCGCATCCGTTCTGTGCTGACCTGCGAGTCGAAGCGTGGCGTGTGTTCCCGGTGCTATGGCCGCAACCTGGCCAATGGCAAGTCGGTGCAAATCGGTGAGGCTGTCGGCATCATTGCCGCGCAGTCCATCGGCGAGCCCGGCACGCAGTTGACCATGCGCACGTTCCACATCGGTGGCACGGCCAGCCAGACCTTCAAGCAGCCGATCATCAAGGCGAAGAACGACGGCACCATCCGTTACGTCGAGCTGCGAACCGTCACTTCAACCGATGGCAACCATATCGTCCTTAACAAGAACGGCTTCATCGGCATCTTTAACGACAAGGACGGCCGCGAACTCGAGCGTCACAGTATTGTTATCGGGTCTATCGTCTCCACCCCGGATGGCGGCAAGATCAAGAAGGGCGAGGTCTTCGTCCAGTGGGATCCCTACAATCTGCCGATCCTGACTGAAAAGCCCGGCACGGTGGAGTTCCGCGACATGGTCCCTGGGCTCAGCGTCAAGCGCGAGAAGGACGAGGCCACCGGGCTCACCGGCTTGGTCGTCATCGAGCACAAGGAGGATTTGCATCCCCAGATCGTCGTCGTGGGTGATGGAAAGAACGTCATTGCCAGCTATTCCATTCCGGCGGGAGCGCACATCGTGGTTGCGGACAACCGCAAGGTTGAGGCCGGTCAATTGCTGGCCAAAACTCCGCGCAAGGTGGCCAAGACCAAGGATATCACCGGCGGTCTGCCGCGGGTGGCCGAACTGTTCGAAGCCCGCAAGCCCAAGGATTCTGCCGAGATCGCCAAGATCGACGGCATCGTGAAGATTGAAGGCACGGCCCGCGGCAAGCGCCGCCTGCTGGTTCTTGATCTCGAAACCAAGGAGGAAGAGGAGCATCTCATCCCGATGAACAAACACATCATCGTGGCCGAGGGCGACAGGGTGAAAAAAGGCAGCCAGTTGACCGATGGCCCCGTGCTGCCGCACGAGATTCTTCAGGTCTGCGGTCCCGCGGCCTTGCAAGAGCACTTGCTCAACGAGGTGCAGGAAGTTTATCGCCTCCAGGGTGTCGAAATTAACGACAAGCACATCGAGATCATCATTCGTCAGATGCTCCGCAAGGTGAAAATCACCGACCCGGGCGACACCACGCTCCTGTGGGACGACAAGGTTGACCGCAACGAGTTCGATCTGGAAAACGACCGGATCACCAAGCTCGGAGGCAAGTCCGCGGAGGGCGAGCCGGTCCTGCTCGGAATCACCCGCGCCTCGCTCAGCACCGAGAGCTTCATCTCCGCCGCTTCCTTCCAGGACACCACGCGGGTCCTGACCGAAGCTGCGACCCTCGGGAAGGTCGACCACTTGCGCGGGTTCAAGGAAAACGTCATCATGGGTCACCTCATACCCGCCGGCACAGGATTCCACACCAGCCGCGATATCGAGGTGGTGCAGGCCGACCTCGGCGAGGAACTTCTGGCCGCAGCGGAAACCGAAAAAGAAGCGGGCTAAGCCCCGGGACGAACAATCAAACATACGAACATGCCATCCATTGAACTGATCAACGAGCTCCTCGAGTCCGGCGTCCATTACGGTCACCAAACCAAACGGTGGAACCCGAAAATGCGGGAGTTTATCCTCGAGGAGAAAAACGACATTTACATCATCGACATCAGCCAGACGGTCGAGCAACTCGACCGCGCGACGAAATTTCTCGCTGATCTGGTCGCCGGGGGCGGGCGGGTTCTTTTTGTCGGCTGCAAGAAGCAGGCGCAGGAAGCCATCAAGGAAGCGGCCGAGTCCTGTGGGCAGTTTTACGTCCAGAATCGCTGGCTCGGCGGCACGCTGACCAACCTCGCGACCATCCGCAAGAGCGTGGCGCGGATGCACGAAATCGAGAAAAAACTCAAGAGCCCCGGCGTGGTCAAAATCGGTAAAAAAGAGCAGGCCGCGCTGCGTCGCGAGCTGGCCCGTCTGACCAAGAACCTCGACGGTCTGCGCGAGATGGACAAATTGCCTGCGGCCGTGGTCGTCATTGACACGACGCGGGAGGATATTGCCGTGCGGGAAGCCAATCGCCTGAAAATCCCCGTGGTGGCGATTGTCGACACGAACAGCGACCCGGAGCTGGTCGATTACCCGATTGCGGGCAACGACGATGCCATTCGCTCGATCCGTGTTGTTCTGCAGAAGTTGGTCGAAGCCATCAAAGCCTCGTCCTCCGTCCGCCAGAAAAAGAGCGAACCCGAACTCGCCGGCGTCGGCGAATAATTCTGCCCCTTCCGCCCGCTGTTCTGCGGCTGAAGGCGTTATTCCTGCAATCTGAAAACTTTTCTTTGTTATGTCTGAAATCTCTCCACAACTCGTCCGTGAACTCCGCGATAAAACCAATGCGGGCATGATGGACTGCAAACGCGCCTTGACCGAAGCCGGCGGCGACATGGTCAAGGCCGAGGATATCCTGCGCGCCAAAGGCATCGCCTCAGCCGGGAAGAAAGCCTCCCGCTCGGCCAAGGAAGGCACCGTGGCCTCCTACATCCACCTGCAGGGAAAAGTGGGCGTGCTCGTTGAGGTCAACTGCGAGACCGATTTTGTGGCCAAGAACGACAATTTCCGTGACTTGGTCAAGGATATCACCCTGCACATCGCCGCAGCCAATCCCACCTGCGTCTCTCGCGAGCAGGTTGACCCTTCCCTCATCGAGCGGGAGAAAGCAATCTACCGGCAGCAGGTCGAGGGCAAGCCCACCAATATCGTGGAGAAGATCGTCGAGGGCAAAGTTGACAAATTTTACAGCAGCATTTGCCTGATGGAGCAGCCCTTCGTGAAGAATCCTGATGTGACGATCAGCGAGCTGGTCAAAACAAAGATCTCCGAACTGGGCGAGAACATCGTCATTCGCCGCTTCACCCGCTACATGGTGGGTGAGGGCGTGGTGGACGAGCCCGCAGCCGAATAGGCCTGGTCTCGCAGAGCGTCAGACCCGGAGGAAGTTCCGTAGGAGGCTTTTGCCTTCCGAGGTCAGGATGGACTCGGGATGGAATTGCACGCCATGAACCGGCAGGTCGCGGTGCTGCAGACCCATGATCTCGCCCTCCGCCGTCTCGGCGGTGATGTTCAGCACTTCGGGGAGGGTTTCGCGTTTGACGATGAGGGAGTGGTAGCGGGTCGCTTCAAAGGGGGAGGGGAGGCCTCGAAACACGCCGGCGCCATGATGGAAAATTGGTGAGGTCTTGCCGTGCATCAGGCGGTCGGCTCGGACAACTTCTCCGCCGTAAACTTCGCCAATGCATTGGTGTCCGAGGCAGACTCCGAGGATGGGCCGGCGAGCACCGAAGGTGCGGATGACTTCGTTGCTGATGCCGGCCTCGTGCGGGGTGCAGGGGCCTGGGGAGATGATGATGCGTTCCGGGGCCAGTTCCTCGATCTCTGCCACGGTGATCTGATCGTTGCGCACGACGCGCAGATCCGCGCCTAGTTCGCCGAAGTATTGGACGAGGTTGTAGGTGAAGCTGTCGTAGTTATCGAGGACGAGGATCATGCGGTTTGGAGGGTGCGAGCCCGTTCGATGGCGCGGATCACGCCCTGGGCCTTGTTGATGGTTTCCTGATATTCGCCCTCGGCTGTGCTGTCCGCCACGACCCCGCCTCCGGCCTGCACATAGGCCTGGCCGTCCTTGAGGAGCACGGTGCGCAGGGCGATGCAGGAATTGAGGTTGCCGTCGTAGCCGAAATAGCCGACCGCGCCGGAATAGCTGCATCGCTTGCTTTTCTCCAATGCGTTGATGATTTGCATGGCGCGAACCTTGGGCGCGCCGGACACCGTGCCGGCCGGGAAGGTGGCGCGCATGACATCGTAGGGACTGTGCCCGGCCGAGAGGCGTCCGACCACGTTGGAAACGATGTGCATGACGTGGCTGTAGCGCTCGATGGTCATGAAGTCGGTGACTTGCACGCTGCCGTATTCGGCAATGCGGCCGACATCATTGCGGGCCAGATCGACCAGCATGAGGTGTTCGGCCCTTTCCTTCGGGTTGGCCAGGAGTTCTGCGGCATTGCGCTGGTCCATCTCCGGCGTGGTCCCGCGGCGGATCGTGCCGGCGATGGGCCGGATCTGGATCTTCCCTTCGTCCACCCGCACATGGACCTCCGGGGAACTGCCGACCAACTGGTAGCCGGGGCAGTTGAGGAGGAACATGTAAGGCGAAGGGTTGACGTAGCGAAGCGAACGATAAAGGTCGAGCGGAGAGCCGCGGAAGGGGGTTTGAAAGCGCTGGGACACGACGAGTTGAAACACGTCGCCGGCACGAATGTATTCCTTCGCCTGGTCGACCATGGCAAAAAACTCTTCGCGCGTCGTGTTGGAGGTAACCTCAGATTCGTTCGTCGAAGCTCCGGTGAAAATAGGGGGCAGGACGGTGGGCTGGGCCAGTTGGTCGGTCAGGGCGTTGACTTTCTCCACCGCCGCAGCACGGGCGGCGCCTGGGTCGTCGGTCGGGTAGGCGTTGACTACGATTCTGAGGCGGCGGGTGCGATGGTCGAAGACGAGCACACGGTCGGTGGTGAAAAAGTAGAGGTCCGGGACACCCAATTCGTCTTTGGGCGGAGCGGCGATGGTCGTCTCAAAGTAGCGAATGGCATCGTAGGAGAGGTAGCCAACACAGCCGCCGGGGAAGTGGGCGAACTCCGCCGGCATCTTGAGCCCGGACATTTCACGCTCCAGTTCGGCCAGCGGGTCGGCCGCTTCGCCGGAACGAATGACCTCGCCACCCCGGCGAATCTCGAAATGCGATCCGCGAGCGATGAATTCGCGCTCGGCCCCCGTGCCGAGGATGGAGTAGCGGCCGCTCTGGTCGTCCTGCTCGGCGGACTCAAAAAGAAACGCGGGCTCATCCCCGGCGATTTTGGCGAAAGCGGTCACGGGCGTTTCAGCGTCCGCCACGATCTCCGTCCACACCGGGACGACACGATGGCTGCGGGCCAGCCGGGCGAACTCCTCGGGGCTCGGATGCATGTGATCGTCGGACATGGAGGTCAATATGTAACCGATCTGCGCGGAAGGGTAACGCGGAATATCAGCCCCGCCGGTTGAAGGCGGCGGCGGTGCGGGCGGCCTCGCGTTCAGCGACCTGACGCTTGAGGTCCTGACGTTTGTCGGGAGCTTTCTTGCCCTTGGCCAGACCGATCTGGACCTTCACGTGCTGGTTCTTCCAGTAAAGACGCATCGCCGGCAGGGCGCATCCCTGCTGCTCGACGGCCTCGCGGAGTTTGATCAGTTCGGCGCGATGAACCAGCAGGCGGCGTGGACGTTTCGCTTCGTGTTGCTCATGGCTGGCTTGTGCGTAGGGCTGGATGTCGAGCCCGTAGAGGAAGAGTTCCCCTCTCTCCAGTTTGGCGAAGGCGCTGGTCATGTTGGCCAGCCCGGCGCGGATGGATTTGACCTCGGTGCCCTTGAGGGCGAGGCCGGCCTCGAAACTCTCGAGAATGTTGTAGCTGTGCCGCGCCTTGCGGTTGGTGACGATGTCCGTGCCCATGGCGGACCCCCTCTGCGGCGCGGTCCGGGACTCAGGCCGTCGCGATCGGCCGGGCCGAGATCTTGCCTTCGCCGATTTCTTTGAGGGCGATGTCGATGAAGCCCATTCCGACCTCAACTTCAACCAGCGGGCGGCTGGTCGCGTTCAGTTGGCGCACCCGGCGGGAGACAAGGTTGACGAGGATTTTGTCGTTGCCAGTGATTTCGCGGGCCTTTTCGAGGAGCATAGGATTCATGAAGGTTGGATTGGAGCACGGCCCAAACGCTGGGCCCAAGACCCTGAAGGATAGAGAGAAGGCCGGGCTGACGTCAACCAGAGATTGGCGGGGTTTGACAAATGCTCGCTGGACTGGCACTGATAGCCAGGTCATCGGCGGGGTAGCCAAGTGGTAAGGCAGGGCTCTGCAAAAGCCCTATGCGTCGGTTCGATTCCGACCCTCGCCTCTCTTCCTCAACCAAGCCTGGAAACAAGCGGGTTGGCAGGTGAGCGGTCAAAGCTGGGCAGGGCAGTTATCACAGCGCGTTCTCCCAAGTGTTTGCGCGTCGGGCAAATGCGGGAATTGTGGCAAGTTGCATCCATGCCACGGGCAGACCTTGGCGAGCAACGCGCGGGTGCCGGGATTGAGGTCATCGGTGTAATTTTGCGCCAGCCCCTATCCGTGGAGAACAACCCGGACTTGGAGGACCTCCGGGACGGCGATGGCACGGTTGATGGTGCTGGCCACCTCTTCGGGGGAGCCGCGGGTAAAGGTCAGGGTGAGGGCGCCGCTGCTGAATTCCGCCGTCGGTTCGGCCGGCTGTCCGGCCACCGTGGCGCGCACCGCGGCCACGACGATGGCCTGACGGAAAAGCGGCACGGCAGGGACAGTGGTCGTGCCGCGGCGGGTGACAAGGAAGCTGCTGCCGTAGTCAATCCACGAAGTGTCGCCTTGCACCATCGACATGATCTGTGCACCCCGCGGCGGGGCTGGCGTGCTCGGGGTTGAGTTTGCCGAGGACGACGTCGGCAGCGCCGGAGACGGCGCGGGTTCGTTTCCAGTGGTTCGGTGAGGGTGGGTTTGCCGGGAGACGTGGGTTGGCTTGACCTCTGCCGTTGTTTCTTGCCGGGAGGTTGCACACCCCGTCAGGACGACAGCAGCCGAGCTGAGGATCATGATCAGAGCCTTGCTTGCCACGCGGCGAACCATATCATGACCCGCATGCTTAAACCAGTCGCTTGTGCTTGGCGGGTGATAGTTCCTCTCCTCGTTGCGTCCGTGGCACTTTTCTCCTCCGGTTGCGATCTCCTGACCTTCTCGCAGACCGGCCGGCACATCCGCGAAGGCAACGACGCCGTCCAGCGCGGCGAACTCCAGCGGGCGGTGCAGCATTACGAGTCCGCCCTCGACGGCACGATGCTTTCGGCCGAGGCCCATTACCGGCTTGGCTTGCTTTACGAGGATCAGTTGAAGAACGAGGTGGGAGCCCTCCATCACTTCGAGCGGTATCTCGAACTCGCCCCGCAGGGGCAGTTTTCGACGGATGTGAAGACCTATGTGCAACGGCTGCGTCTCGTCCTCGTCTCACGCTTGGCGGAAGGAACGGTGATCCCGGCCCGGGAGGCCTCGCGCCTGAAGAACGAAAACCTGGAACTTCGTCAACAATTGACCGAACTCCACAAGGAGAAGACTCCAGCCACCGCGCGGCCGGCCTTGGTCCCCTCCGCTCCGCCGGCCATGGTGGTGGCCGCGACTCCCCGCCCGGCTCCCGCCCCCGCGGTGGCACCCGAGCCGGAGGTGCGTCGAGCTGTGCCGGTCAGCGCTCCGTCGAGCCCTTCAACGTCTGCCAACGAGCCGGTGCGCGTGCAGCCAGTCGCTGCGGCCACGGCCGCCTCCGCCGCTCCTGCCGCGGTCGGCGGCGGCGCTCCCGTTGCTTCCGGCCAGACCTACACCGTGCAAAAGGGCGACACCCTCGCGGCCATCTCGCGCAAGTTCTACAAGAGCCCGGCCAAGTGGCAGAAGATTGCCGATGCGAACAAGGATGTGTTCCCGGACCCGACCAAGCTTCAGCCGGGCATGGTGCTGAAGATTCCGGAGTAAAAAAGCCCGCCGGCTCGCGAGGGAACCGGCGGGTGGTTGGGCGATCGGGCCCGGTGGCTAGTATTTGACCGAGCAGCCGTAGGCTTCGGTCTTGGCCATGGAGACCGGCTTGCCGGCCAGCAACTCGTCCAGGGCCGCTGCGACGTAGTTTTTCGAGGTGACGATGTCGGCCGGATCGGTTGACTTCTTGTCGTCAATGCCCCCCGCGTAAACGAGCGTGCCCTTCGGATCGATGATGAACAACTCGGGCGTGACCTTTGCGGCATAAAGCTGGCCGACGGTGCCATCTTCATCGAGGAGAATAGCGCTGGGCGCAGCACCTTTTTCCGCCTTGGTTTTGTTGGTGTCATCGGCCGTCATGTGGCCTTGCTTGCCCGAGGCGGAGGAAACAATCGAAAGCCAGACCACGCCCTCGCCGGTGTATTTCTTCTGCAACTTCTGCATGTTGCCGCTGTCGTATTGTTTTCTGACGAACGGGCATCCGTGGTTGAGCCACTCAAGGACCACGGTCTTGCCCTTGAAATCCGAGAGCCTGTGGGCTGTGCCGGTGGAATCGGTCAGGGTGAACTCGGGTGCAGGTTGGCCGACTTCGGGCGCTGCCAAGGCGACGGCGGCGAAGGCCGCGAGGGTGAGGCAGGAGGTGAGGAATGTTTTCATGATGGTGTTTTTTTGATTTAGAGTGGCTTGGCCTCGAAGGCACGGAGGACAATTGGTTCGGTGAGCAACTCCGGCAGAATCACCGGTTTCTCCGCCCCGGAGGCATAGAACAGGTAGAACGGAACCCCGACCCTGTCAAATTGCCCCAGCTTGCGCGTGATCTCCGGATTGCTGTTGGTCCAGTCCGCCTTCATCGCGACGATGCCCATTTTTTCCAGCGCCGCGTGCACGGCTGGCGTGTTGATGGCAGTGCGCTCGTTGAACTTGCAGGTCAGGCACCAGTCCGCGGTGAAATCGAGAAAGACCGGGCGGCCTTCGGCCAGCAAACGATCAAGCTCCGCCTGAGAAAAGGGCACCCACGGAATGCCACCGCTTTCCTTTGCCCCGGATAGGGGCGGGCCCGCGGCGGCGGCGCGGGCGAAGAGGTTGCCCGCGAAGTAGCCGAGACCAAGGAGCAGAGCCAAGGCGATGCCAAGGGTCGCGAGCCACCGGGTGCGCGGAGAGGAAAGCGGTCCAAGAAACGCCCCATAAATCCACGCAGCCAGACCCAGACAGAGGTAGGTGGCGGCCGCCCAGATCACCGCCTCGGTGCCACGTTGCTGGCCGATGATGAAGAGCAACCAGAGCAGCGTGGCCGCGAGCGGGAAGCCCATGAATTGCTTGAGTCGCTCCATCCATGCTCCCGGCTGGGGCAGCAGTTTCATCCATCCGGGCTGCGCGCAGAGCAGCAAATAAGGCGAACCCATGCCCGCAGCGATGCTGGCAAACATGGCCACGATGACCGTCGGGGTCTGGCTGAAGGCAAAGCCCAGCGCGGTGCCGAGAAACGGAGCAGTGCAAGGCGTGGCCAGCAGCGTGGCCAGGATCCCCTGGGCGAAAGATCCGGCTAGTCCGCTCTGGCCCGCGGCCTCGGCCAGCCCGGTGGCGGCGCGGCCCGGCAGCACAATTTCGAATACGCCGAAAAGGTTGAGGGCAAAGACAAACACGATCGCGCCGATGGCGAAGTTGAACCACGGATTTTGGAACTGGAAGGCCCAGGTTACTTCGCTTCCGCCGGCTTTGAGCGCAATGATGACGGCAGCAAGGCCGAGAAACCAAACGAAGATGCCCGCGATGAAGGCCAGGCCGTGCTTGAGCACGTTGGACCGTGAATCGCCGGCCTGCCGCATGAAACCGAAGATTTTCAGCGAGATGACCGGCAGCACGCAGGGCATGAGGTTGAGGATGAGACCGCCGAGAAAGCCGAAGAACAAGTAAGTCCAAAGGCCGCTGGGACGTGTGCTGGTCGCCGGCTTGGTGCTCGCGCTCTCGATGGTCCATCCGCGCCGGGTCCCGTTCTCCCGCACAATCACCCCACGCACCGCAGCGCCGCCGTCCACCGGAATGGCGAGATCGGCGGCACCGTTTGCGATGTCACGCGGGGAGGTGTGCCCGGTGCCCTCCGAGAGCGGGAGAAAATCCACGCGTCCGGTGCTTACCAAACCACGGAGCCCGAGATTCCAACCCGTGGGCGTCTTGGTCCAGACCGTCTCGAACGGAGGCGGATCACTCGAGGGAGCCAGCGGGCGAAAGCGGGCGAACACATCCGCGTTGGCGGCCTCCGCCGAAGTGCCCACCGGCAGGGACAGTTCGAGCCGACTTTTCCCCGGGATGCAAATCTCCGCGCAGACCAACCAGGTGGATTTCGCTTTGAGCGTGATGGTGGTCGCCCCGAGATCGGCCGGGGCGGTGACGGTGCGAGTGAGGAGGGTCTCTCCGCGGTAGGCGTAGACTTGGATGTCGCCCGGCTCAATGATCCTCTGGGGCAACGGCCATTCGAGCGGTCCCGCGCTGAAGCCCGGCGGAAGCTCCAGATCGAACGTGCTGGGCAGGCCGGAATCCCCGGGGTTCTCCCAATAAGTGTGCCAGCCCGGGGCCATGCGCAGGAGGAGTCCAACGCGGAACGACTGCCCCGGCACGACGGTCGTGGTGTCGGCGATGAGCGAGGGCTCGACGAGGGTCTGGTCTTGGTAAACCTGCGCGGAAAGCGGCGCGATTGGCAGCACGAGGCCCACCGCGAAGGCGAGGGCGCGGAGCATCGCGGTCATCCGGCGTGGAGGAACGCGGTCAGCGGGCTGGTGGGCACGGCCGTTTCCTGCTGGGTCGGCAATCCGGATTCGCGGGCGGACCGTCCGGCCTCGACCGCTAGGCGAAAGGCGCGGGCCATGCGCACCGGGTCATCCGCCACGGCGATGGCGGTGTTGACCAGCACGGCATCCGCCCCCATCTCCAGCGCCTCGGCCGCATGGCTCGGCGCGCCGATCCCGGCGTCAACGATGACCGGCACGCGGGCTTGTTCAATGATGATGGCGATCTGGCCGCGGGTTTCGAGGCCGCGGTTGCTGCCGATGGGCGAGCCAAGGGGCATGACCGTGGCGGCGCCGGCGTCCTCGAGACGCTTGGCCAGCACGGGGTCGGCGTTGATATAAGGCAAAACGGTGAAGCCCTCGGCGGCGAGAATTTCGGTAGCTCGCAGGGTTTCGATCGGGTCGGGCAGGAGGTATTGCGGGTCGGGATGGATCTCGAGCTTGACCCATTTGGGCAGGCCCGCGGTGGCGGCGAGGCGGGCCAGGCGCACCGCTTCCTCCGCGTTCATCGCCCCGCTCGTATTCGGCAGGAGCAGATATTTTTCCGGGTCGATGAAGTCGAGGATGTCCGCGAATGGGTCGTGACCCCCGCCTAAATCCGCCCGGCGCAGCGCCACCGTGACGATCTCCGTGCCGCTGGCCTCCAGGGCATCGCGCATCGATTCTGGCGAGGCGAACTTGCCTGTGCCGAGAAGCAAACGGGAGCGGAAGGTGCGCCCGGCGATGACGAGGGGTTGGTTCACGGGGTGGGGGTCGTCGGGGCGGTGGCGGGGGGTGGCGTGGCCGGGGCGGCTGGCGTCGGGGCACCCTCGACCTCGAGTTGAAAACCAAAGCTCGCCGCAACCTGGTCCGGCGCCTCCCAAATGCGGCGGTAAACGAGCTGGATGTTCTGCGTGCCAGGTTTCACCGCTTGGAGGGCAATCACGGTGTCACCGGGTGCACCAAACATCATGTTGCCTCCCTCCCGAGCCACCAGGTCGCTGCTGTAAAATTCCGCCGCGCCAAGCTCGAAGCCGCGGAGTTCCCAGCTGTAGCCCGTGCTGGGATTGGACTCGAGGCTGATGTTCACCAAGTTACCCACTTGGGCGCGGACGATCTGGCCGTTGTTTTTAGCCGTGACCACCACGGTTGCTGTGACCTCCAAGCGCGGGGGGGCTTCCTCTTCCCCGGGCAGCTTGCCCTTGATCTGAGGAGCCTTTTCCGGGTTGGGTGAATCCGGCGGCGGATCAATGCTGAAAACGTCGCTGCCAAGGTTCTCCCCGAGATTGACCTTCTCCTGCAAAATCGGGCGGTTGGTCAGCGAGGTCGTAGCTTCGATCGGCTTCTCGTTCGCATCAATCTCGAGCACAGGAATTCGTTCGCCCGCGGCTGGCGGCGACGGAGCCGGGTCCTGCGCGTGCACGACGGACGCAGCGAGCGCGAAGGCGGCGATCCGGAGAAGAGAGTTCATGGGACTATTATTATGGAACGGAAACCGCCGCGGCTCAACCTTCGGTGTCAGGCCGTCGGCACGACCGACCAGTGCACACCCCCGTCATCGCCCACATCCAGCCACGCGAACGAGGCCGGCGCGCCGTGGTTGGGCTTGCCGATGCTGCCGGGGTTGAGGTAGCGCACGCCCTCAATGGTTTCATCGCGGGGCACATGGGTGTGGCCGTGGAGGGCAAAGCGGGCGGCAGCTGGCACGGCCAGCGGAGGCTCATGGATGAGGTAAAAATGATGCCCGGCACGTTCAAGGCAAAGGCTGGCGGGAGCAATGGATGCCGGGTCGCAGTTGCCGCGGATGACGTGAAGCGGCGGACCGAGGCGCCGGAGTTCCGCGAGGATGGCCGGCGAGCAAATGTCGCCGAGATGCCAGATTTCATCGGCCACTGCCACGGCTGCACCCACGGCTGGGGGCAGGCGGTTGTGGGTGTCGGCCAGCACGGCGATGCGCATGCCCCGACTTTGCCGCCGGTTCCTTGCGCTCGCAAACCCGGAATCCTCTCCCTACACTCCGCGCCATGTGGAAATACGCCAACCCGCAGTTGCGCGACCTCGTGGCCTACGAGCCGGGCAAACCGGTCGAAGACCTGGCCCGCGAACTCGGCCTCGCCCCGGATCAGATCATCAAGCTGGCCTCCAACGAAAACCCCCTGGGTCCGTCGCCCCGGGCGCGGCAGGCCATGATCGAGACCCTCGAGCGATCACATTTTTATCCCGACGGCGGGGGCTACTATCTGCGCGAAGCCATCGCCGCACAGCTCGGGCTCGCGATGAATCAGGTCATTCTCGGCAACGGATCGAATGAAATCATCGAATTCATCGGTCACGCCTACCTGCAGCCGGGCGACGAGGTGGTGGTCGCGCGGCACTCTTTCGCGGTTTACCGCCTGATGGCCCAACTCTTCGGCGCGGTGGTCGTCGATGTGCCCGATCCGGGATTTGTCCACGACCTGAACGCGATGCTCGCCGCGATCACTCCTCGAACCAAGGAACTTTTCATTGCCAACCCGAACAACCCGACCGGGACGATGGTGTTTCAGGACGCGATCGACTGCTTTATGGAGCGCGTGCCGGAGCATGTCATGGTGGTTTTTGACGAGGCCTACTATGAGTTTCTCGACGAGCCGCCGGATGTGCTTAAATACGTCAGAGATGGACGGAATGTCGTGGTGCTGCGGACTTTTTCGAAAATTCAGGGTTTGGCCAACCTGCGCATTGGCTACGGGGTGGCAGCGCCCGAAATCATTGAAGTGCTGCAAAAAGCGCGTCAGCCCTTCAACGCCAATGGCATTGCCCAGGCCGGCGCGCTGGCCGGGTTGCAGGATGCCGCGCACATGAACGAAACGCGCCGGGTGACCCGCGAGGGGCGCAGTTATCTCCAGGCGGAGTTTCTCGACCTCGGCCTTGAGTTTGTCCCGAGCTACGCCAACTTTGTGCTCGTGCGGGTGGGCGAGGGGAAAAAGGTTTTCGACGCGCTGCTGCGCCGGGGGATCATTGTGCGGGCCATGGGCAGCTACGGGTTGCCTGCCTGGATTCGCGTATCCGTCGGAACCATGCCGCAAAACGAGGCCTTCACCGCCGCCCTGCGCGACCTCATCCGCGAGGGCGTGGTGGACCGCGGCACGCCGGCCACGGTGGCCTGATGCAGGACGCGGACACGGTGGCCGCGCTGGCCAGCCCCTTCGGTGCGGGGGCGCTCGCGGTCATTCGCGTCAGTGGTCCGCGCGCCGTGGAGGTGGCCGCGCGCATTTTTCGCGGGCGTCAGTCCCTGGCTGCCGTGGAGGCCGGACGCGTTATGCTCGGCCGCATCGAGCGGGACGGAGCGACGGTGGACGAAGTTCTTTGCACCGTGTTCCGCGCTCCGCGGAGCTACACCGGCGAGGATGTGGTTGAGATCAGCGGCCACGGCGGGGTGGTTGTGGCGCAGGCCGTCCTGCGCGCGCTCTTCGAGGCCGGGGCGCGTCCGGCCGAACCGGGTGAGTTCACCCGCCGCGCCTTCCTGCATGGCAAAATGGACCTGACCCAGGCCGAGGCAGTGATGGATTTGATTTCGGCCCGCGGCGAGGCTTCGGCCCGCGCGGCGGCGGCCCAGCTGGAGGGGCGCTTGGGGCGCCTTGTCGAGAGTCTGCGCGGTGAGGTGCTTGGAGCCCTGGCCCATCTCGAGGCCTACATTGATTTTCCGGAAGAAGGAATCGAGGCCGAAGGCGGGCTGGCCTTGCTTGGGCGGATCGAAAGCCTGCAGGCCTCCGTCGCGCGTTTGCTGGCCACGGCGGATGAGGGCCGGATGCTGCGTGAAGGCGTTCGTCTCGTCATCTTCGGCGCCCCCAATGCGGGCAAATCCAGCCTGCTCAATCTGCTCGTGGGTTACGACCGCGCCATGGTCAGCGAGATACCGGGCACGACCCGCGATACCATCGAGGAGAATCTGACCTTGCGGGGGATTCCGTTCCGCGTGGTGGACACGGCGGGGTTGCGTGAGTCGGCCGATCCGCTGGAGCTTGAGGGCATGCGCCGCACGCGGCAGCACCTCGAACAGGCGGATGTGGCCGTGCACGTGCTGGATGCATCTTTGGGGTCGCAGTTCGCCGGGCCTGCGCCGGGGGAGATTCGCGTGCTCAACAAGATCGACCGTTGGGCGGGAGGCGAGTTTCCGGCGGACACCGTGCCGCTTTGCTGTTTGGACGGGCGCGGCTTGGAGGACCTCGTCGAGGCGATCTTCGCGCGGGTGGAAGGCGGGGTCTTCAACCGCTTCGATGAGGCGGTGGCCATCAACGTCCGGCATCAGGATTGCCTGCGCGCGGCCCAAAGTTTTCTCGCCGCCACCGCGCAATCCCTCGTTCGCCGGGATGCGCCGGAGTTGACCGCGCTGGAGTTGCGCGCCGCCCTGGCTGCCGTCGGCGAAATTACCGGCATGGTCGACACCGAGGAGGTGTTGGGGGAAATTTTCCGCACCTTCTGCCTGGGCAAATGAACCTTTACTCCGCTCTCGCTCGCCCGCTGTTCTTTCGTCTTCCGGCCGAAAGTGCGCACGAGCTGACCATGCACCTGCTGGGCTGGGCGGCGCGGTTGCCGGGGCTTCATGGCCACATTCCCGCGGGACGCCCCGTGGAATGTCTCGGCCTCACTTTTCCCAATGCGATCGGTCTCGCCGCCGGGATGGACAAAAATGCCACGGCCCTGCCGATGTGGCCGCTCATGGGATTCGGGTTTGTCGAGATCGGCACGGTCACGGCGCACGCCCAGCCGGGCAATCCTCCTCCGCGTCTTTTTCGTTTCCCCGCCCAGCAGGCGCTCATCAACCGCATGGGGTTCAACAATGAGGGCGCGGCCGCGGTCGCCGCGCGTCTGACCCATTGGCGGAAAACAGGTCGCTGGCCGCGCGTGCCGGTGGGAATCAACCTCGGCAAGTCGCGAATCACCGCCCTGGAGGATGCGGCCGCCGACTACGCCGAAAGCTTCCGCGTGCTCCGCGATCACGGGGACTATTTCGTCGTCAACGTCAGTTCACCGAACACCCCCGGCCTGCGCGAGTTGCAGGCGGCCGGCCACCTGCGCGGCATTCTCCGCGTGCTCCGTCGTGAAAACCCCCAGGGCAAACCGATTCTCGTCAAAATTGCACCGGACCTCGCCGATGATGACATCTCGGCTGTGGTCGATGCCGGGGAGGAGGAGGGCGCGGCCGGATGGATCGCGACCAACACCACGCTGGATCACCGGGTGATTCCTGCCGCCGCGGACGAGGTGGGGGGCTTGAGCGGTCGGCCGTTGGGCGCCCGCTCCACCGAGGTGGTCCGCCGGGTCCGCGCTCTGGCGCGCGGGCCGGTTATCGGCGTCGGGGGCGTGGCCGATATGGCCGGTGCGCGGGAGAAACTCGAGGCGGGGGCCTCGCTGGTCCAGCTTTACACAGCCCTCGTCTACGCCGGCCCGGGCTTGCCGCGGCGTCTGGCTCGGGAATTGGCCGATTAAAACCGCGGCTTCCCTGCTTTCGCGGGGTGGCTAACATTCCTCGCGATGGAAATTGTGGAAACGAAAAGCAGCGAACCGGGGCCGCGCGCCAAGACCAAATGGCAGATCCTCGGCGAGGCGTTCAATCGCTACGTCATGGAGGGTGGCATGACCCACGGGGCCGCCTTGACCTACTATGCCGTGTTTTCCCTCGGGCCGCTGCTGCTCATTGCCACGGCCATCGCCGGATGGTTTTTTGGCGAGGAGGCCGCCCGTGGTGAATTGCGGGTCAAGCTGATCGAGATTTTCGGCCCCGAGACCGCGTGGACCATCGAGGGGCTTCTCTCCAGCGTTCGGGCCCGCACCAACTCCGGTTGGGCGGCGGCCATCGGTATCGTCGTTTTGCTCTACACCTCCTCGAGCGTGATGCGGCAGCTCCGCGACTCGATGAACTTCATCTGGGGGGCCCAGCACATGAGGGAGGCTTCCTGGTGGACGTGGGTTGAGCATTACCTCGTCTCGCTCGCCGGGGTCCTCGTGGCCGGATTGCTTCTTATCTTCTCGCTCCTCGCCACGACCGTGCTGGCCGCGACGAAGAAATATGTGCCCGATTGGCTGCCTTACTCGAGTTCCCTGCTCTTCTCCCTCGAATTCGCCGCGACCCTCGTCATGGTCACCCTGGTCTGCGCGCTGATCTACAAACTCCTGCCCGAGACCAGAGTCCTCTGGGCCCACGTCTGGCTGGGGGCCTTCGGCACGGCCCTGCTTTTCACCATCGGCAAGCTCGGCATGGGACTCTACCTCGGTTGGCTCAGCGCCGAATCGTTCTATGGCGCAATGTCGTCCTTCATGATCCTGCTCTTCTGGATGTATTTTTCCGCACAGGTTCTGGTCATCGGCGGATTTTTCACCGAGATGTTCAGCCGCGTGCGCGTTGCCTCGAAGGCGGGCGACCCGGAGGGTTGAAGCTTCAAGCCCCGGGGTTTTCTCCCGCCGCCGTTGCCGAGTGAACGTGCGACTGGCCGTGGAAAGTCGCGCCCTCCTCAATCAGCACCCGGGCGGCGTGGATGTCGCCATGCAAGGTGGATGAGCTTTTCAATTCGGCCCGACCTGTGGCGTGGATATCGCCTTCGACCGTGCCGAAAATAACCACCGAGGCCGCCTTGATTCGCGCCTTGATCCGGGCACCCGGCGCGATGATGACGGTGGCGGGCGAATGGATCTCCCCCTCGACCCGGCAGGTGACCGTGCGCTCATCCGGGAGTTTGAGCGTCCCGATGATGACAATGTCGTCGGGGATTTCGCCCTTGGGCTTCGGCGGCGCGGCGGGTTCCGGGGCGAGCGCGTTGCCGATGGATCGCCATTCCGTCCAGCCTTCCTGCCAGCACAGGTCGTCGGACTCGAAGTTCCCGTGGAGCAGGAAGCCAGCTATCTCCTCGGCCTCATGCGGGCCGAAGGTCTCTCCGTTTTTGGTGAGGTATAGAGGCATCCGGGACGGGCGGGATGGTGCGCGATTTCACGGGCGGACGCAACCCTCCTGCCTCTTTCAAGGCTGGTCAGAGCGCCACCCTGAGGCCATACTTCGTGACGGAAGCGTCACAAGAGCAGCTTTGCGGTTTGTGGCTTGTCTTGATAAGATATCAACACTACTAATTCGGTCAACTTATGGTTTCCCTGCCTCAACCCACCTTGGCCCGACTCGGCCGTGGCTCGCCCTCACTGAAGAGGGCTTGGTGGTCAAGGATGCTCGCGCCGGCCGGGGTGGCTCTGTTGGCGGTGGTCTCCTGCACATCGCTGGCTCGGGCTGCGGAGCCTGCTGGTCCGCCTGCGGCACCTGGTGTGGCGGCCCAGGTTGAGCCCGGAATTTACATCCGCGAGTATCGCATCCTTGGCGCCCGGCAGTTGCCGCGGGACGAGGTGGATCTGGCGGTTTATCCCTACATGGGCCCCGGGCGGACGGAGGAGGATGTGGAGTTGGCCCGGGCGGCGCTGGAGCAAAGGTATCATCGGGCCGGGTTCCAAACCGTGGTGGTCGAAGTGCCGCCGCAGGACGCGAGCAAGGGCATGGTGGTGTTGGTCGTGCAGGAGACGCCGGTCGGCCGGTTGACGGTCAAGGGGTCGCGCTTTCACGATATCGAGCGGATCAAACGGAGGGCACCGTCGCTGAAGGAGGGCAATGTGCCGAACTTCGAGGAGGTGCAGCGGGATGTGGTCCTCCTCAACAAGCGGGCGGATCTGCGGGTCACGCCGGAGTTCAAGCCGGGGGCGTTGCCTGGGACAGTCGACGTCGAACTGGTTGTGCAGGACAAATTTCCGCTGCACGCGAGCATTGAGCTGAACAATCGATACAGCGCCAACACCACGCCGCTGCGGTTGGACGCGTCGGTGCGCTACGACAATCTGTGGCAACTCGACCACACCATCGGGGCGGCTTTCCAGATTGCGCCGCAGGATGCGAAGGATGCGCTGGTTTACTCGGGCTACTACCTCGCGCCGGTGCCGCGCGTTGAGTGGCTCTCAATCATGGCGCAAGCCATCCGGCAGAACAGCGATGTCTCCACCCTCGGCGGCTCGGCCTCGGCCGGCAATGGTGAGATTTACGGTGGTCGGCTCATCGCCGAATTGCCCTCGAAGCCGGGGCTTTTCCACAACCTGACCTTCGGCATGGATTACAAGAACTTCGAGCAGTCGCTCAGTTTCGACAATGCGCTGATCAGCTCCTCGCCAGTGACCTACTGGCCGTTTGTGCTGAGTTACAGCGGCTTCTGGATGGGCAAGGATTACCGCTTCCAACTCGATGGGGCGATCAACTGGCATTTCCGGGGCATGGGCAGCGGCGAGGTGGACTTCGACAATCGCCGGTATGCGGCCAACGGCAACTACGTTTATTTCCGCGGGCAGGCCAGCTACGAGCATGACATCTGGTATGACTTCCGCGTGCGTGGCGTGCTGCAAGGGCAGGCCACCGACAATGCCTTGGTCGACAGCGAACAGTTTTCTCTTGGCGGCTTGAACACCGTGCGCGGCTACCTTGAATCCGAGGTGGTCGGCGACAGCGCCATCGCCGGCAGCCTGGAACTCTACACGCCCTCGCTGCTCAAATGGACCAAACGGCAGGACCAAGAACTGCGGCTGTTCGCCTTTTTCGACGCCGGAGCGGCCTTCATCAACGACCCGCTGCCCGAGCAGACGACCGACTTCAGTCTGGCCAGCTACGGGGTGGGTGGAACGGTCAAACTGATGGATTGGCTCAACGGCTCGCTCGTCCTCGGCTTTCCGCTCATCGACCAAGCCAACCAGAAAGTCGGGGAGCCGTTGCTCGTTTTTCGCGTTTGGGGAGAACTATGAAAAAACAATTCTGTGTCAACTTCAGCTTCCGCCTCGCCGTCGCGGTCTGGGCTTTCCTCCTTCTCGCGGCCGGGCCGGTGCGCGCGTGGTGGAATGAGGAATGGACCGGCCGGACCAAGTTCATTCTCAATCCGACCGTCGAAGGGGCCGAGGTCAAGGGGGACGCGGGCGAATCCGTCGTGCTCGTGCGCCTGCATTCCGGCAACGTGCCGTTTGATGCGCTGCAGGCGGATGCCAGCGACCTGCGCTTCATCGCGGCCGACGATAAGACTCCGCTGTCCTTCCATGTGGAAAAATTCGACCCGCTGCTCGCGGAGGGTTTTGCCTGGGTGAGGCTGCCGGCGGTTTCGGGGTCGGCCCCGACCGAGTTCTGGCTCTACTACGGCAACGCCGCCCCGGGGGGCGAAGGGCAGGCCAATGCGGCCAAGACCTACCCAGACAGCGCCAAGCTGGTTTACCACCTGAACGAGCGCGGCACACCGCCGCAAGATTCCACGGCCAATGCGGCCAACGCGGAGTCGGCGGGCAGTCTTTCCGAGGGAACGGTCGTGGCCGACGGCGTCCGTCTGGTCGGACGCGACCCGATCAAAATCCCGGCGGCTCCGGCCAACGAGTGGGCGGCGGGGGGCGAACTCACGCTGGTCCTCTGGGTCAAACCCGTGGCCACCGCGCAGGAGTCTGTGTTGTTGGCGCGGCCCGAGGCGGGTGGATTGCGCGTGGGTTTGGCGGCGGGCGGGGCGCCGTTTGTCGAAATCGACGGTCAGTCGCGCGCGGTGGCGGGCGAAGCGGTGGGCGACGGAGTGTGGCGGCAGGTGGCCGTGACGGCTAAGGACGGTCGCATCGCGTTGTTTCTCGATGGGCGTGAAGTGGCCGCGTTGGACGCGCCTCTGCCGGCGGGACGCGGTCCCATTTTTCTCGGCGGACCCGATCCGGCGACGGGCAGCACCGGGCGTTTTCTCGGGGAACTCGACGAATTCCAGTTGCACGGCGCGGCGCAGTCGGCAGCGGCTCTGCGGCTGATGTTCCTCCTGCAGTCAGGCAGCGAGCTGGCGGCGAAAATTCTCCAAGCCGAGCAGGGTGAGGCGGGCGGCGGGGCGGAACACGGCGGGATGATGGAACACCTGAGCCTCTTCGGCGACATCGCCAACAACATGATGTTCGACGGCTGGATCGCCATCGGCATCTGCGTGATCATGATGATCGCCGGGTGGTCCGTGGCGGTCGCGAAATTTTTCCGTCTGGGTGCGCTGATGAAAGGAGATGAGGAATTCTTGCGCCAGTGGGGCGAGGTCTCGGGAGATCTCACCGTGCTCGATGCGGATGATCCGGACTCCCTGACCAATCTGCGGATGGAGGCCATCGAGGCCAAGGGCGGGGGCAAGCAGTCGGCCGGCATCCGCCGCATGCTCAACTCACCCAGTTACCACCTCTACCACCTCGGGATTAAGGAAATCCGCCACCGCATCTCCGGTCCCGACCGCCACCGGGGCCTGTCCGTGCGCTCGATTCAGGCGATCCGGGCCGCGCTCGACGCGGGGATGGTGCGCGAACGCCAGCGCCTCAACAAGGGACTCGTTTTCCTCACCATCAGCATCGCCGGTGGCCCTTACGTCGGTCTGCTCGGGACGGTGGTCGGAGTCATGATCACCTTCGCGGTCATCGCCAAGTCGGGCGAGGTGGATGTGAATTCGATCGCGCCGGGCATCGCCAGTGCGCTTCTGGCCACCACCGTCGGCCTCCTCGTGGCCATTCCCGCGCTTTTCATGTATAGTTTTCTGAATTCGAAGATCAAAGACGTCATCGCCTCGATGCAGGTCTTCATCGACGAGTTCGTCACCAAGATTGCCGAGGCCTATCCGCCGCCGGGGGAGGGCTTGCCGCCGCGTTTCACGCCGCCGTCCCCGACGGGTGACGAGCCGCTTTTGGCCAACACAAACTGATCATGGACGCCGGAGGAGACGATCAAAAATATGACGACATCAACGTCACGCCCATGGTGGACCTCTACCTGGTGCTGCTCCTCATTTTCATCATCATGACCACGGCCGGCGTGCAGGGAATGAAGGTCGATCTGCCCAAGTCATCGAGCAAGCCGGCCGACTTGAGCGCGCCGAAGAGCCGGGCGATCACGGTGAACAACCAGGGCAAAATCGCGCTGGACACCGTTCCAGTGACGCTGGCCGAGCTGGAGCAGCGGCTCAAGGAGCACAAGGCGAAGAATCCCGACTTCCCTGTCGTCGTGCGCGGTGACCGGCAGACCCAATACGAGGCCATCATGAACGTCCTGGATGTCTGCGGGCGTCTGGGCATCAGCCAGGTGGGTCTGGCCACGGTCGGACCCGGAAAATAATTCATGTCGTCTCCCTTCCAAGAATCCGGTCCTGAAAACGCCGGGAGCAGGCGGACCTCACTCCTTTTGAGCGTGGCGGCGGGTTTGGTCGTCCTTGCCTTGGGGGCGGGTGCCTACTTTTTCCTCGGGGGAAAGAAGGTGCCGAAAAGGAAACCCCCGACCATCGTCAATGTCATGCCGGTGCTTCCGCCTCCGCCGCCCAAGCCAACGCCTCCGCCGACGCCCCCACCGGATATTCCTGAGCCGGATAAACAGCCGGAAACCCCGGAGTTTGTCGAAGAGACCAAGCCCGACTCGCCACCCGAACCGGAACCGGAGGCTCCGGCCCCCATGGGTTCCAATATCCAAGGCGACGGCCCACCCGATGGCTTCGGTCTGACGGGGCGCGGCGGCGGTGGCATGATCGGCGGCTCCGGCCGCGGTGGTGGGGGAGGATCCAAATTCGGCTGGTATGCCGGGCGGGTGCAAAACGCCGTGTCCTCCGCCGTGCGCAGCCACAAACTCACGCGTTCCGCGAAGCTGACCGTCAAGGCGCGGATCTGGGTTGACTCTAGCGGACGAGTCACGCGTGCGGCACTCGAAGGCAGCTCGGGGGATGCGGCGATCGATCAAGCTTTGCAGAGTGAGATTTTGACAGGTATCACGTTCCCCGACCCGCCGCCCTCGGGCATGCCCATGCCCATTGTCATGCGGATCAACGCCTCGAGATGATGAAAGCCCAACCGTCTTTCCTGCTTCCAGCCACGCTTGCCCTGCTTCTGACGGGGGCATCAGCGGGAGCGCAGTTGCTCTTGGCCCAGTCCGGGGAACAGGGCGCGCCCAACTTCGGTAACCAGGCTCCGGCCCAGGTTGAAACCACTGCGCCGAGTTCGCCCCAACCGACTACTCCGTCCTCGGGGCCAGTGTCTGATGGCGGTCGGCTGCTCAAGCCGGAGTTGGCCGTGCGAGGGGAGGAAAATCCACCACCGACACCTGCAGCGCCCGCCGAGGCCAGCGGGGCCGAGCCGCTCGATCCCGGGCAGGCGATCGATGCCCCATCGGCTGCGGTGGCCGCAGCGCCGACCAAGCTAGCAGCCGGCGTGCTTTCCCCGGCCCAAGGTGTTGTGGCGGCCACGCCGACCGGCAATGTGGTGATCAACCTGATCAACAAACTGGTCGAGCGTGGAGTTCTGACCAAGGATGATGCCAAGGGGATGGTCTCGCAAGCGCAAGCGGAGGCCGAGGTGCAGAAGGTGCAGAGCGAGGCGGACATGTTCGCCATCGCGCAGGTCGCGGCCGTGCAGACCATGACCGACCAGTCGTTGGCCGGGCAAAAGCCGCTCAGCCCGCTCGAGGCCGCGCGGCAGGAGATGATGACCAGCGTGAATTACATTCCGGCCCCGGTGCGAGCCCAGATCACCGAGGACATCAAGCGGGAGTTGGGCCTGACTGTCGGGCGCAGCCAGGAAACCAAGGCGCCGCCGGGTCTGCCGGCCCTGCTCGCTCAGCTCAAGCCGGAGGGCGAGATCCGCTTCCGCTACGAGGCCGACCTTTACCCGACGGGTAACAACAACCAGGGCGCGTTCCCGAATTTCAACGCGATCAACACCGGCTCGCCTTTCGACGTGACCGGCTTCGAGTTTGCCCCGCAGTGGAACACCGACCAGAACCGCAACCGCTACCGCATGCTGGTGCGCGTGGGCGCGGGGATCGATTTCGCCGACAACTTCAGTGCCGGGCTGCGCATTGCGACGGGTGATAACAACTCTCCCGTCACGGCCAACCAGTCGCTCGGCCTGGCCAATCAGGCCCAGGGCGGACAGTTCAGTAAATACGCGATTTGGCTCGATCGCGCCTACATCCGCTACGATCTCGGTGGCGGCGAGGACGAAGCCGCCTTGGCTATCATGGTCGGTCGCTTCGACAATCCGTTCTTCTCCACCCCGGTCATCTTCGACAACGACCTCGGGTTTGACGGCACAGCCCTCCGGCTCTCCTACAACTACCAGAATGCCGTCATTCCCTCGCTGGTTGCGGGTGCCTTTCCCGTCTTCAACACGGACCTGAACTTCGCCTCGAACGCACCGCAGAAATTCCAGAGCTACGATAAATACCTTCTCGCCATCCAGGGCGGCGCGCAGATCAACTTCGCCAAGAACTGGTCCACCCAAATCGCCGCTGCTTATTACTACTTTTACAACATCGAGGGCAAGCTCTCCTCGCCCTTCTACGCCTACACCGAGAGCGATCAGGGCGACACGGACAACAGCCGTCCGTCCTTCGCCCAGAAGGGCAACACCTACTTCCCCATCCGCGACATCATCGCCGAAGCCTACAACGACTATGGCGCGATCAACCAATGGCAGTATTACGGTCTGGCCACGCCGTTCCAGAACCTGGCCTTCACCGGCAAGCTCAGCTACGACGGATTCGAGCCGGTCAACATTTCCCTCATCGGCGAAGTCGTCCAGAACGTGGCCTTCAACAAGTCCGAGATCGACCAGGTTGCGGTCAACAACCGCGGCGAGGTGGTCAACGACGACGCGGATCCGGACACGAACAACATCGGCGCCTTCGAGGGCAGCGGCACGGCCTGGCTCGTTGATCTCGAGTTCGGCCACCGGGAGCTCGACAAACTCGGCGCCTGGCAGTTGGCCTTCGGTTACCGCTGGATCGGCTCGGACGCGGTGGTTGACGGCTTCAACGACTCCGACTTTGGCCTGGGCGGCACGAACATGAAGGGCTTCACCGTGGCGGGCCGCCTCGCTCTCTCGCCCGAGGTTTATCTGGGCCTTCGTTGGTTCGGCTCGGAAAGCATCGCCGGCCCGCAATTCGACATGAACATCTTCCAGTTCGACATCGGCGCCAAATTCTAAACGCACCATGAAGGTTCCGCTCATCCGCCATCTTGCCATTCTCGCCGTCCTGTTGGCCCCGCTGCAGGCCCAGGAGCAGCCGGAAAACAGCGCCGAGACCAAACTGCGCGAGGCCCTGCGCAACACCATGCTGCAGGTTCGGGAGGAACAGGCGAAGAGCGCCGGGATGGAGGCCTCGATGGTGCAGAGCCAGCAGGAGGCGGAGAAACTCAAAAAGGAGGTGGCATCCCTGCAGGCCCAGATGCTGGAGGAGCGGAACACCGCCGCCAACCAAACCTCGGAACTGCGCGGCGTGCTTGGGCAGGCCAAGGACCGCATCACCTCGCTTGAAACCCAGGTGGCCAAGTGGGAAAAAGATTACGCGGCGATGGTTGACCGGGCTCGCAAAGCCGAAGCTGCGACCATCCAAGCCAAGGGGCGCATCAGCACGCTCGAGCGCACGGTGGCCGAACAGCAGGTCAAGAATGTGGAAATGAAGCGGACCGCCGACGAAATCCTCGACCGCTACGCGGCCCACAGCATGGGCGCAACGGTGCTGGCCCGCGAACCTTTCGTCAGCGTCAACCGGGCCAAACTCCAGACCATCATGCAGGACCTCGAAACCCGCATCCGCGCCGCCACCATCACCCCATGAAACCCAACCACATGATCCCAGTCCTTACTCTTGCCATGGCCATCCTCGGCTCGCAGCCGGCCGCAGCCGACGACGCCGTCGTCGCCAAGGTCGGCTCCCGCGAAATCAAGGCCGCGGAAATCAGCCCCTACCTGGCCGCCCTCCGGCCCGACGAGCGGACCGCCCTGTTCGCCAACAAGGAGGAACTCGCGCGTTTTGTCCGGGCCATTCTTCTGCGCCAAGCCGTGCTGCAGGAGGCCACGGAGGCCGGCTGGGACAAGAGGCCGGAGGTCGTGACCGGCTTGGCGCGGACGCGCGACCAATTTGTGGTGGAGAGCTACCTGGCCGAAGTCGCCAAGGTGCCGGCGGACTACCCCTCGGAGGATGAGTTGAAGAAAACTTACGAGGCGGAGAAGGAGAAATTGACCGTGCCGCGGCGTTTCGAGCTCTCGCAGATTTATATCGCAGGTCAGCCCGGGGATGCGGCCGCGAAGAAGAAGGCCGACGAGCTGGCCGCGCAGCTCAAGGGACGCCCGGATGACTTCGGACGTCTGGCCCGCGAGAACAGCAACGAGCAGGCCTCGGCCGCGCGGGACGGAAAAATCGGCTGGCTGCCGGAGGATCAGATCGCCCCGGAAATACGCAAAGCCATCAGCGGCCTTTCCAAGGGCCAGATCACCCCGGCGGTCGAGGGCCGGGATGGTTATCATATCGTTCGGGTGGATGAAGTCCGCGCGGCTGGACCGGCTTCTTTCGAGGAAGTGCGCAAAGATCTCGCTTCTCTCCTGCGCGAGCGGCGGGCCGCGCAAAACCGCGAAGCACATATTTCCACCCTGCTCGAACGCCAGCCGGTTTCGGTCAACGAAATCGCCCTGGACGCGCTGAACGCCGCGCCGGCCAACTGAGCGCAGCGGTTTCGTCTTCTCCCAACCTTTGCCTCATCCGATGAAAATTGTCCTCACCCCGCTCTGCATCGTCGTGGTTCTCGCTTTGTCCTCCTGCCAGACCGGCAACCAACCCTCCTATCCGTCCAATCCGACCGACAGTGGCTCGCGCTATTCCAACTTCACCGAGCCAAGCAGCCGCATGGGCATGCAGAACACGGATTTGGAGGACTGAACGAACGTTCCCTCCGTTCCGTTTGATCCCGCAGTCGGCTCAAATTCCCTCGCCGTCCACCCCGCGGGTGTCCGCGCTTCCGTGGGCCGAGGCCTTCAAAACATCCGCGAGGGTTGAGCTGTCCATCATGTCCGCCACTAGGTTCCTCGCGTTCCGAGCACCGGGCTTTACGGGTTGAGGATGACAGAGTCGACGCGGAAGAACTTCGCGCCGGAGGCAGGCACGCTGAATTGCCTGCGGGTGTAGTTCGTGGGCGGGGTGGGGGAGACCGGGCCGTTGGTGATCGAGACGGCATCGGGGCTCCAAGCCGAGAGGTTGGTGCCCGAGCGCACATTGTAGGTCACCTCATTGGTCGCGCGGGCGAGAAAGGTCACAAGGACATTGGTGCCGGCGCCGGCCGCCCCGACAAGGGCGGCGTTTCCGACGATCGGCGAGGTGCCGAAGGCAAACTCCTGGCGGTTGGCGAATCCGTCGAGGTCGGGGTCGGCCGTTGTCACCGCGTTCGTTCCGCTCAAGCCGTAGGAGGCGGTCCATGTTTGATAAGGAGTCAGGGCTCCACCCGTCGGGGTGAAGGTGAGCTGCCCGTTGGTGGTCACAATGAAAGTGCCGAGGAAGGTGGTGTTGGTCACCAAGGTCGAGCCGGTGTAGGGGGCGAGGTAGAGGTCCAGCACCGAGGCGGTCGGCCCGGTGAAGTTGCCAAGCTGGGGCTGTTCAACCCGGCGGGCCGATCCCAGACCGAACGACCCGTTGGCGGCAGTCCCGATGCGGGTGCTCCAATTGTTAAGCAGGCCGGCGCCGTCGATGAGGGCCACGCTGCTGTTGGTCGTGCTCTGTTGGGCGGCGTAGGCGCCGCCGCCCGTGCCGTAGGCGAAATTCTTAAACTCTGCCGCGAAGGGATCAAGGTGCGAGGTGGCGCTGTAGACCAAGGGTGTCGACTGCGTGGCCGGATTGGTGCGGGCCCGGGTGACGAAGGCCGAGCGAGCAGTCAAATTGGCAATCGGTGTGTTGTTGAGCGAGTCATCGGTGAAGCCGACCACGGCCCAGCGCACGCCGCTGCCGTTGGTGGGGTTGTTCGTCCAGGTGGAGCCGAAGACGGCGGTCAGATCGTTGGTCAGATTGAACACCGGGGTGCCGCTGCCGGGCACGACGCCGAATTGGACGTTGAACGGGGAGCCGGGGGTGGCTGTGCCGCCCAAGCTGGGGGGGAGGAATTGCGACGCCTGGCCGATTTTCACCGCCAAGCTGTTGGCCGTGGCGTTCGTGCCGACTTGGCGGAAGCCCAGAAACAGCGCGCCGGGCTCGTAGGTGGTGATGGCGGTCGGCTGGGCGCGGACGGCGGAGAGCAGACCGATGAGCAGGAGGGGCAGGAGAAGCAGGGCTTTAGGTTTCATGGTGTGTGACGATGTGGGTCGGAGTTGGGATTGGAATTGGTTCAAAAGTTGGGGGCGAGGCCTTCCCGGTAGGCTTTCATTTGCTGGGTGCGGAAAGCATCCCAGCCGAATTTCTGCCGGAAAAGGTCGTCGCTTTTCTGCTGGGCGCTGACCCAGTTCTCGCGGCTGGCTTGGTCGCCGGGAGCCCGCCCACCGACCGCCTCGACAAAGAGATCCTGGAGGCGCTCCCACTCGGCGACCTGCAGTTCGGTGGAGATGGGGATGGACTTGTCCGGTTCCAGCATGGCGGCGGGCAGCCAGAGACGGGTGTCCGCGGTGACGACGGACACGTTCGCCGAGGCCGACGGCGGCACGGTGCCGGCAACCGGCACCGGGACGGAGACGGAGGAGGCAGAGGGGGAGGAAGAAAAAGAGGAAGAGGAGGGAATAGTCGTGTGGTTGGGGGCGGGACCTTGGTCAGAGCTATGCACGCCCGAGGGCTGGGGCGAAGATCCACCCTGCGGCGATTCCGCCGCCTGCTTGGCTTCGGCCGCGAGGGCCACACGGAAGCCCTCTTGGACCTCGGCAACCTGCGGCCGCTTGCCCACGGTGGTGCGGGTGGGCGCCGGGTTGGACGCGGAGTCGCCGGCCTGGCCCGAAGCGATCGCGACGGAACCGGTCGCGGTTCCTGGCGCTGCGTGGGGAGTTTCCGGACTGCGGAGGAGCAGCAGCGTCAAGCCAAGGAGGCCCAAGGCGGCCGCGGCCAGCGAGACGACGAGGGTGGTGGAGGATGCTGCTTTCATTGTGCTGATGACTGTTGAAGGGGGCGGCGC